>PKRH01000009.1 GCA_017577565.1 Thermoanaerobacterales bacterium | reverse complement strand
TTTACTCGTTCTTCGATAGTTTCTTGTTACCTTGGTATTTTTTTTTTTTTTTCCAACAAAAAGCGGCATTCGGTGTTGGAGTCCCTCCCGTGGGCTCGGAGATTTTTATAAGAGACCGGCCCCGGACGCCCACCCGCCGCCGGGCGCGCCCCAGGGCTGGCCGGGCCCGCCCGGCGCGGGGTAGCCGCCCGGCGGCGGGTAGCCGGCGGGCGCCTGGGGGGCGCTCGGGGTGAGCCCGGGCACGACGACCGGCCCGGTGTGGGCCTTGCCGACGACGAAGGTCTTGGCGGCCATGTCGCCCACCCGGCGGTGGCCCGGCGTCGACAGGCCGAGGATGAACCCGACGAGCGGCAGGCACCAGGGGAAGCCGTCGACGGCCCAGAGGACGGTGCGGCCGAGCGACCGGCCGAACCCGGGGTTGCCGCCCCGCTCGTCGACGACCTTCACCCCGAGCAGCGCCTTGCCCGGCGTGCGGCCGGTCGCCCCCTGGAGCACGCAGTAGCCGACGAAGAGGGCGAGGCTGACGACGATCTGGACGGCGACGTCGGCGGAGCTCGTGACGTAGGCCCGGTCGTCGACCACGACGCAGGTGGCGGCGTCGTACTGGTCGCCCTCCTGCAGGATCTCGCACGGGTCGTCGACGCCCTCGACGTCGTAGTACTCGGCGAGCGGGCTGAGCGGCGTCGGGCCGAGGAACGCCATGATCACCAGGTAGATCAGGAAGTCGACCACCCACGCTCCGGTGCGGCGCGCCATGACGGCGGTCGGGTCCGCCGCGCCCCGGGGCTGCGGCGGAGCGGCGGCGGGGTAGGAGTAGGCGCTCACGGGGCTCGTTCTAGCACCGTGGCCGTCCCCGCACGGGCCGGAGCCGGGGCCGGTTCCGGCTGCGTCCGGTCGGTCCGTAGACTGGACCGCCATGTCCGACGCCGCCTCCGCCGAGCTGTCCACCGCCGAGACCACGCCGTCGGGCGGCGGCGCGGCCGAGCCGGACCCGTCGCTGTTCGACAAGGTCGTCAACCTCTGCCGGCGCCGCGGCTTCGTCTTCCCGTCGGCCGAGATCTACGGCGGGTTCCGCTCGACCTACGACTACGGCCCGGTCGGCGTGCTGCTGCTGCGCAACGTCAAGGACGCCTGGTGGCGCTCGATGGTGCAGCTGCGCCACGACATCGTCGGCCTCGACGCCGCCATCCTGACGCCGCCGGCGGTGTGGGAGGCGTCCGGCCACCTCCAGAACTTCACCGACCCGCTCGTCGACTGCCGCAACTGCCGGGAGCGGTTCCGCGAGGACAAGCTCGACGACCCCCGGGTCTGCCCCAACTGCGGCGCCCGTGACAGCTTCACCGAGGCCCGGCAGTTCAACCTCATGTTCAAGACCTACGCCGGCCCCGTCGAGGGCGCCGGCCACGAGGTCTACCTGCGGCCGGAGACGGCGCAGGGCATGTTCGTCAACTTCCGCAACGTGCTCGAGACCGCCCGCAAGCGGCCGCCGTTCGGCATCGCCCAGGTGGGCAAGTCGTTCCGCAACGAGATCACCACCGGCAACTTCGTCTTCCGGACGCGCGAGTTCGAGCAGATGGAGCTCGAGTACTTCGTGCCGCCGGAGGAGGCCGACACCTGGTTCGAGCACTGGTGCGCCGAGCGGCTGAACTGGTACCGCGAGCTGGGCATCCCGGCCGAGAAGCTGCGCCTGCGGGCCCACACGCCCGAGGAGCTCTCGCACTACTCGTCGGCCACGAGCGACGTCGAGTTCCTGTTCCCCTGGGGCTGGGACGAGCTCGAGGGCATCGCCAACCGCGGCGACTACGACCTGCGCCGGCACCAGGAGTTCTCGGGCGAGAAGCTCGAGTACTTCGACCAGGCGACCGGCCGGCGCTACGTCCCCCACGTCATCGAGCCGGCGGCGGGCGCCACCCGGGCGGCGATGGCCTTCCTCATGGCGGCCTACGACGAGGAGGAGGTCGCCCGCGAGGGGCAGGGCCAGGGCGAGATGCGGACGGTGCTGCGGTTCCACCCCCGCATCGCCCCCTACAAGGTGGCGGTGCTCCCGCTGTCGAAGAAGCCCGAGCTGCAGGAGCCCGCCCGGGAGGTGCTCTCCCTGCTGCAGCCGCACTTCATGTGCGACTACGACGAGACCCAGGCGATCGGCCGCCGCTACCGCCGCCAGGACGAGCTGGGCACGCCCTTCTGCGTCACCGTCGACTTCGACACCCTCGAGGACCGGGCGGTCACCGTGAGGGACCGCGACTCGATGGCGCAGGACCGGGTCCCGATCGCCGAGCTCGTCGACCACCTGCACGACCGGCTCGGGTTCTGACGCCCCGCCGGCGGGTCTCAGGCGTCGTCGCCCGGCCGCCAGGCCCGCTGGCGCTTGCGCTCCGACCGGCGGCGCTTCTCCGCCAGCCGCCGCAGGCGGGCCCGCCGCGACGGCCGGGTCGGGCGGCGGGGCGTGACCGGCGTGGCCGCCTCGTCGATCAGCTCGGCCAGCCGCTCCCGGGCCAGGCTCCGGTTGCGCCACTGCGAGCGCGACTCGTCGGCCCGGACCCGCACGACGTCCCCGAGGCGGGCCCGCACCCGCGCCGCACCGGGGCCCTGAAGCGCCGTGAGGTCGGCGGTCAGCTCGACCGCCGAGGCCGTGACGTTGCGGTGCTGCCCGCCGGGGCCCGAGCCGCGCGCGAACCGCTCGTCGAGGGCCGCGGCCGGGACGGTCAGGCCCCGGGCGGTCACGAGGTCGCGGTCGGCGGCGGGCACGGTCCCAGCCTGCCCGACCGCCACCCGCCGCACACAGCTCGGGGGCCGGTCAGGGCTGCAGCCGCAGGCTCATCCGTCGCCGGGCGAGGCGCAGCCCCAGCCAGCCCATGGCGACCAGGTAGGCGGCGTGGGCGAGGAGCACCGGCGACAGCTCGCCGAACACGACCGCCCGCTCGATGGCCACGCCCTGGTACAGGGGCCCGAGGCGCACGACCCAGGCGACGGCGTCCGGGTACTCGGACAGGGGGAAGAACGTGGCCGAGAACAGGAACAGCGGGATGATCGCCAGCTGCACGTAGTCGAAGTCGAGCCACGACCGCATGTAGGTGGTCAGCCCCAGGCCGGCGCCCGCGAACCCGAAGCCGATGAGCACGGCCCCCGGCAGGGCGAGGACGCTCCAGGCCGACGGCGCGAGGCCCATCGCCCACATCGTGAGGAGGAACACCCCCGAGTGGAGGGCGCCCCGGGCCAGCGCCCACCCCAGCTCGCCGGCGAGGATGTCACCGACCCCGAGCGGCGTCGCCAGCATGCCGTCGTAGGTCTTCGCGTACTTGTACTTGTAGAAGAAGTTGTAGGTGGTCTCGAAGACGCAGCCGTTCATGGCGGCGGTGGCCATCATCGCCGGGGCCACGAACTGGTCGTAGTCGACGGGGCCGGTCGGGCCCTCGACCTTGCCGACCAGCGCTCCCACGCCGATGCCGATCGAGAACAGGTAGAAGATCGGCTCGAGCAGGCTGCTGGCGAACGCCGGCCAGGCGCGCAGGGTCACGCGGCCGTTGCGCTCGACCACGCGCAGGGCCCGCCGGGACCCGAGGACGGCCAGGGCGGTGCTCACGGCCTCACCCCGCCAACCTCGCGTGGAACGCCCGCACGCTCCACCGGCAGCCGAGCCCGATCACGACCAGCAGGAACGCGACGTGGCCCAGGGCGGCGAGCGCGCCCAGCGAGCCCGTCGTGGCGCCCCGGCACAGCTCGACGGCGTGCCACAGCGGGCTGACGCGCGCCAGGGGCTCGAGCCAGTCGGGCAGCTGGCGGACGGGGAAGAAGGTGCCGGAGAACAGGAACATCGGCACGATGGCCAGGCGCATGATCAGCGGGAAGGTGACGTCGCTGTCCTGCAGCGCGGCGTAGGCGGTGATCGGCGCGGCGAAGGCGACGTAGCCCAGGACCGCGGCGGGGACGGCCGCCACGCCCCACGGCGAGGGCACGCCGCCCAGCAGGGCGGCGATGGCGACGAACAGCGTCGCGTTGAGGGCCGTCCGGGCCGCGCCCCACAGCAGGTAGCCACCGAAGACCTGGCCCGGCGAGATGGGGGTGGCGGCGGCGGCGTGGAACTGCTTCTCCCACTTGATGCCGCCCATGACCGGCCAGAGCGAGTTGCCGGCGGCCGCCTGCATCGCCGTGGCGGCCAGGATGCCGGGGGTCACGAAGGCCAGGTAGTCGACGCCGTCGACCGGGCCGCGGGCGTCGTCGACGAGGCCCCCGAGGCCGATGCCCATGGCGCCGAGGAACATGAGCGGCGTCAGCACGCCCGACAGCAGGGAGGTCTGCCAGTAGCGGGTCCAGATGCGGGCCTCGCGCTCGGTCACCCGCAGCATCGGCACCAGGGGCCCGGGCCGCCGGCGCCGGCCGGCGACGGCGTCGTCGGCGCCGGCGACCAGGTCACTCATCGAGCGACCTCCCGGTCAGCCGCAGGAACACGTCCTCCAGCGAGCCCCGGCGCACCAGCGCCGAGTGCGGCCGCACGCCCCGGTCGGTCACCTGGGCCAGCGCCGCGTCGCCGTCGTCGGCGTAGACGAGCACCCGCTCGGCCAGCGGCTCGACCCGCTCGCCGATCCCCTCGAGGTGGGGCAGCGCGGCGTCCTGCTCGTCGGGGAGGGCGAAGCGCAGCTCGAGCACCTCACGGGTGGAGTGGCGCTCGATCAGCTCGCGGGGCGACCCCTCGGCGACGATGCGCCCCTCGTCCATGATGACCAGCCGGTCGCAGAGCTGCTCGGCCTCGTCCATGTAGTGGGTGGTGAGCACCTGCGTCACGCCCTCCCGCTTGAGGCGGTAGAGCCGCTCCCACAGCAGGTGCCGGGCCTGGGGGTCGAGGCCGGTCGTCGGCTCGTCCAGCAGCACGAGGTCGGGCTTGTTGATCAGCGCCCGGGCGATGGTCAGGCGCCGCTTCATGCCGCCGGAGAGCGGGTCGACCCGCGAGTCGCGCCGGTCCTCCAGGTGGGCGAACGCCAGCAGCTCGGCGGCCCGCTCGCGGATGACGCCGGACGGCAGGCCGAAGTAGCGGCCGTAGATGACGAGGTTGTCCCAGACCGTCAGCTCGGTGTCGAGGTTGTCCTCCTGGGGCACGACGCCGAGCCGGGCCCGGATCGCCGGGCCGTGGTGCCGGGGGTCCATGCCGAGGATCCGCAGCTCGCCGTCGGTGATCGGCGAGACGCAGGCGATCATCCGCATGGTCGTCGTCTTGCCGGCCCCGTTGGGGCCGAGGAAGCCGAAGACCTCGCCCCGCTGGACCGCGAAGTCAACGCCGTCCACCGCCACGTACGACCCGAACTTCTTGGTCAGGGCCTTGGCGTGGATGAGCGGCTCGTCGCCCGGCCCGGCGTCGTCGAGCGGGCTCGGATCGGAGCGGGACGGCAGCGCGGACATCGCCACGCGACGCTAGCGGTCGCCGCCCCGGGCACCCCACGGGATTCCGCCGTCGCGCCCGCCTCCGCGCGGGCGCGACCTGCCCTGGTGGTCGTCGCCCAGGACCTGTGCGACGCGTAGGCTCGCGACCACCAGAGCCACGCGGACCGTCAGCGATCGGGGGACGACAGTTGCCCTACGTCTACGCCTTCGACCACCGCCACAAGCGGCCCCCCATGGAGCTGAAGGACCGGCTGGGCGGCAAGGGGGCCAACCTCGCCGAGATGACCTCGGTGCTGAAGCTGCCCGTGCCCCCGGGGTACACGATCACCACCGACGCGTGCCGTGACTACATGCGCTCGGGGTGGCCGCCGGGGCTGTCGGAGGAGATCGACCGGCACACGGGGCGGTTGGAGAAGCTGATGAAGCGGCGGCTCGGTGACCCCGACGACCCGCTGCTCGTCAGCGTGCGGTCCGGGGCCAAGTTCTCGATGCCGGGGATGATGGACACGGTCCTCAACCTCGGCCTCAACGACCGGAGCGTGAAGGGCCTCGCCCGGGCGACATCGGACGAGCGGTTCGCCTACGACTCCTACCGGCGGTTCATCGCCATGTACGCCCGGATCGTGCTGGGCCTCGACGGCGAGCTGTTCGACGACGAGCTGGAGCGGGCCAAGCGCAACGAGGGCGTCTCGTCCGACGCCGAGCTCAGCGCCGAGGCCCTGAAGGACCTCTGCACCATCTACAAGAAGCTGGTGAAGGAGGAGACCGGGCGGGCCTTCCCCCAGGACCCGCAGCGCCAGCTCCGGGGCGCCATCGAGGCCGTGTTCCGGTCGTGGGACAGCCCCCGCGCCCGCGCCTACCGCGAGCGCGAGCGCATCCCCCACGACCTCGGCACCGCGGTCAACGTCCAGGTCATGGTGTTCGGCAACCGGGACGACCGCTCGGGCACCGGCGTGGGCTTCACCCGCAACGCCGCCACCGGCGAGGACAAGCCCTACGGCGACTTCCTCATCAACGCCCAGGGCGAGGACGTGGTGGCCGGCATCCGCAACACCCTCGACCTCGACGAGCTCGGCAAGCACTTCCCGGGCGTCAAGGACGAGCTGCTCGGCATCTTCGCCCGGCTCGAGGCCCACTTCCGGGACATGTGCGACACCGAGTTCACCATCGAGCAGGGCAAGCTCTGGATGCTCCAGACCCGGATCGGCAAGCGCACCGGCCGGGCGGCCCTGAAGATGGCGGTCGACATGACCAACCAGCGGCGCCGGGGCTGGAAGATCAGCCGCGAGGAGGCCCTGCTGCGGATCACCGAGGAGCACCTGGAGCAGGTGCTCCACCCGCAGTTCGCGTCCGACGACGTCGAGGTGATCGCCACCGGGCTGGCGGCGTCGCCGGGCGCCGCCTCGGGACGGGTCTACTTCACCGCCGACGACGCCGTGGCCGCGGCCGACCGCGGTGAGCAGGTCATCCTGGTCCGCAACGAGACCTCGCCCGAGGACGTGCACGGGATGCAGGTCGCCCAGGGCATCCTCACCGCCCGGGGCGGGCTCGTCAGCCACGCCGCGGTCGTGGCCCGGGGCTGGGGCATCCCGGCGGTCGTCGGGGCCGAGGCCATCCGCATCGAGGGCCGCTCGTTCACCGTCGGCGACGTGCGGGTCGACGAGGGGGACGTCATCTCGATCGACGGCACGACCGGCCGGGTCGTGCTCGGCGAGGTCGACCTGGTGATGGGCGACCCGCCGCCCGAGCTGGAGACCATCCTCAGCTGGGCCGACGCCGTGCGCCACGGCAAGAACCGCCGGCGGGCGCACATGGGGGTGCGGGCCAACGCCGACACGCCGGAGGACGCCGCCCGGGCCCGTGAGCTGGGCGCCGAGGGCATCGGGCTGTGCCGGACCGAGCACATGTTCTTCGGCGAGGACCGGCTGCCGGTGGTCCGCCAGCTGATCCTGTCCGACGACCCCGCCGAGGAGGCCGCCGCCCTGGAGAAGCTGCTCAGCCTCCAGCGGGCCGACTTCGTCGAGATCCTCGAGGTGATGGACGGGCTGCCGGTCACCGTGCGGCTGCTCGACCCGCCGCTGCACGAGTTCCTCCCCAGCGTCGAGGAGCTGGAGGTGCGCCGGGCCACCGGGAGCCTGTCGCCCGAGGAGGAGCGGATGCTGGCGGCCGCCCGGGCCTGGAGCGAGCAGAACCCGATGCTCGGCACCCGGGGCGTCCGCCTCGGCGTGCTGAAGCCCGGCCTCTACGCCATGCAGGTCCGGGCGCTGGTCGAGGCGGCGCTCGAGCGGGCGAAGGCCGGCGGCCGGCCGGTGGTCGAGATCATGATCCCGCTGACGGTCAGCCGGGAGGAGCTGGCCGAGGCCCGCCGGTGGGCGTCGGAGGCGATCGGCGAGGCGCTGAAGGGGTCGCGCCGCAAGCTCGACATCAGCATCGGCACGATGATCGAGACGCCCCGGGCGGCGCTGCGGGCCGGCGAGATCGCCGAGGTCGCCGACTTCTTCAGCTTCGGCACCAACGACCTGACGCAGATGACCTACGGCTTCAGCCGGGACGACGTCGAGGGTCGCCTCATGCCCACCTACCTGGAGCGGGGGCTGCTGCGGCGCAACCCCTTCGACACCATCGACACCGACGGGGTCGGGGAGCTGGTGGCGCTCGGCGTCGAGCGGGGCCGGCGGGTCAAGCGGTCGCTCAAGGTCGGCGTGTGCGGCGAGCACGGCGGCGACCCCGAGTCGATCGCCTTCTTCCAGCGGGTGGGGCTGGACTACGTGTCCTGCTCGCCGTTCCGGGTGCCGGTCGCCCGCCTGGCGGCGGCCCAGGCCATCGTCCGGGCGACGGCCGCCGCCTGACCCGCGTTCCGGCGATCCCGGGCCGGCGGTTAGACTCGGCCCGATCCGAAGGGGAGTAGCCCTCAACGTGACTCATCGTCAGGACGGCCGCAGGCGGCGCCTCGCCTCCGGTGGCCCGGTGGGTCCGGCCCACGCGGCGGGCAAGACCTTCGGCTGGAAGTCCGCGTGGCACACAGCCGGAGGTAGTTCGTGACCCTGTCGTCCATCGCCGTCCTGGCGGCCGAGTCGTCGTCCGGGAACGAGGGCAACTTCGCCAGCTTCGAGGTCGCCCCCTGGATCTGGGTGCTGTTCCTCGCCTTCGTCAGCGCCCTGCTGATCGGCGACCTGCTCCTCGTCCACAGCAAGCCGCACGCCCCCTCCACCAAGGAGGCGGCGATCGAGTCGGCGGTGTGGATCGGCATCGGCGTGGCCTTCACCGGCGTCATGTACTGGTGGCACGGGGGTCAGGCCGCCACCGAGTACATCTCCGGCTACCTGATCGAGAAGAGCCTGAGCGTCGACAACGTCTTCGTGTGGGCGCTCATCATGAGCTACTTCGCCGTCCCCCGGGCCTACCAGTTCCGGGTCCTGTTCTGGGGCGTGTTCGGGGCGCTGGTGCTGCGCTTCGCCTTCATCTTCGCCGGTGTCGCCCTGCTCGAGCGGTTCGAGTGGATGCTGTTCGTCTTCGGCGGCTTCCTGCTCGTCACCGCCGTCCGGATGCTCCGCCACGACGACGAGGAGGTGCACCCCCAGAACAACCCGGTGCTGCGGGTCGTGCGCCGGGTGATCCCCTCGACCACCGAGTACGACGGCCAGAAGATGTTCGTCCGGCGGGCGGGGAAGGTGCTGGCCACCCCGCTGTTCGCCGTGCTCATCGTCGTCGAGAGCAGCGACGTCGTGTTCGCCGTCGACTCGATCCCGGCGATCCTGGCCGTCAGCCGCGAGCAGTTCATCGTCTTCAGCTCGAACGCCTTCGCCATCCTCGGCCTGCGGGCGCTCTACTTCCTGCTCGCCGACCTGCGCGACAAGTTCACGCTGCTGCAGCAGGGCCTGGCCGTCATCCTCGCCTACGTCGGCGTCAAGATGATCGTCGCCGAGTGGTACCACATCCCGACGGGCGTCAGCCTCGGGGTCATCGCGGTGGTGCTGGCGGTGTCGATCTGGCTGTCCATGCGGCGCGACGCCCGCCTGGAGGCGGCCCGGGCGCAGGAGGGCGCCCCCGCCGGCGACGCCGTCGGGGACGGCGCCGGCGACGCTACCGCCCCGGAGGGCGCGGCCGGCGGCGACGAGCAGCCGGTCGCCCCGCAGCACGAGGACTGACCGGGGCGGGCCGGCCCCGCCGGTCGGTCGCCCGGACGCGGGGACGGCGCCGGCTCGGGCGGTGCCGGCTCAGGCCGTGCCGGCGAAGACGACGATCGAGCGGCGCAGCGGCGGCGGCGACGGCCCCAGCAGGTCGATCGCCCGCAGCCGCACCCGCTCGTGGGTGCGGTGGTCGGACGCCGCCAGGTAGGGCGCCAGCTGGGGCATGCCCATCCGCCAGGCGATCATCTCCTTGGCGGTCAGGTCGTGGAGGTCGACGGTCACCTGCGCCACGTCGCCCCGCAGGCCCGAGCCCGCGACCGCGGCGGCCATGCCGTCCTCGGACGCCAGCTGCGGCACGGCCTGCTCCCGCAGGTCGACGTACCAGGCCGGCGGCGTCCACCCCGCCTCGGCGGCGGCCCGGTCGACGGCGTGCTTGACCGGGTGGTCGTCGTCGGCGGCGTAGGCGGCGACGAGCACGGGCGCACCCGGCCGGCACACCCGGGCCGCCTCGGCGAAGGCCTCGGCGGGATCGGCCAGGTGGGTGAAGGAGAAGGCGGCGACGAGGCCGTCGACCGACCGGTCGGCGAGGGGCAGGGCGGCCGCGTCACCGACCATGCGGCCGACGAGCGGCGCCCGGTTGGCCCGCAGCATGGCGGGGGAGAGGTCGACGGCGACGACCCGGGCCCCGGCCTCGGCGGCGGCCAGCGAGGCCGCGCCCGTGCCGCTGCCGACGTCGAGCACCAGCCGGCCGCCGAGCGGCACCGGCGAGCGGGCCACGAGGACGTCGGCGAGCCGGTCGTAGACCGCCGCCGGACCTTCGTTCCAGGCCTCCCCGGTGCGGTCGTAGGCCTCCCGCACGGCGGTGTGCAGCTGCCGACCCCGCTTCCTCACAGCCATCGCGCCCCTTCCCGGGCCCGGTCGACCCACCAGCCCAGCTCCTCGTCGTCGCCGAGCGCCTTCTCCCAGCCGAGCTCCACGACCGTGCCGAGCAGGCACAGCCCGAGCTGGCGGTCCCACCACCCGCCGTCCACGTCGACGCCGCGCCGGGCGAGGGCGCGGCGGAACCGGTCGATCGCGCCCTCCTTGGCCTCGGGGAGGCGGGCCCGGTTGGTCGCCAGGTACCAGCCCAGGTCGTGGCAGGCCGGCCCCTCGCCGGGGTAGGCGCAGTCGAGCAAGATCGTCCGGCCGTCCGGGTGGCTGCCGAGGTTGCCCATCTTCCAGTCGCCGTGCAGGAAGGTCCACGGCGTGGCGGCCAGGGCCTCGACGAGCAGCCCGGGCTCGCGCCGGATCGCCGCCACGGTCTCGGCGACGTCGGCGGGGGCGCGGCGGGCGAAGTCCTGCCACCCCTGTGCCGCCAGCACCGGCACGGGGTGCGGCCAGCCGCGGTCGCGCTCGCAGGCGAGCATCCCCGGGCCGAAGAACGACCAGCGCACCGACGGCGGCAGCAGCCCGACGTCGTCGCGCCACCCCCAGAAGCGGGCCGACACGTCGGCGAGGTGCTCGACGAACGCCGCGTGCTGCTCGGCGGGCACGGGGTCGTCGCCCTCGGGGACGAGGTGCTCACCCACGTCGCGCATCAGGAGGGCGGCGCCCCACCCGTTGCGCCCGAAGCCCCGGGCGGCGCCGACGACGGCGTGGTCGACCGTGGGCGGCAGCGCGTCGAGCAGGCCGGAGCTCCAGACGGTGACCTGGCGACACGTGAGGTCGCCGAGGGAGCGGGCGATCCAGTCGTCGTCGACGTGCACCACCTTGAGCACGAACCGCTCGCCGCCGATCTCGACCCGCTCGAAGCGGGAGCCCGACTTGGCGTCGGCGGTGCGGAACGGCCGGCGGCTCGTCGCCCCGGCGACCAGCTCGTCGATCGTCGCGGCGGTCGGGTGGGGGCTGACCGGGAGCGCCCGGGTGGGCGTGGAGCTGGGCATCGGCGACCTCCGCCTCGGCCGCGCCAGCTTGCCAGGCCGCCGGGCGCGAAGCGAGGGTGGCGCCGGCCGCCGAGCGGCACCACCCTCGCGACCTGGGCCCCGGGCCGGCGGGGGCTCCGGCCCGGGGCATCGGGCCGGGCCGCCGGGCGGGGGTCGGCCCGGCGGCCGTCGGCCCGTCTCCCCGGCGGTCAGACCATCCGCCGGTAGCGGCGGACGGCCAGCGGGACGAAGACCGCCAGGATGGCGAGCGACCAGGCGACCGAGGCGATGACGCCCCCGCCGACCGGCTGGCCGAGGGCCAGGTCCCGGGCGGCGTCGGCCGTGACGCTGACCGGCTGGTGCTCGGCGAACGCCTGCAGCCACCCCGGCATGAACGAGGTGTCGACGAAGGCCGAGGAGGCGAAGGTCAGCGGGAACACCAGCGGGAAGATCGCCGCCTGGGCCGCCTCGCTGTTGGGGGCGCCGAGCCCGACCGTCGCCACCACCCACGACAGGGCGAAGGCGAACAGCAGGACGAGCGCGACGGCCAGCAGGTAGGCGGGCACGCCGCCGTGGATGCGGAAGCCGACGGCGAACCCGACGACCGTGACCAGGGCCATGACCGCCACGTTGCGGATCGTGTCGGCGAGCGTGCGCCCGACCAGGACGGCCGAGCGGGCCATGGGCAGCGAGCGGAAGCGCTCGATGAGCCCCTTGGCCATGTCGTCGGCCAGGCCGACGCCCGTGGCCATGGCGCCGAACGTCGCCGCCTGCACGAAGACGCCCGGCATGAGGTAGTCGACGTAGTCGATGCTCGGGTCCGACAGCGTGATCGACTCGCCGAACACGTAGCGGAACAGCAGGACGATGATCACCGGCTGGATCGTCGAGAAGACGATGAGCTCGGGCAGCCGGAGGTAGGCGACGAGGTTCCGCCAGGTGACGGCGAGCGCGTCACCCACGGTGTGGCGCCAGGTGGCGCGGGTCGTGGCCGGCGGGGTCTCGGCCAGGACGGCGTCGGGGGAGGTGAGGGTCGTCGTGGTCACGCTCATGCGGCACCTCGCTGGGTCTCGTCGGTGTCGTCGGTCTCGGCCGGGCGGCCGGTCAGGGCGAGGAAGACGTCGTCGAGGCTCGGGCCCCGGACGGTCAGCCCGTCGGGGGGCGTGCCGGCGGCGTCGAGCGCCCGCAGCACGCCCACGACGGCGCGGGCGCCGTCGTCGACCGTCAGCTCGACCGAGCTGCCGTCCACCCGGGCCGGCAGGTCGAGCCGGTCGGCGAGGTGGGTGGCCGCCCGGGCGGCGGTCTGCGGGTCGGGGAGCTTCAGGCCGACGACGGTGCCGCCGAGGCGGGCCTTGAGCTCGGCCGGCGTGCCCTCGGCGATGACCCGCCCGTGGTCGATGACCGCGATGCGGTCGGCCAGCCGGTCCGCCTCCTCCAGGTACTGCGTGGTGAGCAGCAGGGTCGTGCCGTCGGCCACGAGCTCCTCGATGACCTGCCAGAGGTCGTTGCGGCTGGCCGGGTCGAGCCCGGTGGTGGGCTCGTCGAGGAACAGCACCGGCGGCCGGTGGACGAGGGCGGCGGCCAGGTCGAGCCGGCGGCGCATCCCACCGGAGTAGGTCTTGGCCGGGCGGTCGGCGGCCTCGACCAGGCCGAAGCGCTCCAGCAGCTCGCCGGTCCGCCGGGCGACCTCCCGGCGGGGGAGGTGGGTCAGGCGCCCGACGAGGTGGAGGTTCTCGCGGCCGGTGAGGTTCTCGTCGACCGCCGCGTACTGGCCGGCGAGCCCGATCGTCGCCCGCACGGCCTGGGGGTCGCGGGCCACGTCGATGCCGCGGACGAGGGCCCGCCCGCCGTCGGGCTGCAGGATCGTCGTCAGGATGCGGACGGTCGTCGTCTTGCCGGCGCCGTTGGGGCCCAGCAGGCCGAGGACGGTGCCGGGGGCGACGCTGAGGTCGATGCCGGCGAGCGCCTGCACGGGCCCGAAGCGCTTGATCAGGCCCTCGATGAGGATCGCCGGCTGGTCGGTCGTGCCGGGGAGGGTCGTAGGAGCCATGGCCGAGAAGTTCGCGCAGATCATTGAGTCAGGTCAACAACTTTTTCGCTCGGATCATTGAGGGTGTTCAATCAACTGGCCGAGCGGATACCATCCACCCCGTGGACCGCGACGAAGCCGCCAGGACCGTCACCGAGGCCGTGACGGTGCTGTTCCTCTCCGCCGAGAACCAGGCGCGGTTCCACCACGCGTCCGAGCGGCTCGGGGTCTCGCCGCCGATGCTCAAGGCCCTGCTCGAGCTCGAGCCCGACGAGCAGGTCCCGATGCGGGACCTCGCCGTCCGCTGGGGGGTCGACGCCTCCTTCGTGACCGTCGTCTGCGACGGCCTCGAGGCCCGGGGGTTGATCGAGCGGCGCGTGGCCCCCTGGGACCGCCGGGTCAAGGTCGTCAGCCTCACCGAGCGCGGCGTCGAGGCGCTGGAGGAGGTGCAGGACGAGGTCTTCGGCCCCCGGGCCGGCTTCGACGCGCTGACCCCCGAGGAGCAGGTCACCCTGGCCACGCTGCTGCGCAAGATGGTCACGGCCCAGGTGGCCTACGACGAGACCATCGCCGACCAGGTGCCCCTGGCGCCGGCCATCCGTCGCCTCACCGCCGCCCGGCCGCGGTTCCGGGGCGGCGGCCCGCCCCGGGGGCGCGGCCCCCACCACCGGCACGAGGGCGCCGACGCCGACGAGGGGCTGGGGGGCGACTGGCGCGAGCACCTGGCGGCGCACCGGGAGGAGATCCGGCGCCTCAAGGAGGAGATCGCCCGGATCAGCGCCGCGGTGCGCATGAACGCCCAGCAGGTCGTCGAGGACCCCGTCGCCGCCGTCCGCCAGGCCAAGCGCACCAAGGCCGAGGTCAAGGCGGTGAAGAACCAGGTGAAGGCCGAGGCCAAGGCGGTCAAGGCCGGCGTGAAGTCCGAGGTCAAGTCCCGGCTCAAGGGCGGGAAGGCCGCGGGGGCGACTCAGCGGCCGTCGCGGCGGCGGTCGGACTGAGCGCCCCGGTCACCGGCGGGCCCGCGCCACCGGGCCTCGCGCTCGCCGCGCGCCGCCGCTCACCGGGGGCTGGCGGCGCCCACCGGTAACCTCGCCGCCGATGGGCATCCACGAGGAGGACGTCGCCGCCGTCCGGTCGGCGTCCGACATCGTGCAGATCGTCAGCGAGTACACCCCGCTGAAGCGGTCCGGGCGCCAGTGGGCGGGGCTGTGCCCGTTCCACACCGAGAAGACCCCCTCCTTCTCGGTCAACCCCGAGGACAACGTGTACTACTGCTTCGGCTGCCAGGCGAAGGGCGACGTCATCACCTTCGTCATGGAGAAGGAGCAGGTCGACTTCCCCACGGCGGTCGAGCGCCTGGCGGCCCGCTACGGCATCTCCCTCCGCTACACCGACCGGGCCGAGGGCGAGGGGCGGAAGCGCCGGGCCCGTCTCGTCGACACCATGGCCCGGGCGGTCGAGTGGTACCACCAGCGCCTGCTGTCGGCGCCGGACGCCGGGCCGGCCCGCCGCTACCTGCGGGAGCGGGGGATCGACGGCGACGTCGTGCGCGAGTTCCGGCTGGGGTGGGCGCCCGACAGCTGGGACGCCCTCGTGCGGGCGCTGCGCCTCGACCGCGAGCTGGCCGAGGGCACCGGCCTCGCCCGCTACAGCCGGGGCCGGCTGCACGACCACTTCCGGGCCCGGGTGATGTTCCCGATCTACGACGAGCGCGGCGACCCGGTGAGCTTCGGCGGGCGGATCCTCCCGGGGGGCGAGCGGCAGGGCAACCGGGGCAAGTACGTCAACACCGCCGAGACGCCCCTCTACAGCAAGTCGAAGGTGCTCTACGGCCTCGACCGGGCCAAGACCTCGATCGTCGGCTCGGGGACCGCGGTCGTCTGCGAGGGCTACACCGACGTCATCGGCTTCCACCGGGCCGGCGTGCCCCTCGCCGTCGCGACCTGTGGCACCGCCCTCACCGACGACCACGTGCGGTTGCTGACCCGCTTCGGCGCCCAGCGGCTGGTCCTCGCCTTCGACGCCGACAGCGCCGGGCGGGCGGCGGCCGAGCGGTTCTACGCCTGGGAGCGCGAGCACGAGCTGGAGGTCGCGGTCGCCGACCTGCCGCCGGGACAGGACCCGGCCGACGTCGCCCACACCGACCCCGAGCGCCTGGCCGCCGCGGTCGAGGGCGCCACGCCGTTCCTGCGGTTCCGGCTGGAGCGGGTGTTCGCCGACGCCGACCTGTCGACCAACGAGGGCCGGGCCCGGGCCGCCGAGCGCGCCCTGGCGATGGTGGCCGAGCACCCCGACGAGCTCGTGCGCGACCAGTACCTCATGGACGTCGCCTCCCGCTGCCGGGCCGAGCCGGACCGGCTCCGGGCGATGCTCGAGCGCCTGCGGCGCCAGCCGGCGGCGGCCCGGGCGGCCCGGGGGCGCTCCGGCACCGGTGGGCGTGGCGGGGGCCGCGGGGCCCCGGGCGGGGACGAGCCGCCGCTGGAGGAGCCGCCGTGGCTCGCCGCGACCTCGACCGGCGGCGACGGGCCCCGGGGCGGCCGCGCGGTCGCCGACCGGCCCGACGACGGGGCGCCGCCGGGGGGTGCGGGGGCGACGGCTCGTGCCCGCGGCGCGGCGGCGGGCCGGGCGCGCGAGGGCCCGGCCATGGAGGTGCTGCGCCACGCCGTCCACAACCCCGTCGAGGTGGCGCCGTGGCTGGTCGAGGCGCTGTTCGACGACCCGGTGCAGCGCGAGGTCTACCTGGCGCTGCTGGAGAACGACACGCACGGCGATGCGCTGGCCGCCGCCGGGCCCGAGGCCCAGGACCTGCTCGCCCGCCTGCTGGTCGAGGAGCCGATCTCCGAGCCCTTCGACGCCGTCCGGCTGCTGCTCATGCACGTCGCCCGGCGGGAGGTGGCGGCGGTCCGCCTGGCCGCTCGGACCGCCCCGGACACCGCCCGGGTGCTGGCCGACCTGGCGGAGCTGAACCGCATCATCGACGACCTGCGCAGCGCCCAAACCGCGGCGGAATCAGCCGACCGGTTGCTAGCCTGGCTCGAAGACCGGGTTGGAGACGGGGGATGACCGACGTGCCATCGACGCTCGACACTTTGAACAGCCTGGTCGGTCGCAGGCTGGACGAGCTGGTCGAGAGAGCACGTGAGTCTGGTCGCATCAGCCAGCACGACCTGGTGCGCGCCCTCCCCGACGTCGAGATGACGCCCGAGCGCCTCGACGCCATCTACGAGCGGTTCCGCCAGGAGGGCATCGAGGTGGAGGAGACCGACGACCTCGACCTCGGGGACGGCGACGCCGGTGCCGACCTCTCGGTCGACGCCGACGGCGACCGGGTGGTCATGCTCGCCGACTCCGGCGGGCGCCGTCTCGACCGGGCCCACATGCGCCGCCTGGCGGCCACGATGCGCCGGCGGTCCCGCCTCAACGCCGCCCAGACCGGTGACCGCGGCGCGGCGAACACGTCCGACCCCGTCCGCATGTACCTGCGGGAGATCGGGCGGGTACCGCTGCTCGTCGCCTCCGAGGAGGTGGCGCTGGCCAAGCGGATCGAGGCCGGTGCGGCGGCGGCGGTCCGCCTCGCCGAGCTCGAGGCGTCCGGCGAGCTCGAGAAGCTGCCGCCCGAGGAGGCCCGGCGCCTGCAGGAGCTCGCCGACGACGGCGACGACGCCAAGAGCGCGCTCATCCAGGCCAACCTCCGCCTCGTCGTCTCGATCGCCAAGCGCTACGTGGGGCGGGGCATGCAGCTCCTGGACCTCATCCAGGAGGGGAACATGGGCCTGATGCGGGCGGTCGAGAAGTTCGACTACACGAAGGGCTTCAAGTTCTCGACCTACGCCACCTGGTGGATCCGCCAGGCCATCACCCGGTCGATCGCCGACCAGGCCCGCACCATCCGCATCCCGGTGCACATGGTCGAGTCGATCAACCGGGTGCACCGGGTGCAGCGGCAGCTCGTGCAGCAGCTCGAGCGGGAGCCGACGGTCGAGGAGCTGGCCGCCGAGGTCGACATGACGCCCGAGCGGGTGCGGGAGATCCAGCGGATCTCGCTCGACCTGCTGTCGCTCGACTCGCCGGTGGGCGACGAGGACGACTCGTACCTCGCCGACTTCATCAAGGACGACGGCGCCGTCGAGCCCGACGACGCGGCCACCCGGCAGATGCTGCAGAACGAGGTGCGGAACATCCTCGACGAGCTGAGCGAGCGCGAGCGCGAGGTCGTCATCATGCGCTTCGGCCTCGACGACGAGCAGCCCCGCACGCTCGAGGAGGTCGGCAAGACCTTCGGCGTCACCCGCGAGCGGATCCGGCAGATCGAGTCGAAGACCCTCGCGAAGCTGCGCCACCCGCACCGGTCGCAGAAGCTGCGCGAGTACCTGGAAGGGGCCTGAAGGGCCCGCCGGGGGTGATCGTGCAACGGGGCGCGGGTTTGCTAGCCTGACGCTCTCGCAGTCCGGGGTAGCACAATCGGCAGTGCGGCTCCCTGTTAAGGAGATGGTTGTGGGTTCGAGTCCCACCCCCGGAGCGGACGACGATCTGGGCCTGTAGCTCAGTGGTCAGAGCAGGCGACTCATAATCGCTTGGTCGTGGGTTCGATCCCCACCGGGCCCACGGCGTCCACACAGGTCCACCGCCCGGCGGCTCGGGTGCGCGGCGACCACGTCGGCATCGGGCATGATCTCGGGCCATGGTGGGCGGTGGGGCCTCGGTGGCGCTGGACGACCCCGCGACGCGTCGGGCGGTCGAGGAGTACCGGCGGACCGCACAGCGGACGCTCGCGGTGGGGGTGGTGTGGCTCGTCGTGGCCGTCGTCGCCGCCGGCGTCGGCGACGTCGAAGGGGGATCCGGCGGCGTCGCTGGGGCCGTGTTCGGCGTCGGGCTGATCATCGGCATGTTCGGCGTCGGCGTCGGAGTGTGGGGCGGCCGCGCGACCATCCGCGAGGTGCTCGGTCGCTCACCCTGGTCCGAGGTCCCGGCGTCTCGGGTGGTCGCCCCGTGGGGCAGGAACGGGTACCCGGTGCTGGTGCTGCGCGGCGACGGGCCCGATGCCGAGCGGCTGATGGTGCCGTCCTCGCTCTCCTTCTGGAACAAGCGGCTGTCGATCGACCGCAGCGACACCGTGCTGCTCGCATGGGGCGGCCCGGACTGGGCGGTCGCCGCCCCGCCGGACCGGTCGGTCCTGGTCGTCGTGAAGGAATCGTCGGGGCCGTACCCCGAGCGCTGAGCCGCTCAGGACGGGCAGCTCACCAGGCGAGCGCCTTCTGAGCCCGCCGGCTGGGCGTGAGCTCCTTCACCACGAACGGGCAGGGGCCGTCCACGATGTCCTCGTAGCCCCTGATCGCTCGCTCGGCGGCGCGCACGCCGCGCTCGACCGGCGTGAGTCCCTTCCCCCGGTCCTTGAACAGCGAGCCGTAGAAGGCGGACGCGAACGTCGTCGCCTCGTGCCAGTCGACCGTCCGCCGGGCGCCGATGTAGGCGATCGGCGTGGCGATGCAGTCGCGGATGGCACGCACGAACCGGCCCTGGGCGGTGGAGCAGCAGTCGGCGTAGACGACATCGGCGCCGATGCCCACACCGTCGTCGGCGAACGCCTCGGCGAGCTCGGTGAGCGTGAGGCCGGTCTTCTCGTCCTCGCTCCAGAACCCGAGGCCGTCGGGGTCGGTGGTGCCGTGCGCCATGATGTGGACCACCGTGGCGTCGGCCTGGAGCGCCGTCCTCACGGTCACCGGGTCCCGAGTGCGGATGAACTCGATCTCGGCGATGGGGTTGCCGTTGGTCCTCGCGCCGATCGACTGGATGAGCGACTGCGCGAACGACATCGAGGTGTCGAAGGCGCCGTCGAAGCCGAGGTCGATCAGCCGTACGCGCGCTGGCCGCATGCCCGCCTCCCCTGTGGGTCCCCGTCCTCGACCGTTTGCGTGGGGTGGTCGGCGGCGGATGTGACGCCGGTTTCACCCGCTCCCGCGGCCGGATCCCCTACGGTGCTCCTCGTGGAGCTGGCGTTCGGGGACGCGCTGCGCACCCACCTCACCGAGAACCTGCGGCGGCACGAGCGGCTGGCCGTCGACCCGGACGGCCGGCGGCACGCGGCCGTCGCCGTGGTCGTCGTGGACAGCGACGCCGAGGCCCACGGGCACGACCCGCGACCGGCGACGGCGGAGGAGCTCGCGGTCATCCCCGGGGCGGAGGGTCTGCGGCTGAGCGGCAGCGTCGCCGGGACCGCCGGCGGCCCGGCCGTGCTGCTGACCCGCCGGGCGAGCCGGATGCGGGCCCACCCCGGCCAGTGGGCGCTGCCGGGCGGGCGGCTCGACGAGGGCGAGACGCCGGTCGACGCCGCCCGGCGGGAGCTGCACGAGGAGCTGGGCCTCGACCTGCCGGAGTCCGCCGTGCTCGGGTTGCTCGACGACTACCCGACCCGGTCCGGCTACGTCATCACGCCCGTCGTGCTGTGGGGCGGGGCCGACCCGGCGATGTCGCCCCAGCCCGACGAGGTCGCCTCGGTGCACCGCGTGAGCTTCCGCGAGCTGTGCCGGCCGGACTCGCCCCGGTTCGTCCGGATCCCGGAGTCCGACCGCCCGGTGGTCCAGGTGCCGGTCGGCGGCGACCTCATCCACGCGCCGACCGGGGCGGTGCTCCTGCAGTTCCGGCGGGTGGCGATCGAGGGCACGACCGAGCGCGTCGCCGGTTACGAGCAGCCGGTCTTCGCCTGGCGCTGACGGGAGCGTCGCCGGGCGGCGCGCCCACCCCGCGGCGCGTGTGGCATCGTGCGGGCCCATGGCCGGGGACCTGCTCGACGCCCGCCTCCGCTTCCGGCGCCGCCCGGCGTCGCCCTCGGGCGCCCTCGCGGGCGTGGAGCGGGACGAGCCGCTCGGCCTCGGGGCCGACGGCCGCGACGGGCTCGTCTACGTGCCCGCCACCGCCGGTCCCGGCGCCCCGCTGCTCGTCTTCCTCCACGGGGCCACCGGCAGCGGGCGGGCCCACCTGCGGGCGGTCCTGGCCGCGGTCGACCGCCACGGCGTGGTCGTCGTCGCCCCCGACTCCCGCCACCCGTCGACCTGGGACCTGCTCGCCGAGGGGCGCTTCGGGCCGGACGTCGCCTTCCTCGACGCCGTGCTCGACGCGGTGGTCGACGACCTCGACCTCGACGTCGACACCGATCGCCTGGCGATCGGCGGCGTGTCCGACGGCGCGTCGTACGCGCTGTCGGTCGGGCTGTCCAACGGCGATGTGTTCTCGGCCGTGCTGGCGTTCTCGCCGGGCTTCCTCGTCGTGCCGTCCCCGGTCGGGCGGCCGCGGGTGTTCGTGTCGCACGGGACCGCCGACCCGATCCTGCCCATCGACGCTTGCAGCCGGGCGTTCGTGCCCACCCTCCGGGAGGCGGGCTACACGGTCGAGATGCGCGAGTTCGACGGCGGCCACACGGTGCCGCCCGAGGTCTCCGACGCCGCCGTGCGCTGGTGGCTGGACGGCCCGCCGGACCAGCGCTGACGCTCCCGGCACGCCGGGGCCCGGCAGCCGGTGGCGCGGGCCCCGGGCCGGCGGTCAGGCCGGTGCGCCCTCGAGGCCGAGGATGCCGGCCAGCAGGTCCATCGACCGCAGCCACGAGTCCAGGTCGGTGCGCCACGGCGCGGCGACCACGTGCTGGACCCCGGCGGCCTCGAAGCCCTCGCGCTCGCGGGCGATCTCGTCGGGATCCATGCCCTGCGGGTCCCACCCCGTGCGCAGCGAGATGGTGAACGTGGCCGGGTCGGGGTGGTCGCGGCGCAGGCGGGCGATCGGCTCGCGGACGGTGTCCGGCTTCAGGCCGATGAGCTGGAAGCCGGTCGCCCCCGCCCGCTTCGCCCGCCGGTAGGCGGGCTCGCTGCCGCCCCCGATCCAGACGTCGATCGGGTGCGCGGGCTTGGGCAGCACCCGCATGTCGTCGAACGCGTAGTGCTCGCCGTGGAAGCTGCTGGGGTCGGTGGTCCAGCAGATCCGGAGGATCTCCAGGATCTCGTCGGTGCGCCGACCCCGGGTGCGGAAGTCCTGGCCCAGGGCGGCGAACTCGGCAGCGCTCCAGCCGACGCCGACGCCGAGGGTCAGCCGCCCGCCGCTCAGGGCGTCGAGGGACGCGGTCGCGTTGGCCAGCCACAGCGGGTGGTACTGGCTGGCGACGAGGACGCTCGTGCCGAGACCGACCCGGGTGGTGGCCGCGGCCGCCCACGTCAGGGTGAGCAGCGGGTCGTAGAGGTACGGCGACGGGTATCCCTGGTCGGCGGGGTGGACGACGTGGTCGCTGACCCAGACGTCGTCGAAGCCGAGCTCCTCGGCGTGCCGGGCCGCCCGGGCGATCGCGTCGGGGCCCGCGACCCGCCCGTACTGGGGGAGGTGGATGCCGAAGCGCATGGTCCGGCGAGTATCGCAGGCCGGCCGGCGCCCGGGCCGCTCGCGGAATGCACCGCGCCTTCGAGCCTCCGAGGTGGCAGGCTCCCCGGGGCGGGCACCGCCGACCGCCGGGAGGCGCCATGGAGATCCACGACCTGCTGCTCGAGCTGTACGGCCGCATCCCCGAGCACGTCCACCAGGCCGTCGACGGCCTCACCGTCGAGGAGCTGACGGCGACGCCCGAGCCGGGCTGCAACCCGATCGGCTGGATCGTCTGGCACCTCACCCGGGTGCAGGACCACCACGTGGCCGAGCTGCTCGACCAGCCGCAGATCTGGGAGTCGGGGGACTGGGCCCGCCGCTTCGGCGTGGATCCCGACCCGCAGAACACCGGCTTCGGCCACGGGCCCGAGGAGGTGGCGGCGATCCGGCCCGAGGGCCCCGAGGTGCTGGCCGAGTACTACGCGGCGGTCGCCGCCCGCACCGACGACCTCCTGCGCCGCCTGCGGCCCGCCGACCTCGACCGCGTCGTCGACCGGCGGTGGGACCCGCCCGTGACCCTGGGCGTGCGCCTCGTCAGCATCGCGGACGACGACATCCAGCACGCCGGCCAGGCCAAGTACGTCCGGGGCCTGCTCGAGCGCCGTCGCGTCGGCGGCTGACCGGGCCGGCCCGGGTCGGGACCCGGCCGGGTCAGTCGCCGTTCAGGCCGATGGGCGCCACCTCGGTGAGCGCCGGCCGGTCGTCCGCGGCCGGCGCCGGCGAGTCGGGGTTGAGCACGACGTAGGCGAGCAGCCCGAGCAGGAAGAGGACCGTCGTCGCCAGGGCGACGATCGGCGGGTTCAGGGGGGAGAGGGTCCGCCGCCGGGGGACCGGCTCGGTCGCGCCGACCTCGGTGCCGGTCGGGACGTCGCCGCCGACGGCATCGACGGCCTCGGTGGTCTCGAGCGCCCCGATCCCCGCGACGGCCGTCGCGTCGCCGTCCCGCCGGAGCGGCTCGGTGTCGTCGGCGCCGGCGGGCGGTGACGGGGGCCGGTGGGTTGCTCGTCCGTTCGGGGTGCCGCCGGGGCTGCGGCCGAGGAGGGGGCGGATCGGGGACATGCGGCTCCGGGGGGCGCGGCGCGGATGGTGCCGGCGTTCGGCCACCCGGACGAGCAAGTCGAACTGTGCCATGGGTGCCTCACCGGGGGAGAGGTGAAGGGTCGGGGAGAAGCTTCGGTTGTGGGGGAGAAGCGGCGGGCGCCGGTCGGGCGCGTGAGGCCATGCGCCCGGCACCGCCGTCCGCTCAGTGGTTCGGATCGTGCGCCGGGCCTGCGCCGCCTGCCGGGGGAGGGAACGCGACGCAGACCCGGACGCAGTCCATCGAGCCAGCCCTAGCTATAGCACCATCCCCAGGTCGTCGCCACAGGTAGTGCCGGGCTGTGCACGGGCGAGGGTCGTCCCGCACGGGGGGTGCGCGGTCGTGCACCGTGAGCACCGCTAGGACACCTCCTCGAGGGCCTCGGCGAGCTCCTCCTTGGACATCTTCGACCGGCCGTCGATGCCGCGGCGCTGGGCCTCCTCGTACAGCTCCTCCCGCGACCGGTCGGACCCGGCGTCGCGGGACCGCGCCCGCCGCGCCCGGCGCCCGCCGCGCCGGCGACCCCGGCCCTCCTCGAGGCTGGCCTCGAGCGCGGCCATGAGGTCGACGACCGCGGGGCGCTCGGCCGGCTCCTCGGTGACGATCTCCTCGCCGGCGGCCTTGGCCTCGACCAGCTCGAGGACGCGCTCGCGGTAGGAGTCCCGGTAGCGGTCGGGCTCCCAGTCGGCGGCGAGCATGTCGATGAGCTGCTCGGCCATCTTCCGCTCCCGGGCCGACGGCCGGCCGGCGCCGTCGAGCGCCGCGACCTCGTCGATGTCGGCCGGGTCGCGGACCTCGTCGGCGAAGTGCATGGTCTCGACGGCGAGCACCTCGTCGAGAGGCCGCACGGCGGCCAGGTACTCCTTGTCGCGCATCACGAACCGGGCGATGCCGGCGTGGTTGGCCGAGCGCATGGCCGCGTGCATCAGCGCGTAGGGCTTCGCGGCCTCCTCGTTCGCCGGGACGAGGTAGTAGGTCCGGTCGAAGTACACGGGGTCGACCGCGTCGAGGTCGACGAAGTCCTCCAGCTCGATCGTGCGGGAGCGGTCGGGCTCGACGGCCTCGAGCTCCTCGGGCGTGAGCACGACGTAGGTGCCGTCGTCGACCTCGTAGCCCTTGACGACGTCGTCGTAGTCGACCTCGCGGTCCGTGCCCTCGACGACCCGCTTGTTGCGCACCCGCTTGCCGGTGTCCCGCTGCAGCTGGTGGAAGCGGACGCCCTTCTCCTCGACGGCGGAGAAGAGCTTCACCGGCACGTTCACCAGCCCGAAGCTGAGGGCGCCGGTCCAGATCGCGCGGGGCATGGTGCACGTGTCCCCGCCGCAGGCGACCCGTATACGTGGGGATCCGCGACTTCCCGTGGCCGGTGTGGTACGCGCGCCCGCCCCGACCGGGGGCCGGGGCGGGGGCGCGGGGGCGGCGGTGCCTCAGCCGGCGGCCTCGGCGAAGCGGTCGTCCCGGGTGCCCTCCTTGCGGGCGATCGCCAGGTGACCGCCCAGGTAGCCGCCGGCGGTGGCCGCGAGCCCGCCGAGGAGGCCGAGCGCGGCGCCGCGCAGGTGGTGGCCCTTCCGGCGCGCCAGGTACGACAGGACGTAGAAGACGAGGCCGACGGAGTTCGAGCCGGCGTGGACGACGCCCACGCGCCGCGACTCCCGGTCGACGTGCAGCCACTCGGCCAGGCCGGTCGCCGCGGTCGGCAGGGCGGTCAGGATGCCCGCGCCCACGAGCCGCTTCGCCGCCGGCCGGGACCGGCGGCCACCGACGAGGTCGAGGACGGCGGCGCTCGTCCACATGCCGATCGGCAGGTCGGTCAGCACCGGGTGCAGGGCGTGCCCCATCCAGGTGCCGAGCAGGGCGTCGTGCACCGGGCCCTCGGGCGCCACCGTGGTGGCGATGGCCTCGAGCGTGGCCGCGGGGGCGTCGAGGGCCTCGTTGGCCTCGATGCTCCGGACGGCGTCGACGAGGGCGTCGGGGGTCGGGAGGCCCTGGTCGGCCGCCGCCTCCGACACCTCGGGGATCCCGGTGTCGCCGGCCGGCGGCGCGCCGGTGCGCTCGGTGTTCGGCGCGCTCGCGCCGGGGTCGTCGGGCGCAGGTCCTGCAGGTACAGCCATGGTCGTCCCCCTCGGGGGTGCGCGTTCGGGTCGGGCCGCGTGCTTCCCCGCACGGGGGGTGCGAAACGCCCGGACCGGCGCCTACTCGCTGGTCGCCGTCGTCGCGCCGCCGTCGCCGTCGCCGGCCCCGACCCAGACGGTCTTGACGTTGCAGAACGCCCGGATGCCGTGGGCGGCCAGCTCGCGCCCGTAGCCCGAGCGCTTGACGCCGCCGAAGGGCAGCTCCGGGTAGGAGGTCGTCATGCCGTTGACCGTCACCGTGCCGGCCTCGAGGTCGCGGACGAACCGCTCCTGCTCGGCTGGGTCGCGGGTCCAGACGTTCGAGCCCAGGCCGAAGGCGGTGGCGTTGGCCAGCTCCAGCGCGGCATCGACGTCCGGCACCCGGTGCAGCGCTGCGACCGGCCCGAAGACCTCCTCGTGGAACATGCGCACGTCCTCGGTCACGCCCGTGACCACGGTGGGCGGGTAGTACCAGCCCGGGCCGTCGGGCCGCTCGCCGCCGCAGAGCACGGTCGCGCCCTTGGCGACGGCGTCGGCGACGAGCTCCTCGACGTCGTCCCGTCCCTGCGAGGTGGCGAGCGGGCCGACGTCGGTGCCGGGGTCCGACGGGTCGCCGACCCGGAGGCGGCGCATCTCCTCGACTAAGCGGGCCTCGAACTCGTCGGCCACCGGGTCGAGCACGATGAACCGCTTGGCGGCGATGCAGCTCTGGCCGTTGTTCTGGCACCGGGCGACGGCCGCGACCCGGGCCGCGGCGGCGAGGTCGGCCGACGGGGTCACGATGAACGGGTCGCTGCCGCCCAGCTCCAGGACGGTCGGCTTGACCTCGTCGCCGGCCACGGCGGCGACCGCCCGGCCGGCGGCCTCGCTGCCGGTCAGCGTCGCCGCTCGCACCCGCGGGTCCCGGAGCACGGGCTCGACGCGGGACGACTCGACGAGCAGCGTCCGGAGCACGTCGTCGGGGAAGCCGGCCTCCCGGACCACCTGCTCGATGCGCAGGGCGGTGCCGGGGACGTTCGACGCGTGCTTCAGGAGCGCGGTGTTGCCGGCCATGAGCGCGGGCGCCGCGAACCGCACGACCTGCCAGAGGGGGAAGTTCCAGGGCATGACCGCCAGGACCGGGCCCAGCGGCTGGTAGCGCACGAAGGCCCGGGCGGCGCCGACCGCGGCGGCGTCCGCGTGCTCGTCGGCCAGGAAGGCCGGGGCGTGCTCGGCGTAGAAGCGGAAGGCCCGGGCGCACTTGTCGACCTCGGCCGCCGCGGCCGCCAGCGTCTTGCCCATCTCGAGCGTCATCAGCAGGGCGATCTCGTCGCGGTCCCGCTCGAGCACGTCCGCGGCCCGCCGGCACCACCCGGCCCGCTCGTCGAGGCCCGTCGTGCGGTAGCGGGCGAAGGCCTCGCTCACCCGCCCGACGGCCTCGTCCACCTCCTCGGGGGTGTGGGCCTCGTAGGTGCGGACCACCTCGCCCGTGGCCGGGTTCACCGTCGCGAAGGTCATGGTCCCTGGCTACCCGGCGGCCCGGCCGGCTCTACCCCGGCCGGCGCGCCGGGCCGGCCTCAGACGACGGCGATCGCCTGGCGGGCGATGGCCAGCTCCTCGTCGGTGGGCACGACCATGACCGTCACCGCTGCGCCGTCGGGGGAGATGACCCGGGCGCCGCCGACGGGCGCGGCGTTGCGCTCCGGGTCGACGGTGATGCCCAGGTGGTCGAGCCCGGCGGTGGCCTCGGCCCGGACGACCGGGTCGTTCTCGCCGACGCCGGCGGTGAACACCAGGACGTCGAGCCCGCCCATGATCGCCGTGTAGGCGCCGATGTACTTGCGCAGGCGGTGGACGTAGACGTCGAGGGCGAGGCGGGCGTTGCGGTCGCCCGCGGCGATCCGCCGGTGGACCTCGCGCATGTCGTTGTGGCCGGCCAGGCCCCGCAGGCCGGAGCGGTGGTTGAACAGGTGGTCGATCTCGTCGACCGTCATGCCCGCCGTGCGGGCGAGGTGGAAGGCGATCGCCGGGTCGATGTCGCCGGTCCGGGTGCCCATGACCAGCCCCTCCAGCGGGGTCATGCCCATCGACGTGTCGACGGGCCGGCCGCCGACGATGGCCGAGGCCGAGGCGCCGTTGCCGAGGTGCAGCACGATCTGGCGGAGCTCGGCGAGGTCGCGGCCCAGGACCTCGGCCGCGGTCGCCGACACGTACTGGTGCGAGGTGCCGTGGAACCCGTAGCGGCGGATGCGGTGGCGCTCGGCGACCTCGAGGTCGAGCGCGTAGGTGGCCGCGGCGTCCGGCAGGTCGCGGAAGAAGGCGGTGTCGAAGACGGCGACGTGGGGCACGTCGGGCAGCAGCTCCCGCCCGATGCGGATCGCCACCAGGTTGGGCGGGTTGTGCAGCGGGGCGAGCGGCGCGAGCCGCTCGACGGTGGCGATGACGTCGTCGTCGATGACGGTGGGACCGTCGTAGTACCGGCCGCCCATGACCACCCGGTGGCCGACGGCCACGATGCCCAGCTCGTCCAGCGGCGGGCCGACCTCGTCGAACATGGCGAGCGCCAGCTGCATCCCCTCCCGGTGGTCGGGGACGGGGAGCTTGCGGGCGACCGCCACCTCGTCGGTGCGGTGCTCGACCCGCGACCCGTCCTCGCCGATGCGCTCGACGATCCCCGCGGCCAGCGTGGTGGCCGACGCGGGCTCGACGACCCGGTACTTGATCGACGACGACCCGGAGTTGACGACGAGGACGGTCGCGGTCACGGGGCCACCCGCTCCCCGGCGGCGCCGGCCGGGCTCTCCCCGGCGGCGGGCTCGCCGACCTCCTGGGCCTGGATGGCGGTGATGGCGACGGTGTTGACGATGTCGCGGACGGTCGCGCCCCGGGACAGGTCGTTGACCGGCTTGGCCAGCCCCTGGAGCACCGGGCCGATCGCCACCGCCCCGGCCGACCGCTGCACCGCCTTGTAGGTGTTGTTGCCGGTGTTGAGGTCGGGGAACACGAACACCGTGGCCCGCCCGGCGACGCTCGAGCCCGGCAGCTTGGCCCGGGCCACCGAGGCGTCGACCGCGGCGTCGTACTGCAGCGGCCCGTCGACCGGCAGGTCGGGGCGCCGCTCGCGGACCAGCCGGGTCGCCCGGCGCACCTTGTCGACGTCCGCGCCGCGGCCCGACTCGCCGGTCGAGTAGGAGAGCATCGCCACCCGGGGCTCGATGCCGAACCGGGCGGCGGTCTCGGCCGACGAGATGGCGATGTCGGCGAGCTGCTCGGCCGTGGGGTCGGGGACGATGGCGCAGTCGCCGTAGACCAGCACCCGGTCGGCCAGGCACATGAAGAACACCGACGAGACGATCGAGACCCCCGGCCGGGTGCGGATGATCTGGAACGCGGGGAGGATCGTGTTGGCCGTGGTGTGGGCGGCGCCCGACACCATGCCGTCGGCCTCGCCCGTGTGCACCATCATCGTCCCGAAGAACGACACGTCCTGGACGATGTCCAGCGCCCGCTCGGGGGTGACGCCCTTGTGGGCCCGCAACCGGGCGTACTCCTCGGCGAACGGCTCCAGCAGCGGCGACCGGGCCGGGTCGACGACCTCGGCGCCGTCGAGGCGGATGCCGAGCTGCGCCGCCCGCCGGTGGACGGCGGCCTCGTCGCCGAGGAGGACGATGTCGGCGACCTCCCGGGACAGCAGGGTCGCCGCCGCCCGGAGGATGCGGTCGTCGTCGGCCTCGGGCAGCACGATGCGCCGGCGGTCGGCCCGGGCCCGCTCGATGAGCATCGACTCGAACATGAGCGGGGTGACGACGTCGCTGCGCGGCACCTCGACGGCCCGCAGCAGCTCCTCGGCGTCGATGTGGCGCTCGAAGACCCCGAGCGCGGTGTCGACCTTGCGCCGGCTGGTGGGCGTGAGCAGGCCGCGGGTGGCGGCGACGAGGCGGGCCGTCGTGTACGTGTCGTGGGGGGTGAGCACCAGCGGCAGGCTGCGGGTCAGGCCGCGGACGAGGTCGGTGACGACGGGCGGCGGGCGGTAGCCGCCGTTGAGCACGACGGCGGCGAGGGTGGGGAAGCCCTCGGCCGCGTGGGCCGCCGCCAGGGTGACCAGGGCGTCGGCCCGGTCGCCGGCGGCGATGCAGACCTGGCCGTCCCGCAGGCGCTCGAGCACGTGCTCGGTGCTCATGCCGCAGACCAGGGCGTCCTCGGCCTCGCGGTCGAGCATCTCGTCGTCGCCGACCAGCAGCTCGCCGTCCAGCGCCCGCACCAGGTCGCGCACGGACGGGGCCGAGAGCAGGGGCACCTCGGGCAGCGCCCAGACCGGAAGCTCGAGGCCGGCCAGCCGCTGGCGGACGGCGTCGAGCCGGTCGGGGTCGCACCGGTTGGCGACCACGCCGACGGTCGTGGCGTGGCTCTGGCGGATCTCGGCGATGGCGATCTCGGCGAGCTGCTCGACCTGCTCGGGCGTGCGCTCGAACCCGTTGACGACGAGCAGCACCGGCGCGCCGAGGTTGGCGGCCACGCGGGCGTTGAAGGTCAGCTCGGTCGGCCCGGCGATGTCGGTGTAGTCGGAGCCCACGACGACGACCGCCTCGCACGAGCGCTCGAGGGCGCGGTAGCGGTCGACGATCGTGGCCAGCGCGGCCTCGGGGTCGGCGTGCACGTCGTCGTAGGTGACCCCGACGCAGCGCTCGTAGGGGAGGTCGACGCCCTCGTGGCCGACGAGCAGGTGGACCATGTGGTCGCCACCGGCGTCCGACCGGGTGATGGGCCGGAACACGCCCACCGAGCTGACGGTGCGGCTGAGCGCGTCGACCAGGCCGAGGGCCACGAGCGACTTCCCGGAGTGCCCCTCCAGGGACGCGACGTAGATGCTCCGGGCCACGGCGCCAGTCTTACCCGGCGGCTGCGCGATGGCGACGGGCGCCGGCGGCGCCGCCGGGGTCGTCGGTCACAGGGGCGTCACACGCTGCTGTCGCCCAGCCAGTCCTCGGCGTTCTGGAGGAGGTAGCGGCTGACCGCCAGGCAGGTGTCGAGGACGTCGCACAGCTGCTCCTGGCCGAGGAAGACCCGGGCGAGCGACACCTCGATGCGGGAGGAGATGGCCAGGCTGCGCTCGGGGGCGTCGGTCACCGACGGGTAGGAGTCGATGGCCGACACCTCCAGGGGCAGCTCGGTGCCGCCGATGCCGGCCAGCTCGGTGGCCAGGATGAGCAGGTCGGGCCCCTTGGGCAGCGGCGGCAGCGCCCAGTTGAACACCAGCGGGAAGTGGAAGGTGTCGGGCGGGTCGTCGTCCTCGGGCAGGTTGTTGACCAGGTCCTCGAACGACAGGAGCGTGCGGGGGTCGACCTCGAGGGCCAGGTGCAGGTCGAGCGGGCCGCCGCAGGCCTCCTCCGGGTGCAGGTCGACCTCCCAGGTCTGGCGCAGGGAGTAGGTCTCGACGAAGTGCCGCTCGTCGTGCACGTGGAAGCCGTGGTCGATCGCGTGATCCTTGAGCTCGGACACGAACCCTGCGATGTCGATGGCGGCCACGTGTCCCAGCCTGCCACGTCCGACCTGGTAGACCCTCGCGGATGGCCTCGTCCGACGATCGCGTGCTCGACCTCCTCCACGAGGCGGCGACCGCCGTGCGCCTCGTCCTGGACCGGCTGGACGACTGGGGGCCGAGCGGCGGGAAGGCCGGCCAGTACCTGAGCGACCTGGCGGCCGACGAGGCGGCGGTCGAGGTGCTCGACGAGGGCGGCGTCGGGGTGCTGTCCGAGGAGTCGGGCCTGCACCGGCCCGACCGCGAGGTGGTCGTCGTCCTCGACCCGCTCGACGGCAGCACCAACGCCGCCCGTGGCATCCCCTGGTTCGCGACGTCGCTGTGCGCCGTGGACGCGGACGGCCCGCTGGCGGCGCTGGTCGTCGACCTGCCCCACGGCCGCACGTACACCGCCGTGCGGGGGCGGGGCGCGGCCGTCGACGGCGAGCCGCTGCGGGCCTCGGGCTGCACCGAGGTGGGGGAGGCGCTGGTGGGGATCTCGGGCTTCCCGGCCGTGCCGCTGGGGTGGCGCCAGTTCCGCACGCTGGGCGCCGCCGCCCTCGACCTGTGCGCGGTGGCCGAGGGCACGCTCGACGCCTTCGTCGACTGCAGCCCCTCGGCCCACGGCCCCTGGGACTACCTGGGCGGCGCGCTCGTGTGCGCCGAGGCAGGCGCCCCGGTGGTCGACGCGCTGGGGCGCGACCTCACGGTCGTCGTGCCCGACGCCCGCCGCACCCCGGTGGCCGCCGCCACCCAGCCGCTGCTCGACGCCCTGGTCGCCGCCCGTCGCGAGGCGGTCGACGACGGCCCGGCGGCGTGACCGCCCGGCCCGCCCGCCCGGCCGCATCCGGCCGGGGTGCCGCCCGCACGCTCGGTAGCCTGGCCCGATGATCGTCGCCCTCCAGCGCGCCTTCCTGGTCGTGTGGCGGCGTGTGCCCCGGCTGGCCCGCCGGTGGATCGTGCGGCTCGCCGCGCCCTCCTACACGGTCGGCGCCGCCTGCGTCATCGAGCGCGACGACGGGGCGATCCTGCTGGTGCGGCTCGCCTACCGCGACGGCTGGGGCCTGCCGGGCGGGCTCATCAAGCGGAACGAGGACGTGGCCGACTGCGCCCGCCGCGAGGTCGCCGAGGAGATCGGGGTCGAGGTCGAGCTGACCAGCGCCCCGGCGGTGGTCGTCGACAGCCGGCCCCAGCGGATCGACGTCGTCTACCGGGCCCGGCTGGCCGCGGGGGTCGGGCCCGACGCGGCCGTCGCCCGCTCGGCGGAGATCCGCGAGGTCCGGTGGTTCCGCCCCGACGACCTGCCGCCGCTCCAGCACGAGGCGATCGGCGCGCTGCGGGCGCTGGCGGCGAGCGCCCTCCGGCCGGCCGGCGGGGAGGCCGGGGAGGGGCCCGCGGGCGACGGCGACGCGGACGCGGCCCTGCGCGCCGCCGCCGTCCAGGCCGAGGCCCAGGCGGGGCGCGGGCGGCGGCAGCTCTGATCCGCCGTGCCGGCCCGGCTGCGGCCGGCGGTTCGTGCCGGGTGGGCGAGTGGCCCGCCGGTCAGGGGCTGAGCGCGTCGACCAGCTTCCGGTGCTGGGCCGAGCAGGGGTGGCGGAGCTTGGCCAGCGCCTTGGCCTCGATCTGGCGGATGCGCTCGCGGGTGAGGCCGAAGCGGCGGCCGACCTCGTCGAGCGTCAGCGGGCGGTCGGTGTCGAGGCCGAACCGGAGCGAGAGGATCTCGCGCTCGCGGGGCGAGAGGTGGGAGAGGAGGGCCCGCAGGTCCTCGCGCTCGATGGAGGCGACCGCGGCCTCGAACGGCGCCTCCGTCGTCGGGTCCTCGAGCAGGTCGCCGAGCTCGTGGTCCCCGTCCTCGCCGACGGCGGCCGACAGCGAGACGAGGTCGGGCGCCGCCTGGAGGGCGGTCTCGACCTTGTCGAGCGGGATGCCGGTCTCCTCGGCCAGCTCCTCGGCGGTGGGCTCGCGCCCCAGCGACTTGAGCAGGCCGGACGAGGCCTTCGACAGCGTGGCCAGCGTGTCCATGAGGTGCGACGGCAGCCGGATCGTGCGCCCCTTGTCGGCGATGCCCCGGCCGATCGCCTGGCGGATCCACCAGGTGGCGTAGGTGGAGAACTTGAACCCCTTGCGGTGGTCGAACTTCTCGACCGCCCGCATCAGCCCGAGGTTGCCCTCCTGGATGAGGTCGAGGAGCGACATCGACGGCGTCTGGTACCGCTTGGCGATCGAGACCACGAGCCGCAGGTTGGACTGGATGAAGCGGCGCCGGGCCTCGGCCGCCTTCCGCACGGCGGCCTGCAGCTTGGCCCGCTCCCGGCGGGAGAGCTTGGCGTCCGGGTCGGCGAGGCGGGCCTCGGCCTCCCGCCCCTCCGCGATGGCCTGGGCCAGGGTGACCTCGTCCTCGGCCGTCAGGAGCGGGTACGACCCGAGCTCGGCGAGGTACCGCCGGGTCAGGTCGATGCCTCGGTCACTCGAGGGCTGGGGACGTCCCACCATGCATCTCCTCCAGCGTGCGGCGGCGGTCGACGGTCGGCGGTCGTGACGGGTGGGCGGTCGGGACGGAGCGAAAAGCACTCGGCGATATGGTCATGCCATGGGCGAACGTAGTTGGCCCGCCACGCCGGGAGAGGGATGGTCGGCGGCCGACCGCCCGCCACTGCTCGTCTCGGCGTGCCTTCTCGGCGTGGCCTGCAACCACGAGGGGCGGGCCAACACCAGCGAGGCGGTGGTCGCGCTCCGCCGCACCCGGCGCCTCGTGCCCGTGTGCCCCGAGGTCGCCGGGGGGCTGCCCACGCCCCGCCCGGCGGCGGAGATCCAGCCGTCGGGCCGGGTGTGCACGGCGGCCGGCGACGACGTGACCGACGCCTACGAGCGCGGCGCCGCCCACGCCGTGCGGCTGGCCCGGGCGGTCGGCGCCACCGGCGCCGTGCTGAAGGCCCGGTCGCCGTCGTGCGGGTGCCACGAGGTGTACGACGGGTCGTTCACGCGGACCCGGGTGCCGGGGGAGGGGGTGACGGCCCGGGCGCTGCGGGCCGCGGGCGTGCCGGTGTGGTCCGAGGAGGACGTCGAGGCCGGCACCGTCGATCTTCAGCCCGGCGACGAGGGGCGGTAGCCTCGCACGTCCCGGGCGCGTAGCTCAGTTGGCCAGAGCGCTGCCCTTACAAGGCAGATGCCGGGGGTTCGAGTCCCTCCGCGCCCACCCCTCTGACGAGGCAGGGCTCCCGTGGTCCGGCAGCGGCCCGGCGGTGCTCCCACCGATCGCCCGCGGCGCCCGTCCTACGCTGTGGCAACGGGCGAACATCCGGGTTTGGGCGGACCGCAGATCGACGGGCTGAGCGCGGCGTGGGGGAGCAGAGGCGGCGGCCAGGAGTCGTGGGACGGCATCCGCCGGCTCGTCGGCCGGTTCATCAGCAGTGCCGAGGGCACGGACCGCGAGATCGCCTGGCACCACCTCGTCATGGCGGTCGGCAACTTCGAGCGGCAGGGCGGCACACGCATCCATGTGCGCCTTCCCGACGAGGTGGAACCCGGTGACGCGCCAGCCGCTCGACGAAGCCCGACCAGCGAGTGGGCGATCCGCCGAGCGGGGTTCAGCGGACCTGGCAGGAGTACGCCGAGAGGCTGCACGACGTGGTCGCCAGGGCAGCTGCGTCCGGGTGAGACCCGTGCCGATCAGTCATCAGATCCGCCACGCGTGGGCCGTTGCCATGGCCGCGACGGGCGTGCCCACGACGGCGGACCGGAGGGCGGTGGTGAACCTCGGTCGCCGCCGGCCGATGCCCGACAGGTCGGAGAGCACGGCGACGACGCACTCGGGCAGCACGACCGCCTCGAGGAACCACACCAGGCACGAGACGTCCACGTGCACGCCGGGTGGCAGTCCTCGTCGGTGCGGCTGAACTCGTCGGTGCACTCGATCGCCTGACCGAGGATCACGCCGTAGCTCGCGGTCGCCGCGACGACCGCCAGCAGCAGGGTTCTGCGCGCGTCGTCGAACCTGCGAAGCGCCGTCGAGTCCTGTCCGGTCATGCCGCCCGTCCGTCAAGCGGCGCACCGATGGGCTGCCCGGACGCTGCCGACCACGATCCCGCTTCTCCGCGGAACGCGGTCGTCCCCGGTCGGGTCGGGCGCGATCGTCGTGGCGTGGAGGACGTTCCCTTCGGCCGGCGCGCGTGCGTGTACGACGTCCTCCACGCCGCGGCCGGGGGGACGACGCCGCCGAGGCCGACATGCGGTCGTTCGACCTCGGTCGCCGGTTCGACGCGGTGACCTGCCTGTTCAGGTCGATCGGCTACATGCCGACGGTCGAGGACCTGTCGGCGGCGGTCGCGACCATGGCGCGCCACCTCGTCGACGGGGGCGTGCTCGTCGTCGACGGGTGGGTCCGGCCCGACGCCTGGCGCGACCCGGGCACGGTGCAGGCGCTGGCCGGCGGTGCGGGCGACCTCGCGGCGGCCCGCGTCGTGCGGTCGCGCCGCACCGGCGACCGGACGATCCTCGTCATGCACATCCTCGTCGCCACCCCCGACCGGGTCGAGCACCTCGTCGAGACGCACGAGCTGACCCTGTTCGCCGACGAGGGCTACCGGGCCGCCTTCGCCGGCGCCGGGCTGACCGTGGAGGTCCACCCCAGCCCGCACCCCGACCGCGACCGCGACGTGGGCCTCCGGCGGCGGTGACAGGGGCCGCCCGCGCCTCCTGGGCTGGAGCCACCGCACCGATCTCCGATAGGGAACGGACATGCACCGCAACGTCGCGAAGCTGACCGCGGCGGCCGCCGAGCTGGGGCTGTCGGTCGAGACGAAGGAGTTCCCCGAGGGGACCCGCACGGCCGAGGACGCGGCCCGGGCCATCGGCTGCGAGGTGGCCCAGATCGTGAAGTCGCTCGTGTTCCTGCTCGACGGCGAGCCCGTCGTGGCGCTGGTGTCGGGTGCCAACCGGCTCGACGAGGCCCGGCTGGCGGCGGCGCTCGGCGGCACCGAGGTCGCCCGCGCGGACGCCGACACCGTGCGGAAGGCCACCGGCTACCCGATCGGCGGGGTGCCGCCGTTCGGCCACGACCGCCGGCTGCCGACGGCGGTCGACGAGGACCTGCTCCGCTTCGACGTCGTCTGGGCGGCGGCCGGCACGCCCCGCGACGTCTTCCCGATCGCCCCCGGCGAGCTGGTGCGGGCGACGGGCGGCGCCGTCGCGCCGCTGAAGGTCGTCTGACGGCCGTCAGCCGGTGAGGCCGACCGGGCAGCTGACGCCCGTGCCGCCGATGCCGCAGTAGCCGAGGGGGTTCTTCGCCAGGTACTGCTGGTGGTAGTCCTCGGCGTAGAAGAACTCCCCGGCGTCGACGATCTCGGTGGTGATGTCGCCGTAGCCCGCGGCCGCCAGCTCCCGCTGGTAGGCGTCGCGGCTGGCCTCGGCGACCTTCCGCTGCGCCTCGTCGACGACGAGGATGCACGAGCGGTACTGGGTGCCGACGTCGTTGCCCTGCCGCATGCCCTGGGTCGGGTCGTGGCCCTCCCAGAACACCCGCAGCAGCTGCTCGTCGCTCACCACGGCCGGGTCGAACACCACGAGCACGACCTCGGCGTGCCCGGTCAGCCCCGTGCACACCTCCTCGTAGGTGGGGTTCGGCGTGTAGCCGCCCGCGTAGCCGACCGCGGTGGTGTAGACGCCCTCCGTCTCCCAGAAGAGGCGCTCGGCGCCCCAGAAGCAGCCCATGCCGACGATCAGCCGGCGGTAGCCCTCCGGGAACGGCGGCTCCAGCGGGGTGCCCAGCACCTCGTGGCGCGCCGGGACGGCGAAGGGGCGGTGGTCGCGGCCCGGGAGCGCCTCGTCGGGGCCGACCATCCGCTGCTTGTCGCGGCCGAAGAGCATGCCCGCGAGGCTACCGGCGGCGTCACGCCGAGCGAGGGTCGGCCGCCTCGACCGCCCCGGCATCGGACAGCCAGCCCAGGAGCGGCCCCCGCAGCCCCTCGCCACCCTTGTAGGCGACCAGCTCGTCGGACCACGACCGCACCGCCTCGGCCATGCGGGCCCGCAGGTCGGGGCGGGCGGCCACGACCCGCAGCGGGGCCTGCTGCGTGCGGATCGTGAACACGATCGCCCCCGAGCGCGGCAGGCGCCGCAGCGTCTGGTACTCGCTGCGCAGCCACAGCCGGTCACCGGCGTCGGCGGCGGTGAGCGGTGGGTCGGGCAGCGGGGCCGGCTCCGGTGCGTACAGGCGGTCGTCGACGTGGACCAGCCAGTTGCGGCGCCACGACCCCCGGCCGGGGGCGAGCCGGTCGAGGACGCGGTCGACCCGGGCCGAGAGCTCCTCGGCGTAGTGGGGGACCGGGCCGTGGACCTCGGCCATCGGGCGCCCCACCTTGTCCCGGAGCCGCCAGTGCGAGGGGAAGCACACGCAGCCGGCGGCGAGCACCCAGCCCACCGGGCGACGCACGAGCAGGCAGAGGTCCTCGGCCACCGGACGGGCGGCGGCGACCAGCAGCGACGCGGGGTCGTCGCCGTCGGCGGCCACCGGGGCCCCCACGGCCTCGCCGACCAGCGCGGCGAGCTCCCGGGCCGCGGCGAGGAGGTCGTGCTCGGGGCCGCCCGTCACCGCCACCACGTCCTCCGGGTGGGCGGCGAGCACCGCCCGGTTGGCGGCCAGCGCCGCCGGGTCGTCGACGGTGAGCCACCGGCCCGGCGCGAGCGCCCGCAGGCCCATGGCGAGGAACGGCGGGCCCGGCCTAGGGTCGATCTCGTCCAGCCACCCCGGGGTGCCGGGGCACCGGGGCGCTGCCTGCTGGTCCACGCCCGGGACCGTACGCGCGGCGGCTCGGCGCCGTCAGGTGCCCCCTGCCCGAACGGAGGAGCGCAGCGTGACCACACCGCCGACCGGGCCGTCCGGCGACGAGAGCACCGAGGGCACGACGCCGCCGTCGTTCCGGTGGGCGTCCGACGAGGCGCCGCCCGCCGCCGCCCGAGCCGTACCGCCACCGGTCGAGCAGCCGGCGAGCATCCGGCTCGCGGTGCGCCTCATGTACCTGGGCGCGGCGCTGACGCTGATCGGCGTGCTCGTCGGCCTCACACAGACCGACCAGATCCGCGAGGCGATCCAGGAGGCCGACGACTCCCTGTCCGGGGACGAGCTCGACATGGCCGTGAACGTCGCCGTCGCCATGTCGGTGGTCTTCGGTCTCGTCGGCGTCGGGCTGTGGATCTGGATGGCGGTGGTGAACGGGCGGGGCGAGAGCTGGGCCCGGGTCGTGGCCACCGTGCTGGCGGGCCTGAACCTGGTGAGCATCGTGTTCACCGTCGCCGGCGGGGGCGCCACGACGGTGACCTACGTGTCGTCCGCGATCAGCGTCGCGCTGGCGGCCGTCATCCTCGTGCTGCTCTACCGGCCCGAGTCCAGCCGCTTCTACGAGCTGCGCAGCCGCTGACGCCGGCGCGCGCGGCCGGCGGCGGTCAGGCGAGGCCGGCGAGGCGGAGCATCGACGGGGGCACGCCGTCGTCGCCGGATGCCAGCATGTGCGCCCGCTCGACGTTGACGACGTCGTGCTCCCGGTCGGACCACTCGTCCCACGGCCCCGGCGGGATCCGCCCGGGGTCCCCGTCCGCCGCCACGCACGCCCGCAGGTAGGCCTGCAGCTCGCGGACCTCCCCCTCGCCGCCGATCGGGCCGTGCCCCGGGACGATGACCGGGGCCAGCTCGACCAGGCGGTCGAGCTCGTCGGCCCACCGGGCCGGGTCGCCCTGCCAGCACAGCGGCGTGGCGCCGAAGCTGCACATCGCCCCGGCGAACAGCACGCCGGCCCCGGGCACCAGCGCCACCAGGTTCTCCGCCATCTGCCCGCCGGTGGCGAGCACGACGACGGCGTCGGTGAGCTGCACGTCGGACGCGACGACGTGGCTCACCGGGCGGGTGACGACCTCGTCGAACGCGTCGGCCTCGTCGGGGAACAGCGCCCGCCAGCTCGCCGTGTTGGGCGGCTGGTCGAGGTGGACGCTCGCCTGCGGGCTGCCGTAGACGGCGGCCAGGTTGAACCGGCCGGTGCCCCCCACCTGCTCGACGCTGCTGCCGGTCAGCACGATGCGTCGCACCCGCAGGCCGAGGTCGTCGAGGGCCGCCGCGAACGGCTCGTACTGCGACGGCGTCATCAGCGTGTCGACGACGGTCGCGCCGTCGGGGTCGACGACGACCCCCGCGTTGGGCCGGCCGCGGCGGGGCGGGTGCTGGAGCCAGGCCATGACCCCCGCGTCGAGGAGCTCGAGTGCCACCGAGCGGAGGCTAACCGTGGCGGATCGGGTGCACAGCGCGACCGCCGATCGGCGTGAACATGTTGCCGTCCGCGCCCCGGGGCTACAGTTCCACACGGACAGCGGTCAGGGACACGACGAAGGCGGGCCATGGACACGGACGCGGGCAAAGAACGGCGCGCGCTGCGCGAGGGCCGGGATCGAGCGCGCCCGAGCGGGCGTCGAGGCGGGGGCTGAGCGTGGCGCGGCCGGCTCCGGGGGCCGAACGCACGGTGGCGGTCCTCGAACTCATGGCCGCCCACCCCGACGAGCGCTTCACGCTCTCGGAGGTGGCGCGCCGCTGCGGCCTGAACAAGGCGACCGCCCACGCGCTGCTGAGCGCGCTCACCGCGCGTGGCGTGCTGGTGCGCCACCCGGACGAGAAGCGGTACTCGCTCGGGCCGCGGCTCGTCGCCATCGGCGAGGCGGCCCGGCGGGGCTACACGGCGGCCGACTTCGTCCCGCCCGTGCTGGAGGAGCTCGCCCGGACGACGGGCCTGTGGGCCCGGGCCTGGCAGTTCGCCGGCGACCACATCGCCTGCAACGCGGAGGCCGGGGTGCCCGAGGGCGTGCGGCCGTCGGTGGGCACCCTCCGCCTGCCGGTCGCCCCGCCGGTGGGTGCGGTGTTCATGGCGTGGGCCGACACGCTCACGGTCGAGGCCTGGCTGGCCCGGGCGGCGTCCGTCGAGGCGGTCCCGCCCACGCTCGACGCGCTCCCGGTCGTCCGCCGGCAGCGGTTCGCGGTCATGCTGGCCTCGCCGGAGTGGCGGCGCCTGTCCGGGGCGCTGCCGTCCAACGGGCAGGTCGGGAGCGCCGGGGCGGCACCGGTCGAGGGCGAGACCCGGCGGGCGCTGCTGGCGGCCGTCGCCCGCCAGCGGCTGCTGGCCGTCGAGCTCGACGACTCGGCCGGCTACCGGATCGCCGACGTCATCGCGCCGGTGTTCGACGCCGCCGGCGGGGTCGACCTCACCCCTTCGCCGACGGTCGTCGACGACCGGGAGCTGCGGGGGGCCGAGGTGCGGGCGCTCGCCGGGCGCGTCGTCGAGGCCGCCGACCAGCTCACCGGGGCGATCTGCGGCCGGATCCCCGACGTCGGCTGACGGGCCGCGCCGGTGGGCCGGGCGACGCGCGCCCGGCCCGCCACGCAGGTCGCGCACGAGGTGACATGACGTCGCCATCAGGTTTCGGGGCTCGACGCCGCGGCCTACCGTTCACCGCATGTCGGACTACTCGGCACCCCTCGCCGACATGCGGTTCGTCCTCGAGAACGTGGTCGACCTGCCGGCGCTCTCGGCGCTCCCCGGCTACGAGCACGCCGAGCCGGAGCTCGTCTACGGCGTCCTCGAGGAGTCGGGCCGCTTCTTCGCCCAGGAGGTCGGCCCCCTCAACCGGGTCGGCGACCTGCAGCACAGCCGGCGCAACGACGACGGGACGGTGACGACGCCCGACGGCTTCCGCGACGCCTACCGGCGCTACGTGGAGGCCGGGTGGGGCGGCGTCCCCTTCCCCGCGGAGTACGGGGGCGGGGGGTTCCCCTGGATCGTCACCATCGCCATGCAGGAGATGCTGACGGCCGCCAACATGGCGTTCTCCCTCTGCCCGCTGCTCACCCAGGGCGCCATCGACATGCTGCTCCACTACGGCTCGGAGGAGCAGCGCGAGCGGTTCCTGCCGAAGATGGTGACGGGCGAGTGGACCGGCACCATGAACCTCACCGAGCCGCAGGCGGGGTCCGACCTCGGGGCGCTGACCACCCGGGCCGAGCAGGCCGACGACGGCACCTGGCGCATCACCGGCCAGAAGATCTTCATCACCTACGGCGAGCACGACCTGGCCGAGAACATCATCCACCTGGTGCTGGCCCGCATCCCGGGCTCGCCCCCGGGCACCAAGGGCATCTCCTGCTTCATCGTGCCCAAGGTGCTGGTGAACGACGACGGCTCCCTCGGCGAGCGCAACGCCGTCCACTGCGTGTCCATCGAGCAGAAGATGGGCATCAACGCCAGCCCGACCTGCGTCATGTCCTACGAGGGCGCCGTCGGCTACCTGGTCGGCGAGCCCAACCAGGGCATGCGCTACATGTTCAAGATGATGAACAACGCCCGCCTGTCGGTGGGCGTCGAGGGCCTGGCGGTCGGGGAGCGGGCCTACCAGCAGGCCGTCGCCTACGCGAAGGAGCGGCGCCAGGGCCGGGCACCGGGGGCGCCCCCCGGCGAGCAGTCCCCGATCGTCGAGCACCCGGACGTGCGGCGCATGCTGCTGACCATGCGGTCGCAGCTCGAGGCGCTGCGCTGCCTGGCCTACCTCAACGCCGAGTGCATCGACCTGGCCGCCCGCCACCCGGACGAGGACGTCCGCACCCGCCGGCAGGAGCTGGCCGACCTGCTCACGCCCATCACCAAGGCGTGGGGCACCGACCTCGGCGTCGAGATCACCTCGCTCGCCCTCCAGGTCCACGGCGGCATGGGCTACATCGAGGAGACCGGCGTCGCCCAGCACTACCGGGACATCCGCATCGCCCCCATCTACGAGGGCACCAACGGGATCCAGGCCATGGACCTGGTCGGGCGCAAGCTGCCGATGCGGTCCGGCGGCGTGATCGCCGACCTGCTGGCCGACATCGAGGGCACCGCCGCCGAGCTGGCCGCCGGGGACGGCGACCTGGCCGCCATCGGCAAGCGGCTGGCGGACGCCCACACGGTGCTGAAGGAGACCACCGACTGGCTGCTGGCCAACGGCCTGGCCGACCCCAACAACGCGCTGGCGGGCGCCACGCCCTACCTGCGGATGTGCGGCATCGTCGTCGGCGGCTGGCTGCTGGCCCGCAGCGCCCGGGCGGCCCGGCGGCTGCTCGACGCCGGCGAGGGCGACGCCGACTTCCTCCGGCAGAAGCTGGTGACGGCGAAGTTCTACGCCGAGCAGATCCTGCCCCAGGCGTCGGGGCTGGCCCCCGCGGTGACCGCCGGTCCCGCCGACCTGTTGGCGGCCGCCTTCTGACCAGGTGGCCGCCGGCTCGGCGCTCCGCCCGCGGTCAGGGGTGGGGCGGGGTGCCGTAGGCGGCGAGCACCTCGGCCGACACCGCCGACCACAACGGCGGCGCCCAGTCGCCGAACTCCCGGTCGGTGAGCACGACGCAGGCCACGGCGGCGTCGGGGTCGACCCACAGGAAGGTCCCGGCGCCGCCGAAGTGGCCGAAGGTGCGGGGCGAGCCACCGGGCGCCGTCCAGTGGGGCGACTTCGTGCCCTTCAGCTCGAACCCGAGCCCCCACGGGTTGGGGTCGTAGCTGCCCAGTCCGGGGACGACGCCGGCCAGGCCGGGGAACTGCTCGGTCGTGGCCTCGGCCAGGGTGGCCGGCGCGAGCAGGGTGGGGGAGAGCAGCTCGGCGGCGAAGCGCGCCAGGTCGTCGACGGTCGACCAGCCGTCCTTGGCCACCGATCCCCGCAGCTCGCTCGCGTGCATGCCGAGCGGCGCCAGCACCGCCTCGTGCAGGTACTCGGCGGCCGACATGCCGGCCGCGGCCTCGAGCGCCTCGCCCAGCCGCTCGAAGCCGGTGTTGCTGTAGATGCGGCGCCGGCCCGGCGGGGCGATCGGCTCGTCGCCCTCGAACGGCAGGCCCGAGGCGTGGGCCATGAGGTGCCGAACGGTCGACCCGGGCGGGCCGGCGGGTGCGTCGAGGTCGAGGGTCCCCTCCTCGACGGCGATCAGGCAGGCGTAGGCGACGAGCAGCTTCGTCACCGAGGCGATCCGCGTCCGCCACCCGGTGGGCCCGTGGGTGGCCACGGTGCCCTGCGGCGTGACGACGGCGCCGGCGGCGGTGGGCACCGGCCAGGTGGCGAGGGCGTCGAGCGGCGGCACGGCCGGACACGCTACCGGCGCCCCACGCGGCGGGCCGGGTGCCCGCAGGGCGGGTGAGAGCGCTCACCAGCGTTCCGGCCCACTAGCATCCCTGGCCGTGCAGCAGCTCCCAGACGACCAGAACGCCGACGCGCTGGTCCGCCGGAACTTCGCCTTCATCGACCTCTGCGGCTTCACGTCGCTGACCGACGAGAAGGGGGTCGGCGAGGCCGTGATGGCGCTGTCGACGTTCCGGTCCGTCGTCCGTGAGCGGGCGGGCTGGCGCGGGGTGCGGGTGGCCAAGTGGCTGGGCGACGGCGCCATGCTCGTCGCCACCGAGCCCCGGCCCCTGCTCGACGCCGTCCTGCGCATGGAGCAGGCGCTCGACGCCCGGGGCTGCCCGCTGCCGCTGCGGGGCGGCATCGCCGCGGGTCGGGTCATCCTCTTCGAGGGCGACGACTACATCGGGCGGCCGGTCAACCTCGCCGCCCGGCTGTGCGACGAGGCCGAGCCCCACCAGCTCCTCGTCACCGCCTCGCTGTTCGACGCCTCCGGCGAGGGGCTGGCGCACCGGCGCCTCGGCCCCCACGAGATCCGGGGGTTCAACCGCCCCGTCGAGGTGATCGACATGGGCGACGCGGCCCGCCGGCACATGTCGGTCGGCTGACCTCGGCCGCCGCGGGCCGCCGTCGCGTCGTCGCTCGGGGTGGTCCCCGCACGCTGCGGGCGATGACGGCCGCCGGACGTGCTGCCGGTAAGCTGGTCGAGAACCATGCGCAACGACGACCAAGTCACGTTCTCTGCGCTGGGCGTGTCGTCCGACCTCGTGGCCGTGCTGAACGAGGCCGGCCTCACCACCGCCTTCCCCGTCCAGCGGCTCTGCATCCCCGACGGCCTCGCCGGCCGGGACGTCTGCGGCAAGGCCAAGACCGGCTCCGGCAAGACGCTCGCGTTCGGCATCCCCCTGATCGAGCGGGTCAAGCCCGCGTCCCCGAAGCGGCCGACCGGCCTGGTGCTCGTGCCGACGCGCGAGCTGGCCATCCAGGTGGCCGACGTGCTGAAGATGCTGGCCGACGCCCGGTCGCTGCGGCTGGTCGCGGTGTACGGCGGCGCCCAGATGCGCAAGCAGATCGCCGCGCTCGAGCAGGGCGTCGAGATCGTCGTCGCCACCCCGGGCCGGCTGATCGACCTCATCGACCGCGGCGTGGCCGACCTGACCGACATCGGCATCGTCGTCATCGACGAGGCCGACCGGATGGCCGACATGGGGTTCATGCCCCAGGTCGAGTGGGTGCTGCGGCACATCGAGGGCAGCCACCAGACGCTGCTGTTCTCGGCCACGCTCGACGGCGGCATCCAGGGCCTGGTCGACCGCTACCAGCGCGACCCCGTGTTCCACGAGGTCGGCTCGCCGACGCACACCGTCGACAAGATGGCCCACCGCTTCCTCCTGGTGCACGAGATGGACAAGCACCGGGTGGCCGCGGCCATCGCCCGCTCGGCGTCGCGCTGCCTCGTGTTCACCAACACGAAGCGGGCCGCCGACAAGCTCGCCCGCCAGCTGGAGGGCGAGGGCGTCGACGCCAAGGCCATCCACGGCGACCTGCGCCAGGAGGTCCGGGAGCGGGCGCTCAAGCGGTTCGCGAGCGGCAAGCTCCGGGCGCTCGTGGCCACCGACGTCGCCGCCCGGGGCCTCGACATCGACGAGCTGGACGTCGTCATCCAGGCCGACCCGGCGCCCGACCCGAAGACCTACCTCCACCGGGCCGGCCGCACCGCCCGGGCGGGCGCCACGGGCCTCGCGGTCACGCTCGTGCTCTGGAACGAGGAGCTCGACGTGCGCCGGCTGAAGCGCCGGCTGGGGCTGGACGAGCCGATCGTCGAGATGTTCTCCAACGACAAGCGGCTGGCCGACCTCGCGAGCTGGAACCCGGCCGCCGAGGGCGCGGCCTGACCGCGGGCCGGCGCCGGGCGCTCAGAGCGCGTCGAGGGCCAGGGCCCAGAGCAGCGAGGTCAGCGACAGCCCGTCGGTGACCTTCCCCGCGGCGATCAGCTCGCGGACCTCGTCGACCGGCACCCAGGCGACCCGCTCGCTCTCGGTGGGGTCGGCCGGCTCGCCCACGTGCTCGGCGCCGTCGGCGACGAACACGTGGAACACCTGGTCGGACGAGCCGTTGCTCGGCGCGTAGGCGCCGAGCTTCCGCAGCGGGCCGGGTCGCCAGCCGGTCTCCTCCAGCGCCTCCCGGGCGGCCGCCTGCTCGGGGGTCTCGCCGTGCTCGATGGCGCCGGCCGGCACCTCCCAGCCCCAGGTGTCGGTGATGAACCGGTGCCGCCACAGCAGGAGCACGCCCCGGTCGGGGTCGTGGACGACCGTGCCCGCCGCCTGCTTGGGGTAGCGGACGACGTGGTGGTCGAACCGCCGGGCGCCGGGGATCTCGACGTCGACGAGCACCAGGCGCATCCAGTCGGAGTCATAGATCGGCCGTTCGCCGTGGACTGTCCAGCGCACCGGGCCCACGGTAACGGGGCGGCCCGCCGGCGGACGAAGGAGGGTGCCCGTCAGAGGGGGCGCCACATGGCGATGTGGGGGCCGATCTCCGGGTCCTCCCAGGGCTCGCCGTGGGTGCGGAAGCCGGCCCGCTCGTAGAACCGCTGGGCCGGCGTCCGGGCGTTGCACCACACGAGCGTGCCGCCCTGGGCCGCGACGTGGTCCACCACCGCGGCGACCACGCGGCTGCCCACGCCCCGGGAGCGCCAGCCGGGGTCGGTCGCCATGCCGCGGAGCCGCCAGGCGCCTGGCCGGTCGGGCAGCCACGGGCAGGGCTCGGGGTAGACGATCGCGGTGCCCACCACCGTGCCGTCCGGCGCCGTCGCCGCGAAGGCCGCCGTGTCGGGCAGGTCGTCGACCGGGAGGCGGGCCCGCTCGGGTGGGGCGCCGTCCCGCAGGACCCGGCTGCGCAGGGCGTAGGTCACCGGGGGCTCGACGCGCGCCACCGTCACGTCGGCGGCCCGGTCCTCGTCGGTGGGTAGCAGGGCCTCGTCGGGGGCGTCACCGGGGGTCATCGCCGGCGACGGTAGCGTCGCGGGCGATGACCGCCCCACCGATCCCCCGGCC
>PKRH01000099.1 GCA_017577565.1 Thermoanaerobacterales bacterium | reverse complement strand
GAGCGGAACGGGGTGCCGGTGGGGGCGAGCCTGCCGGCCGCGAGGTCCTCGACCAGCCCCTCGACGCCGGGGGCCCGCAGCCACTCGGCCTGGGTGGTGTGGAGGTCGGGCTCGCGCACGAGCGCGAGCTGGTCGACGGCCACCTCGCAGGTGATGTCCTGGGTGCCGAGGTCGGCGAGCGGTGACACGCCCCGCCGGTGGCCCCGGTAGGTGCGGAGCCACTCCTGCTGGGGCCGTGCGGCCATCTCGGCCGTCGTGCTGACGTAGTCGAACACGACGACCCGACCGCCGGGCCCGGCGACGCCCAGCGCGTCCCGCAGCCAGTCGCGGGCCGCGGCCTGCACCGGCGCCCGGGCGCCCTCGGCCGCGCCCGGCGCCAGCCGCTCCAGCAGGGCCGCGGTGTCGTCCGCGAAGGGCACGAGGCGCTCGACGAGCCGGGTGCCGCCGTCCGTGCCCGCCCCGCCCGGCTCGAGGTCGACCCGGACCTCGCACCAGCTGCCGCCCCGCCGCTCGGCCAGGCCGAAGGGCAGGTTGTCGAGCAGCTCGTTGGCCAGCACGACCGCGGGGCCCGGCAGCCGGGGCATGGCGGCCAGGCTGACGCAGATCGGCCCCTCGGGGGCCTCGGCCACCGGCACCTCGGTGTCGGGGTCGACCGGCGGGAAGGCCAGCGCCGGGTCCTCGAGGCGCAGCCGCTCGGCGTGGAGCCGCCGCTGGGCGGCGCTGCGCTCAACGAGGACGTAGCGCAGGGCGGGCGAGCAGGCGGGCGTGGCGGCCAGCACCGTGCGGCAGAGGGTCCCCGGCCCGGCGCCGGGCTCGACGACGACGAACACCGGCGGCTCGCCGAGGGCCCGCCACTGCTCGTCCAGCATCCGGGCGACGACCGCGCCGAAGAGGGCCCCGACCTCGGGGCTGGTGACGAAGTGACCCTCCCGGCGCCCCGAGCGGCCGCCGACCTCGTAGAAGCCGGCCTCGGGGTCGTACAGCGCCCGCTCGACCACCCGCGAGAAGGGCACGGGCCCGTGGCGGCGGATGTCGTCGGCGACCCGGGCGGCGGCGGGGGTGGCGATCACGGCAGGCGGGCGGGACGGGGTCGGAGGGCGCACATGGTGCGCCAAGCATCGCAGCAGCCGCCACTAACGTCAGCTCGATGGTTGGACGGGAACACACACGCAGGACGGCGATCGCCGTCACGTTGGCAGCGGCCTGCGCCCTCGCCCTCGGGGCGTGCGGCGACGACGGCGACGACACCGAGGCGAGCGGCGCACGGGACGACGAGCCGACCGAGACGACGGTGGCGGAGGCCGCCGACGACGGGGCCGAGGACGGGACCGGCGACGGGTCGGGCGACGGCGCCGTGACGGGGCCGTGCAAGAACCTGACCGAGGACGAGCTCACCGGCGTCATCGGCGAGGTCGCCGACGCCACCGGCCGGGGCGGCGAGCCGGTCTTCCTGCGGTCCGACGGGAGCGAGTTCAACTACGTCGTCGACGGCTGCACGTTCGAGGTGGCCGTGCCGGGCGACGACGAGCCCCACGAGTACGCCATCTACACGGGCACCCCGCCCGAGGGCATCGACCTCTACGAGGAGTTCGAGGTCGGTCGCCGGCCCGAGGACATGGAGCCCGTCGACGGGCTCGGCGAGCGCGCCTTCGTCGACCACACGTTCGGCAACCAGAAGGTCGAGCTGATCGTCGACCTGGGCGACGGCAGCGCGCTGTTCGTCGAGTCCCAGCCGCCCTTCGGCGTGCCGGTGGCCGACACCCCGACGTTGGTGGCGCTGGCCGAGCTGGCGCTGGGCGAGGGCTGACCGGGCGCGACGCCCCCGGTCGGCGGCCGGACCGTCGACCGGGGGCCGGCCCCGGCCCGGGGCCTACGGCGAGACCGAGGCGACGAACGTGGCCACGTCGCCCAGGTCGGTCGCCCACTGGGTGACGCCGAAGGCGATCGTCAGTAGACCGGTGATGGCCAGCGCCGCGGTGAGCGAGACCGGCACCCGCACCCGGCTGGTGTCGCCGTCGGGCACGGGGTTCATCCACATCTCCCGGGCGACGTTCGCGTAGTAGCCGAGCGAGATCACCGAGTTGATCGCCATGATCACGGCCAGGGCGTAGGCCCAGCCGGTGTCCGCGTCGACCACGGCCCGGAACGCCACGAACTTGGCCAGCCAGCCGGCCAGCGGCGGGATGCCGGCCAGGGCGAACAGGAAGATCGACATCAGGACGGCGAGCGACGGCGCGTAGGTGATCAAGCCGCCGAAGCTCGGGATCTCGGCGCTGCCGGTCTTGCGGGCCACGGCCATGACCACGGTGAAGGCACCGAGGTTCATGGCGGCGTAGATCAGCAGGTAGGTGACGACGGACGTGAGCGTCGACTCGCCGATCTGCCCCACCACGGCGAGCGGCGCCAGGATGAAGCCGGCCTGCGAGATGCCCGAGTAGGCGAGCATCCGCACCAGGTTGGTCTGGCGCAGGGCGACGACGTTGCCGACCGTCATCGACAGGACCGCCAGCAGCCACAGGAGCGGGCGCACGACCTCGGTCTGGCCGGCGAAGCCGATGACGACGAGCTGGACGAGCGCCACGAAGCCGGCCGCCTTGGACGACACCGACAGGAAGGCCGTGATCGGCGTCGGCGCGCCCTCGTAGGTGTCCGGCGCCCAGGTGTGGAACGGTACCGCCGACACCTTGAAGGCGAACCCGGCCACGACCAGCACGACCGCCAGGCTGATGACCGGGACCGACTCGCCGGTCGCCAGCGCTTCGCCGATGCCGGCCAGCTGGGTCGTGCCCGCGAGGCCGTACACCAGCGACATCCCGTAGAGGAGGATGCCGGTGGCGAAGACGCCCATCAGGTAGTACTTCACGCCCGCCTCGTTGCCCTTCGGGTCACGCTTGCGCCACCCGGCGAGGAGGTAGGCGGGGATGGAGAGCATCTCCAGGGCGACGAAGATCGTGACGAGGTCACGGGCCGACGCCATCACGGTCATGCCGAGGATCGAGGCGAGCAGCAGGAAGTAGTACTCGCCCTCGGCGTAGTCGCCCTCGGCGATGTAGTTGGTCGACAGCAGGACGACCACGTACCCGGAGACCAGGAACAGCGCCTTCAGCACCAGGGCGAAGTTGTCGACGGCGTACGCGCCGCCGAACAACACCCGGTCGGTGCCGTCGGCCGCCAGCGTCAGGACGGGCACCATGGCCGCGAGCAGGCCGAGGCCCGCGAGCGAGGGGAGCACGCCCTTGCGGTCCTCGGGCAGGAACAGGTCGGCCACGAGGACCAGGCACAGCACGCCCACGACGACGAGGTCGGGGGCGAGGGCGTGCCAGTCGACGGCCGGGCGCTCGAAGGCGTCCCTGGCCGCCTGGGCGGCGTGTCCGAGGCCGGCGACGGTGGCGAGGACCGACATGGCGCGTCAGCCGCCCACCGCGGCGGCGATCGACTGGGCGACCGCGGTCATCTGCCCGTCGCTGACCCGGAACACGATGTTGGGGAAGATGCCGATGGCCAGGATGAGCACCAGCATCGGCACCCAGGCGATCCACTCGGACGGGAGCACGTCGTGGATCTCCTCGTGCTCGAACTCCTCGGTCGGCGTGCCGAAGGCCGTGCGCTGGTAGAGCCAGAGCAGGTAGCCGGCGGCGAACACCGTGCCGATGGCGGCCACGACCATGTACACCCGGAACGTCGTCTGGCTGAGGTCGGCGCCCGGCTCGTAGGCGGCGAGGATGGCGGGGAACTCGCCCCAGAACCCGGCCAGGCCGGGCAGGCCGAGCGAGGCCATGGCCGAGAAGCCGAGGACCCAGCCCAGCCGCGGCGCCTTGACCAGGATGCCGCCCAGCCGCCGGATCTCGAGCGTGTGCCAGCGCTCCTTCACCGAGCCCGTCAGGAAGAAGAGCATGCCGGTGATGAGGCCGTGGGCGACCATGCCCATGACCGCGGCGTTCAGGCCGAAGTCGGTGAGCGTCGAGATGCCCAGCATCGTGAAGCCCATGTGGGCCACCGACGAGAAGGCGATGAGGCGCTTCATGTCGGTCTGGGCCAGGCAGGCCAGGGCGCCGTAGATGATGCCGATGACGGCCAGCAGGCCGATCCAGGGCGCCCAGTCGGCCGCCGCCTCGGGCAGGATCGGCAGCGCGACCCGCACGAAGCCGTAGGTGCCGAGCTTCAGCAGCACCGCGGCCAGGATGACCGAGCCGACGGTCGGCGCCTGGGTGTGGGCGTCGGGCAGCCAGGTGTGGAACGGGAAGATCGGCACCTTGATGCCGAAGCCCAGGAACATGCCGCCGAAGATGAGCATCTGGGTCCGGTGGTCGACCCCGGCCTCGGCCACGCCCCGGGCGAGGTCGCTCATGACGAAGCTGTCGACGTCGGCGACGAAGTAGAGGGCGAGGAAGCTGACCAGCATCAGCGCCGAGCCGAACAGCGTGAAGAGGAAGAACTTGATGGCGGCGTACTGGCGCTGCTCACCGCCCCACACGCCGATGAGGAAGTACATCGGCAGCAGGACGACCTCGAAGAAGACGAAGAACAGGATGAGGTCCTGCGCCACGAAGGTGCCGAGCATGCCGGTGTGCAGCACCAGCAGCAGGACGAGGAACGCCTTCGGGTTCCGCGGCTCGGGGAAGTGGTTCCAGCTGTAGATGATGCACAGCGGCACCACCAGCAGCGTCAGGGCGATGAGCGGGACGGCCAGCCCGTCGATGCCGATGGCGTAGCGGGCGTTGATGACCTCGATCCACGACTCGTCGACCGTGAACTGCAGGGTGTCGGTCGCGCCGTAGTCGAAGTCGGCGATGACCGCGCCGCCGATGCCGGCCGTGGCCAGCGCCACCGCCAGGGCCACCACCTTGTGGGTGGTCTCCTCGGCGCGGGGGATCAGCAGCATCACGAGCGCCCCTGCCAGCGGCAGGAACACCATGAGCGTGAGGCCCCAATCGGTCAGGAACTGGTTGTTGTCCATCGTGAACCTTGGCGGTAGCCGTCAGACGAAGAGGATGATGGCCCCGGCGAACAGCGCGGCGGCCCCGAAGAGGAGCGCCCCGTACTGCTGCACCTTGCCGGAGGTGAGCTGGCGGAAGACCTGGCCGGTGGTGTTGGCCACCTCGGCGGACGAGTTGACCGCGCCGTCGACGACCTGCTGGTCGATGCGCTGGTAGACGAAGCGGCCGACCACCGTGGCGGCCCGTCCGGCGCCGTTGACGATGCCGTCGATGACGTTCTGGTTGACCCAGTAGGCGGCCCGGGCGATCGGGCCCTTCGTGCCACCGGCGATGACGCCCGTGTAGAGGTGGTCGAAGTAGTACTTGTTCTCGAGGAACCGGTAGCCGGCCCGGGCGAGGGCGTTGCGCCGGGTGATGCCGTGGACCCCGACGCCCCGCCAGTACCAGAGGTACGAGGCGCCGATGCCGAGGGCGGCGATCACCGTGCTGACCAGCGCGATGCCCAGGCTGAAGCTCGGGTGGCTGAAGCCCTCGACCGGGAAGTACGGGCCCTTGGGCTCGAAGAAGTGCTCGAACCGGAGGGCGGCGCCCTCGGGCACGAAGCTCAGCGCGCCGCTGTCGGGGATGTTGGCGAAGCCGGCGACGACCGCCAGCCCGGCCAGGATCCACAGCGGGACGGTGATGCGGGGGCCGGACTCGTGGGGCTCGCCGTGGCCGCGGTACTCGCCGAAGAACGTGAGGTAGACGCAGCGGGTCATGTAGGCGGCGGTCATCAGGGCGCCGATGAGGCCGACCACGAGGAAGGCCTTGTAGCCCCCCTCGCCGCCGAGCTGCGAGGCGCCGGCGAGGATCTCGTCCTTCGACCAGAACCCGGCGAGCGGGAAGATGCCGATGAGCGCCCCGGTGGAGATGAGGAACGTCTTGTAGGTCTGCGGCATCCACCGGCGCAGGCCGCCCATGTCCCGCTTCATGTCGAAGCTGTGGACGGCGTGGCTGACCGAGCCCGAGCCGAGGAACAGGCAGGCCTTGAAGAAGGCGTGGGTGAACAGGTGGAAGAAGGCGGCGGTCCAGGCCCCGACGCCCAGCGCCATGACCATGTAGCCGAGCTGGGAGACCGTCGAGTAGGCCAGCACCTTCTTGATGTCGCTCTGGACGAAGGCCAGCCCGGCCCCGCCGATCACGGTGACGCCGCCGACGAGCGCGAGCAGGTTGAAGGTCGAGGTGCCGATCTCCAGGCCCTCGAAGAAGACGCCGTAGAGGCGTCCGACCATGTAGATGCCGGCCACGACCATCGTCGCCGCGTGGATGAGGGCGGACACCGGCGTCGGGCCGGCCATGGCGTCCGGCAGCCAGGTGTGGAGGATGAACTGGCCGGACTTCGACATGACCGCGGCGATGAGCGCGCAGGAGGCGACGGTGAGCGCCGTCTGGCTGATGCCGCCCTCGAGGGCCAGCGTGTTGATCTCGAGGATGTCGAAGGTGCCGCCGGCCGCCCAGAACAGCGTGATCATGCCGCACAGCAGGCCGACGTCGCCGACGCGGTTGGTGATGAACGCCTTGAGGGCGGCGTCGCTGTTGGCCTTCTCCTCCCACCAGTGGCCGATCAGGGCGAACGAGCAGACGCCGACGAGCTCCCAGCAGACGATCAGCTGCAGCGTCGTCTTGGCCATGACGAGGCCGAGCATCGACGCCGTGAACAGCGAGAGGAAGGCGAAGAAGTGCGTGTAGCGGCGGTCGCCGGCCACGTAGTCGGTCGAGTAGACGTGGACCAGCAGCGACACCAGGGTGACGACGAAGAGCATCATCACCGCCGGGCCGTCGAGCAGCATGCCGACCTCGATGTCGACGTCGCCGCTCTGGAACCACGTCCAGCCCTTCTCGACGGGCTCGACGACGTGCTCGGTGCCGTGGCCGGCCTCGTGCGGCGGGTTCTCGACCCGGTCGAACCACTGGACGTTGACGACCAGCGCCAGCACGAAGGCGATGGCGACCGCGGCGATGCCGAGCTCGCTGCCCTTGTGCGGCAGCCGCTTGCCGATCAGCAGGATGAGGAAGAACGACGCCGCGGGGACGAGCGGGATGATCCAGGCGTTCTCGAGCACGGTCGACCTCAGCCCCTCATCGAGTCGACGTCGTCGAGGTCGACGCTCGACCGGTTCCGGTAGATGATCAGCACCATCGCCAGGCCGACGCCGACCTCGGCGGCCGCCACGGCGATGACGAAGAGGGCGAACACCGCGCCGGCGATGTCACCGTTCATGGCGCCGAACGCGATCAGGTTGATGTTGACCGCGTTGAGGATCAGCTCGATCGACATCAGCACCAGGACGGTGTTCTTGCGAGCGATGACCCCGTAGACGCCGATGCAGAACAGCACGGCACCCAGGAGCAGGAACTGGTTCAGCATCAGGTCGTCCATCGGGTCACCGATCCTTCCGGGCGATGACGATGGCCCCGACCAGCGCTGAGAGCAGCAGCACCGAGATCACCTCGAACGGGATCAGGTACTGCGAGAAGATGGCGTCGCTCACCGTCGCGGTGTTCGAGCCGCCGACGGCGACGAGGCGACGGTCCTCGGGCAGCGGGTCGCTGCCGAAGTGGTCGATCAGGGCGTAGCCCATGACCCCGGCGAGCAGCAGCGCCGTGATCAGCCCGACCCACCAGCGCTCGTTGGTCATCTCGGGGTCCTGACCGATCCGCGCCCGGGTCAGCATGATGCCGAACAGCATCAGCACCATGATCGCCCCGATGTAGACGAGCACCTGGGTGGTGGCCACGAACTCGGCGGCCAGCAGGATGTACTGCGCGGCGACGCCGGCGAACACGACGATCAGCGCCAGCGCGGCGCGCACGACGTTGCGGTTGGTCACCACGACGACGGCGGCGGCGACCATCACCGCGGCGATCACGTAGAAGAAGATGTTCTGCGCCACCATCAGCTCACCGGGGGACCTTGCGGACCTTCTGCTCGGACCCGGCCTCGTAGGGCTCGAAGTCGGGCACGGTCTGCATCCACTCGCCAAGGCGCTCCTTGTCGTGGAGCAGGTCGGCGAGGCGCAGCTCGGAGTACTCGTACTCGGGGCTCCAGAACAGGGCGTCGAAGGGGCAGACCTCGACGCAGATCCCGCAGTACATGCAGAGGGCGTAGTCGATGTCGAAGCGGTCGAGCTTGTTGACCGTCCGCGGCTTGCCCCCGGGCCGGCGGGGCGGCGCCGTCTCCTTGTGGCCCTCGATGTAGATGCACCAGTCGGGGCAGCTGCGGGCACACAGCATGCAGACGGTGCAGTTGTCCTCCTTGAGGGCGATGACGCCACGCGCCCGGGGCGTGGGCACCTCCTTCTCGTGGGGGTACTGCACCGTCGCCGCGCCCTTCGACGGCGCCGGGATGAGCGTCTTGATGCCCCGGGCCGGGAACATCGTCCGGCCCATCGTCTTCAGCGTGACGCCGAGGCCCTTGACCAGGCCCGGGACCTTGGGAGCAGGCAGTCTGGCCATGACTAGTAGGCCACCTTCAGAGCCATGGTCGCCAGGATGTTGACCAGCGACAGCGGGATGAGGACCTTCCACGCGAGCTGCTGGAGCTGGTCCTCGCGGAACCGCGGGTAGGTGAACCGCACCCAGAAGACGAGGAACGCGACCAGCATGATCTTGGCCAGCAGCACGATCGGCCCCAGCACGTTCATGTAGTCGGCGTCGAGGTCGACGCCCGGCAGCGCCCACCCGCCGAGGAAGAGCGTGGCCGCCACCGCGGCGAAGGCGCCGGCGCTCGCGAACTCGGCGATGAAGAAGAGCAGGAACCGCATGCCCGAGTACTCGGTCATGTAGCCGGACACCAGCTCCGACTCGGCCACGGGCATGTCGAAGGGGGTCTGGGTGAGCTCGGCCTGCAGGGCGACGAGGAAGATGAGGAACCCGACGAACTGGGTGAGGATGAACGGGTTCCCGATCCCGTCCCAGCCGAAGATCGCACCCTCGTGCTGGGCGGCCACGATGCCCTGCAGGTTGAGGGTCTCGGCCTGGATGACCACGCCGACGACCGCCAGCACCATCGGCAGCTCGTAGGCGATGAGCTGGCCGGCCGCCCGCAGGCCGCCGAGCAGCGAGTACTTGTTGGCCGAGGACCAGCCGGCGATGAGGATGCCGAGGACCGAGATCGACGAGACGGCGAGGATGTAGAAGATCCCCACGTCGAGATCGGCGAACCAGGCGTCGGGGCCGAACGGCACCCCCACGTAGGTGAGGAAGACCGTCATCACCACGATGTAGGGGGCCATCGCGAAGAGCTTCCGGTCGGCCCGCCAGGGGATGATGTCCTCCTTCTGGATCCACTTGCCGACCTCGGCGAGCAGCTGCATCGAGCCGTACGGCCCCGCCTCCATGGGGCCGAGGCGGCTCTGCATGAAGCTCATCATCTTGAAGAGGAAGACGTAGACCAGCGTGCCGGCGGGCAGCAGCACGGCGGCGAGCACGCCGATGGTCCGCAGGACGGTCTGCTGCCACCAGGCGAGCTCGATGGCGAGCACGAGGCTCCTCATCGGTCGATGTCCCCCAGGATGAAGTAGAGGCTGGCCAGGATCGTGATGATGTCCGGCACGTAGACGCCCTTGAGCACCCAGGGCACGACCGAGATGTTCGAGAAGCTGGCCGAACGGATCTTCACGCGGAACGGCCCCAGGTCGCCCTTGCTGACCAGGTAGTAGCCCATGGCGCCGAGCGGGTTCTCCGTCTCGACGTAGGCCTCGCCGGGCGGGACCTTGATGACCCGGGGGACCTTGGCCATGATCGGCCCGCTGGGCAGCCCGTCGCAGAGCTGGTCGACGATGTGGGTCGCCTCGCGGGTCTCCTGCAGCCGGACCCAGCAGCGGGCGAAGCTGTCGCCGTCGGGGTGGGTCCAGACCTTCCAGTCGACCTCGTCGTGGGCCAGGCCGGAGATGCCGCCGTCACGGCGCAGGTCCCAGTCGACGCCGGACGCCCGCAGGTTGGCGCCGGACAGCCCGTAGGCCAGGGCGACCTCGGCGGGGATGACGCCGACGCCCCGGGTGCGGGCCTCGAAGATCTCGTTGCCGAAGAGGAGGTCCTCCATCTCGTCGCAGAAGCTGCGGATCCGGGCCATGACGGCCTTGGTGTCCGCGATCCACCCCTTCGGCAGGTCGTCCTTCAGGCCGCCGATGCGGTCGAAGTTCGGGTGGAAGCGCCCACCGGTGACCGCCTCGATCTGGTCGAGGACGTGCTCGCGGTCGCGGAAGGCGTAGAAGGTCGGCGTCACCGCGCCGAGCTGGACGCCCAGGTCGCCGAGGAAGATGACGAGGTTGGCGATCCGGGCCATCTCGAAGAGGATCGTGCGGATGCACCGGGCCCGGGGCGGCGCCTCGATCTCCATCAGCTGCTCGGCGGCGAGGATGAAGGGCACCTCGTTGGCGAAGCTGCCGAGCCAGTCGATGCGGTTGATGAGGGTCGTGACCTGGGGGTAGGTGCGGACCTCGGTGAGCTTCTCGTAGCCCCGGTGCATGTAGCCGGGGACGACGTCGGCCCACACGACCTGCTCGCCGTCGAGCTTGGCCGTGACCCGCAGCGTGCCGTGGGTGGCGGGGTGCTGCGGCCCCAGGTTGAGGATCATGCCCTCGTCGGTCTCGAGCTCGACGTTGACCCGGGCGTCGGCCGCCTGGGCGTCGACGTACGCCAGCTGCTGGCGCTCGGTGAGGGCGGTCATGCGTCACCTCCTGCGGTGTCGCCGTCGCCGGGCGCGGCCTCGTCGGGCATCGGCTCGACGTCGACGATGCCGGGCCAGGGCTTCACCAGGCGGGCCAGGAGGGGGAAGTCCTTGCGCAGCGGGTGCCCCTCGAACTCGCTCGGCAGGTAGAGGTGGCGCAGCCCGGGGTGGCCGTCGAAGGTGATGCCGAACATCTCCCAGCACTCCCGCTCGTGCCAGTTGGCCCCGGCGAACAGCGGGACGATGCTCCGGATGCGGAGGTCGTCGTCGGGCAGGTCGGCCTTGAGCACGACGTTGCGGTGCGGGGCGGGGCGGCGGACGTCGGCCAGGCGGCAGAAGACCTGGAAGCGCGTGTCCCCGCCGGCCACGCCGGTCTCGATCGGGGCGTCGGGGTCGGGCCGGGGGATGCCGGTGTCGACGGCGGCGTCCTCGTACCGGCCCCACGGCGAGGGCATCCAGTCGATGCCGGAGAGGAAGTCGAAGAACGTGAAGCCGAAGCGCAGCTTGACCGTCTCCACCGCGTCGTACCAGGCGTCGCGGGTCACCCGCAGCCACAGGCCGCGCCCGGGGGCCACGTGGCTGCCGACGACGGCGTCGCCGAGCGCCTCGGTCATCTCGGCGAGCAGCGCCTCCCGCTCCTCGTCGCGGGGCGCCTGCGCCTCCTCGGCGGCGGTGTCGGTCGCCTCTGCCATCACTGCACCACCAGCGGGTCGCCCCGCCAGCGATCGGCCATGTCCTCCCGCCCGATCCGCTGCTGGAGGAGGACGATGCCCTCGAGCAGCGCCTCGGGCCGCGGCGGGCACCCGGGGATGTAGACGTCGACGGGGAGGACCTGGTCGATCCCCTTGGTCACCGAGTAGCTGTCCCAGTAGGGCCCGCCGCAGTTGGTGCACGACCCCATCGAGATGACGTACTTGGGGTCGGCCATCTGCTCGTAGAGCCGCTTGATGGACGGCACCATCTTGTCGGTGACCGTCCCCGAGATGACGACGACGTCCGCCTGGCGGGGGCTCGCGGGCAGGGGGATGACGCCGAGCCGCATGACGTCGTAGCGGGGCGAGGCGAACGCGGCGCCCATCTCGATCGCGCAGCAGGCCAGCCCCCACTGGTACGCCCAGAGGCTGTACTTGCGCGCGGTGTTGAGGAGCGATGTCAGCGGCTTGGGCATCTTGCCGCTCTCGACGAGACCCATCAGCGGACGTCCTGTGTCAGACCCAGCGGAGGACCTTCTTCTTCCAGGCGTAGAGCAGCCCGAGCGCCAGCACGACGATGAACACCCCCATCTCGACGAACCCGAACCAGCCGTAGGCCTCGGCCCGGGTGGCGAAGGGGAAGACGAACACCGCCTCGACGTCGAACAGCACGAACAGCAGCGCGAACAGGTAGTAGCGGACCTGGGTCTGCGCCCACATCGACCCCACGGGGTCGACGCCCGACTCGTAGTTGACGTACTTGTCGGGCTGCGGACGGCTCGGCCGGATCAGGCGCCCGAGCCCGAGGATCGCCGCCACCAGGGCGACCGCCACCCCCAGGAAGACGCCGACCGTCAGGTACGAGCGGAGAAGGTCCGACACGTGGGCGGAGCCTAGTGATCGTTTGCACGAGGGGCCAAAGCCGCCCGTGACCTGGTCACACGGCGCCGACCAGGGCCCGGGCACCCCCGCCGTCCGGGAGCTCAGCGGCACTGGTTGATGAACCGGATGGTGTCCATGAACCCGACGGAGATGCGGACGACCCCCAGCCCGTCGGTGAAGAAGGCGATGCCGAGCCCGTTGCCGGCGTCGGCCCGGAAGATGCGGCCGCCGGCGATGAACGGGTGCTGGCGCTCGTCGAGGTTGCCGCCGTAGGCGGCCAGCACCTGGTCCTGGGGCGAGCCCAGGACGAGGCCGCTGTCGGTGGCGCGGGTCGTCGGCAGGGCCGACTCGATGGAGACCGAGGCCAGGACGCCCTCGCCCGGGTCGTCGACGGACGACCGGTCGTCGGGCGGCCGGAAGCGGAGGATGAGGTCGAGCGCGCCGGGGATCTTGGCGTCGTAGCAGGTGCCGCCCGACCCCTCGAACGTGGCCTGGTCGACCTGGAGCTGGACGCCGGCGGCCTGCAGCTCGGCGAAGGTCGCGCCGATCCGCAGCGGGCCGACGCCCGCCGGGGTGAGCGGCTCGGCCGGGTCGATCGCCCCCGGCGGGAGCGTCGTCGTGGGGATCGTCGTCTCCTCGGGGGACGCCGGCTCGCCGCCCTGGGCGTCGCCGGCCACCGTCGTCGTGGTGTCGCTCGTGGCGGCGTCGTCGTCCGGCTCCTGCAGCGCGGCGACGACGAGGAGCGCGAGCAGCAGGACCGCGACGACGGCGACGACGGTGCGGCGGTGCGTGCGCCGGGGCGGCGGGAGGCCGCCCTTCAGCGTGCTGGCCAGGCTGCTGTCGTCGACGACCGGCGGTGGCTGGGTGATGGGCCGGATCGCCGAGCGGGGCGTGAGCCGCAGCTGGGGCTCGTCGGCCAGGCGCTCGTCGAGGCGCGTCCAGAAGCCCGAGGCGTGCCGGGGCGGTTCCAGCGCACGCAGCGCCCGCTCGACCGACGTCGACGCGGGCGGCAGCCCGCCCTCCTCGGCGGGCGTCATCGCCGTCGTGTCGCCGCTCAGGTCGTCCGCGCCGCCACGGCGCAGGTGGGCGGGGTTCTTGCGGGCCACGGCCGGTCAGCTCGGGTCGCCGGGCGGGTCGTCGGTGCCGGTGCGGGGCGCGCCCTCGGACCGCCGGGCGGCGGCCCGCGCCTTCCGCCGGCCGCGGCGGCCCCGCCCCCGGTCGCGGGCCAGCGGCACGGGGATGACCGCGGCGTCGTCGGCGCCCTCGCCGGCCTCCTCGCCTCGGCCGGCACCGGCGTCGGGGGCGGCGGGC
>PKRH01000098.1 GCA_017577565.1 Thermoanaerobacterales bacterium | reverse complement strand
TTCAAACCAGATGCGGCATTCGTATTTTGTGGCCTTCTTGGTGGGCGGGGAGTTGTTTATAAGAGCCGGGTGGCGCTCCTTCGGCGGTCCGGCGTTGCGGGGGGTGGTGCCCCCGCCGTTCTTCTGCGGCCGCCGGGGGGGGCGCGGGCCCTCGGGGCGCCCCGCGCCCCCGCCGGGCCCGGTGGGCCGCTACTTGTCGAGGAGCGGGTCCCGGGGCAGCCCGAGGATGCGCTCGCCGATCTGGTTGCGCTTGATCTCGGACGTGCCGCCGGCGATCGACATGGCCCGGTGCATGAGCACGAGGTTGCCGGTCAGCGCACCGGCCCCGTCCATGAACGCCACGTCGGGCCCGGTCAGCTCGGTGAGGATCGCGGCCGCCTCGTGGCCCAGCTCGGACAGGACCAGCTTGGTGATCGCCCCCTCGGGACCGGGCTCGCCGCCGGCGACCGCCCGGTGGGCCCGCCGCAGGTTGAGCAGGGTCATCGCCTGGTGGGTGGCGATGTAGCGGCCGATCCGGCCGGCGCCGCCGGCGAGGCGGTCGGGGTTGGCGTCGAAGGCCGGGATCAGCGCCGAGCCGGGCAGCGACATGCCGCCCTCACCGCCGCCGATGCTGATGCTCTCGTTCCCGAGCGTGGCCCGGGCGACCGTCCAGCCGCCGTCGACCGGCCCGACGACGTCGTCGTCGGGCACGAAGACGTCGTTGAAGAACACCTCGTTGAACTCGGCGCCGCCGTTGGACATGCGCAGCGGGCGCACCTCGACGCCCTCCGCGTGCATGTCGATCACCATGGTGGTGATCCCCTCGTGCTTGGGGGCGTCGGGGTTGGTGCGCACGGTGGCGAAGCCCATCCCGGCCACGTGGGCGCCGCTCGTCCACACCTTCTGGCCGTTGACCAGCCAGCCGCCCTCGACCCGGGTCGCCCGGGTCTTGACGCCGGCGGCGTCGGAGCCGGCGTCGGGCTCCGAGAACAGCTGGCACCAGATCACCTCCTGCTCCAGCGCCGGGCGCACCCAGCGGGCGATCTGGTCCTCGTTCGCGTGCTGGACGAGCGTGAGGATGACCCAGCCGGTGATGCCGTAGGAGGGGCGGGTGATCCCGGCCGCGGCGAGCTCCTGCTCGATGACCAGCTGCTCGACGGCGCCGGCCTCCCGCCCCCACGGCTTGGGCCAGTGGGGCACGGCGTAGCCGGAGTCGATGAGCTCGCGCCGCTGCTCGTCGGGCGGCAGGTCCTTGACGCGCTCGGCGAAGGCCCGCACCTCGGCCCGGAACGCCTCGGCCTCGGGCGGCAGCTCGACCGAGCGCTCGCGGGTGACGCCCCGGCGGGTGAGGTCGGTGAGCTCGCGGGCGGCGCGGTCGGGCTCGAGGAGGCCGAGCAGCGTCGTGGCCCGGCGCATGAACAGGTGGGCGTCGTGCTCCCAGGTGATGGCGATGCCGCCGTGGACCTGGGTGTTGAGGTTGGCACACAGGTCGGCGGCGGGGCCGGCGAGGGTGGCGGCCACCGCCGCGGCGTAGGTGAGCTGGTCGCCGCCGGCGGCCGCGGCCCGGGCGGCGTCCCACACGGCGCTGGTGGCCAGCTCGGTGGCGACGGCCATGTTGGCGCAGTGGTGCTTCACCGCCTGGAACGTGCCGATGGGCCGGCCGAACTGGACCCGCTCCTTGGCGTAGGCGGCGGCCGCGTCGGTGCAGGCGCGGGCCAGCCCGACCGCCTCGGCCGAGAGGACGACCCGGGCCAGGTCGACGAGCAGCCGGCGGGCGCCGGGCAGTACCGTCGCCGGCGCGCCGTCGAGCGTGACGCGGGCCGACCGCCGGGTGGGGTCGAGGTTGCGCGGCACCTCGACGGTGACGCCCTCGCCCCGCTCGACGACCACGACGTCGTCGCCCGCGGGCACGAGCAGGACGTCGGCCAGCCCGCCGCCGAGCACGACCCCGGCCGGGCCGGAGGCGGTGCCCCCGTCGACGGTGACCTCGCCGCCCAGGGCGACGGCCCCGGTGCGGGAGCCGTCGGCGAGCGCGGGCAGGTGGGCCTTGGCCGCGTCACCGCCCACCGCGGCCAGCACGGCGCTCGCGACGACCGTGGGCACGAACGGCCCGGGCGCCAGGGCGCGCCCCATCTGCTCGACCACGACGACGAGCTCCTCGATGCCGAAGCCGGAGCCGCCGTGCTCCTCCGGCACGTGCAACCCGAGCCAGCCGAGGGCGACGAGGTCGTCCCACCACGCCGGCAGGGCCTCCTCGGGGGCTTCGAGCAGGGCCCGGGCCGCCGCCCGGGCGTCGTGGCGGGCGAGGAAGTCGGCCGCGGTGTCGGCCAGGGCCCGGTGTTCGTCGGTGATCGCGAGCGACATGCCGCGAACGTAACCCGTGTCACACCGCCGGGGTCGGGTCCGCGACCGTGCGGAGCAGGTCGACCATGTCGGCGGCGTTGCGCACGGCGTGGTCGCGGTAGCAGTTGTTCATCAGCACGTGGACCTCGCGGGTCTGCTCGGCGAGCTGCGCCACCTTCCGGACCCACGGGCGCAGCTCGCGCCGGTCGTAGAGGTAGCGGAACCGCTCGGCCGCCGTCGCGGTCCGGGACGACCAGGTGTCGTCGCTCCGCCCGTGGAAGCGCACGACGGCGTGGTCGGCCGTCGCCACCGCGGTGCGGGGCAGCCCGGAGACCTCGGGGGCGTCGACGGCCACGAGCGCGAGGTCGTGGTCGGCCAGCCACCCGATCGTGCGGTCGAGGTCGTCGGGCCCGAACCACCGGGGCGACCGCAGCTCGACGCTGACCGCGAGGCCGTCCAGGCGCCGGCGGGCCCGGGCCAGCTCCTCCCGGTTCGCCCGCTTGGGCGTGAACCACGGCGGGTACTGCAGGAGCACCGCGCCCAGCTTCCCGGCCTCGGCCAGGGGCGCCAGCGCGTCGGCGAACCGGCGCCACACCTCCTCGACGGCGTCCTCGGGCAGGTGGTGGGGGTAGACGTTGCGCTTGCCGGCGGCCTCCGGGTCGAGGGCCTCGGCGATGTCCGGCCACAGCGTCTCGGGCTTCGTCGGGTGGCCGGTCATGAGCGAGTAGGCCTTGACGTCCATCCGGAACCCCGCCGGCGAGCGCTCGGCCCAGCCCGCGGTGAGCTGCCGGGACGGCGGCCGGTAGTAGGTGCTGTCGGCCTCGACCACCGGGAAGTGGGCGGCGTAGTGGGCGAGGCGCTCGGCCGCGCTCATCGTCCGGCGGGGGTACCAGTCGGTCTCCCGCACCAGCGTGCGGTCCGCCCAGGAGCAGGTCCCGACCCGCACCTCGGCGCCGTGGACCGTCAGGACGGGGCCCAGGCGGGCGGCGTCGCTCACCCGTCGATCATGCCGCGCCCCTAGCCTGGGGGCGATGCCCGTCACCGAGGAGCCCGGCGCTCCCGGCGAGGCCGAGCGCCTGCGCCGCATCGAGGCGCTCACCGACGCCGCCCTGGGCGAGGTGGCCGTCGAGGCGCTGCTCACCCAGGTCCTCGAGCGGGTGCGGGAGCTCCTCGACGTCCAGACCGCGGTCGTCCTGCTGCTCGACGAGGGCACGGGCGACCTGGTCGCCACCGCCGCGATCGGCCTCGAGGCCGAGGTGCGCCGGGGGGTGCGGGTGCGCGTCGGCTCGGGCTTCGCCGGCCAGGTCGCCTCGGGCCGGCGGCCGATCGTGCTCGACGACATCGACCGGGCGGTCGTCGACAGCCCGATCCTGCTGGAGCGGGGGCTCCGGTCGCTGCTCGGCGTGCCGCTCGTGGTCGACGGACGGCTCATCGGGGTGCTCCACGTCGGCTCCACCCACAGCCGCCACTTCGAGCCCGACGAGGTCCACCTCCTCGAGGGGGTGGCCGAGCGGCTGGCGGCCGCGGTCGAGGCCCGGCGCTCGCTGGTCGAGCAGGCGGCGGCGTCGGCGCTGCAGCGCAGCCTGATCCCCGACCGCCTGCCCACCGTCCCCGGCCTGGAGATGGCCGCCCGCTACCTGCCGGCCGGCGTCGGCGGCGTGGGGGGCGACTGGTACGACGTGTTCGTGCTGCCGTCCGGGCACGTCGGCGTGGTGATGGGCGACGTCATCGGCCGGGGGCTGGAGGCGGCGGTGGTCATGGGCCGGCTGCGCAGCGCGCTCCGCAGCTACGCCCTGACCTCCCTCGACCCGGCCGAGGTGCTGGCCCGGCTCGACAAGAAGATCCAGCACTTCGAGGCGGGGAAGATGACGACCGTCCTCTACGCCGTCCTCGACCCGACGCTCGGCTCGGTCGAGGTCGCCTCGGCGGGCCACCCCCTGCCGATGATGGCGCGCGTCGCCGGCGAGCCGGCCCGGATGATCGACGCGGCGGTCGACCCCCCGCTCGGCGTGATCCCCGGCCTCCGGCGCCGCTCCTCGACGGTCGACCTGCCGCCCGGCGCGCTGCTGGCCCTGTACACCGACGGGCTCGTCGAGCGCCGGGGCGAGACCCTCGACAAGGGCTTCGAGCGCCTGGCGCCGGCCCTGGCGGCCGGCTCGGCCGAGGCGAGCTGCGCCCGCGCCATCGAGGTCATGCTCGGCGACGAGGGCACCCGGGACGACACCGCGCTGCTGGTGCTGCGGCGCGAGGACCCGGCCGGCGACCCGCTCCGCCTAGAGGTGCGGGCCGAGCCGCCCTCGCTCGCCGAGGTGCGCGCCGCGCTGCGGCGGTGGCTCGCCCCGCTCGGGCTCACCGACCAGTCGCAGATGATGATCCTCCTCGCCGTGGGCGAGGCCGTCGCCAACGCGGTCGAGCACGCCTACGGCCCCGAGGGCGGGACGGTCGAGGTCGAGCTGGCGGCCGCCGACGACCGCGTCGTCGCCACCGTGCGCGACCACGGCCGGTGGCGGGGGAGCGGGGCGCCCGACGGCAGCCGCGGCCGCGGCATGCGCATCATGCGGGCGTGCACGGTCGACATGGCGGTCGACACCTCCGAGGGCGGCACCGTGGTGCGCCTCGAGGTCCCGACGGCCGTGCGCGGCCCGGCGTGACCGGTTCGTGGCCCGCCGCCCGTAGGCTTGCCGCGTGACCTCCGACCAACCCGGCTCGTTCACCGTCGACGTCGTCCGCGACGGCGACCGGGCCACCATCACCCTCGGTGGCGAGCTGGACATGTTCGCGTCCGGCGTGCTCAACGAGCGGCTGTCCGAGCTCGGCGACGCCCGCGAGATCGCGCTCGACGCCGGGGCCGTGACCTTCATCGACTCCGCCGGCCTCCGGGCGCTGCTCGTGGCCCGGGAGGCCGCCCGCGACCGGGGGGTGGACCTGCGGGTCACGTCGGTGTCCCAGGAGGTCACCTGGGTGGCGGAGGTCGCCGGCGTCACCGACCTGCTGGTGGACGGCACGGCCGGGGCATGACCGCCCGGCGCGTGCCCGGTGCCGCGCGACCGTCCGGTCGGGGCGCTACAACGGGGACATGACCCAGCGTCCGCTGTCGGCCATCGTCCTCGCCGCCGGGCAGGGCACGCGGATGCGGTCGGCCCGGCCCAAGCCCCTGCACGTCCTGTGCGGGCGCCCCCTGGTGCAGTACGTCCTCGACGCGGTGGCGGGCTGCGGCTGCGACCGGGCCGTCGTGGTGGTGGGGTTCGGCGGCGACCTCGTGGTGAAGACGCTCCAGGAGCAGGCCGGCGCCCTGCCCCTGGAGTTCGTCGAGCAGCGCGAGCAGCGGGGCACCGGCGACGCCGTCGCCGTCGGCCTGACCGGGCTCCCCGACGACTCGCTCGACGTCGACGACGGCGACGTGCTGGTCGTGCCTGGCGACACGCCGCTCGTCCGGCCCGAGACGCTGGAGGCGCTCGTCACCGAGCACCGCCTGTCCGGCGCCGCCTGCACCGTGCTCACCGCCCGCCTCGACGACCCGACCGGCTACGGGCGCGTCGTGCGGGACGAGGAGGGGCGGGTCCGGCGCATCGTCGAGCACCGGGACGCCAACGCCGAGGAGCGGGCCATCGACGAGGTCAACACCGGCATCTACGTCTTCCGGGGCGGCCTGCTGGCCCCGGCGCTGCGCCGCATCACCCCCGACAACTCCCAGGGCGAGCTCTACCTGACCGACGTCGTCGCCGTGCTCGCCGAGGCCGGCCACCCGGTCGTGTCGCTCGTCGCCCCCGACCCCGAGGAGACCTGGGGGGTCAACGACCGGGCCCAGCTGGCCGTCGCCGAGGCCGAGCTGCGCCGGCGCACGAACGAGCGCTGGCTGCGGGCCGGGGTCGCCATGGTCGACCCGGCGACGACCTACGTCGACACGACCGTCGAGCTCGCGCCCGACGTCGTCCTGTTCCCCGGCACGGTGCTGCAGGGGCGGACGACCGTCGGCGCCGGCAGCGAGATCGGCCCCGCCACCCGCCTGTCCGACACCCGGGTCGGCGAGCGGGCCAAGGTCAACGAGACGGTCGCGGTCCGGGCCGAGATCGGCGACGACGCCGTCGTCGGGCCGTTCGCCGTGCTCGAGCCGGGCGCCCGGGTGGGCCCGGGGGTCCGGACGGGACCGTTCTACACTGGCACGACCGGCTAGCAGCAGCCCCCAGGGGTGAGGGAGAGGCACGCGATGGAGCTCGTCACCAAGAAGAAGCTGCACATCGTGTCGGGGCGGGCCAACCTCCCTCTGGCGGTCGAGATCGCCGAGGCGCTGGGCGTCGAGCTGGGCGACGCCAACACCGCCGACTTCGCCAACGGCGAGATCCACTGCCGGTTCGGCGAGTCGGTGCGCGGCATGGACGTCTTCATCATCCAGAGCCACGGCGCCAGCGGCTCGATGTCGATCAACGACGCCATCTTCGAGCACCTGCAGATGGTCGACGCCGCCCGCCGGGCCTCGGCCAAGCGCATCACCGCGGTCATGCCGTTCTACGGCTACGCCCGGCAGGACCGGAAGGCCGAGGGCCGGGAGCCCATCTCGGCCAAGCTCATCGCCAACATGTTCGCCGCCGCCGGCGCCGACCGGCTGATGTCGGTCGACCTGCACTCCGGGCAGATCCAGGGCTTCTTCGACGGCCCCTTCGACCACCTGGTGGCCATGCCGGTGCTCGTCGACCACATCGAGCGGAACATGGGCGACGACATCGTCGTCGTGTCGCCCGACGCCGGCCGGGTGAAGGTGGCCGAGCGCTACGCCAACGCCCTGCACGCCGACCTGGCCATCGTCCACAAGCGCCGGGTGAAGGGCGCGAAGAACGTCGTCGAGGCCAAGGAGGTCGTCGGCAACGTCGCCGGCCGCACCTGCGTGCTCATCGACGACATGATCGACACCGGCGGCACGCTGGTGGCGGCCGCCGAGCAGCTGATGGAGCAGGGCGCCCGCGAGGTGTGCGCGGCGGCCACCCACGGCGTGCTCTCCGGCCCGGCCATCGACCGGCTGAAGAACTCGGTCATCTCGAAGGTCGTCGTCACCAACACGCTGCCGCTGCCGCCCGAGAAGCAGATCGACAAGATCGAGGTCCTGTCGATCGCCGGCATCATCGCCGACGCCATCGACGCGGTGTTCGAGGACACCTCGGTGTCCGAGATCTTCGGCGGCGCCAACCAGTCCTGAGCCGGCGACCGGGCCGGATTCGTGGCGACGGTCGCACGCCGGTAGCCTTGGACGGCTCACATCCACACCTTCGCGCTCCGGCGCCACGTCAGAAGTAGGGAGCTCCGATGGCTGACGACATCGTCCTGGTGGCCGAGACCGGCCGCCCCACCGGTTCCGCCGCGTCCCGCCGCCTGCGGGCCCAGGGGAAGATCCCGGCCGTGCTCTACGGCCCCGACGTCGAGGCGACGCCGCTGGCCGTGGGCTGGCGCGAGCTGCGGGCCGCGCTGACCACCGACAAGGGCCTCAACGCCCTGCTCACGCTGGACGTCGACGGCCGCAGGACGAAGGCCATCGTCAAGGAGCTCCAGCGCCACCCGGTCCGGCGGGACGTGCTGCACGTCGACTTCATGAAGGTCGACGTCGACGTGGCCATCACCGTCGACGTCGCGGTCGTGCTCGAGGGCGAGGCCGAGAAGGTCACCCGCGAGCAGGGCGTCGTCGACCAGGTGCTGAACGCCCTGCCCATCACCGCCAAGCCCGACGACATCCCCGCCCACATCGCCGTCGACATCTCCGACCTCGAGATCGGCGACGTCATCACCATCGGCGACCTGCAGCTCCCGCCAGGCGTCACCACCGACGCCGACCCGGAGGAGCCCGTCGCCACCGCGGTGGCGACCTCGGCCGCCGCCGTCGCGGCCGAGGGCGAGGAGGCGGCCGAGGGCGAGGAGGCCGCCGAGGCCGCGGGCGACGACGGCGGCGAGTAGCCGCCCGCCGTGGCCCTGTTCGGGCGGCGGGGCGCCGCCGCCGAGCGCCGGGGGACGCCCGCCGACCTGCTGGTCATCGGCCTGGGCAACCCGGGCCGCGAGTACGCGGGCAGCCGGCACAACGTCGGCGCCGAGACCGTCGAGCTGCTGGCCCGGCGACACGGCGCCACGCTCCGGCGCAGCAAGGAGCGGGCGCTGGTCGCCGAGGTCCGCATCGCCGGCAAGCGGGTCGTGCTCGCCTTCCCACAGACCTACATGAACCTGTCGGGGGAGGCGGCGGCGCTGCTCGTCAAGCGCCACGGCGTCACCGACCCGGAGCGGGTCGTCGTCGTGCAGGACGAGCTCGACCTGCCCGTCGGTCGGGTGAAGGTCAAGCGGGGCGGCGGCCTGGCCGGCCACAACGGGCTGCGCTCGATCAAGGCGCACCTGCACACCGACGCCTTCGTGCGGGTCCGCATCGGCATCGGCAAGCCGCCAAGCAAGGAGCGGGGCGCCGACCACGTGCTGCGACGGGTCTCCAAGAAGGAGCGGGCCGAGCTGGACGTCTCGGTCGAGGAGGCGGCCGACGCGGTCGAGCTCATCGCCGCCGAGGGCGTCGAGGCGGCGATGCAGCAGGTCAACGCCCGGGGCTGACCGGCGCGGCCGGCCCGACCCGGGCGAGCGCCCGGTCCTCACGGGCGGCGGCCCGCTGCTCGTGCACCCACCAGCTCCGGGCGATCACCGCCGCCACGACGAGGGTGAACAGCTCGCCCGTGCCCCAGAAGAGCCCGGCGGCGACCCGCTGGTCGGACAGGAGGGGGTAGGCGTCGGGCGCCACCGGCCGGTCGGCGGACAGCAGCGCCAGGCCGACGATCGAGTGGAACGGCACGGCCACGAGCAGCACCAGGAGGCGGACGGCATGGCCCGGCCGCCCCGGCAGCGGGTCGAGGCCGACCAGCAGCGTGAGGAACAGCGCCCCCGACAGCACGAAGTGGGCGTGCACCAGCAGGTGCACGGCGTCGTTGCGAACCGACAGGTCGAGCAGCGGGGTCAGGTAGAGGGCGACGAGGCCGCCGCCGAACAGCAGCCAGGCGGTCAGCGGGTGCGCGAGCACCCGGGCCGGCCGGCTCCGCAGCGCCCGCCGCAGCAGCGCTCGGGTGCCGGGCGCGCCGGTCTGCAGGGCCAGGGTCAGCGGTGCGGACAGCACGAGGAGCCCGGGCACGACCATGCCGAGCAGCACGTGCTGGACCATGTGGACCCAGAAGCGGGCGTCCTCGTGGCGGGCGATGCCCGACTGGGTGGCGACGACCGCCGCCACCAGGGCGCCGGCGCAGGCGGCGGTGCGGGCCGGCGACCACCGCCGGCCCCGGGCGGCCAGCCGCCGCACGCCGATCGCGTAGAGCCCCCCGGTCAGGCCGACGAGCAGCAGCGACGCCGGGTCGAGCTGCCAGTCCACCAGCAGGTCGGAAGCGCTGGGGGCGGCCACCGCTGGTCACCGTACCCGCGCCGCCGGCGGCCCAACGGCCCGCACGCCGGCGGTTCCGGCGCATCGCCGGCGCCCGGAGCGGGAACGAGGGTCCGCGACAGCCACGCAGCGCGATCCGTCCGACACCATGGGTTCACTCTCTGGTACAAACGCGGGCGTGTCGGTCACGACCGAGCCGACCGCGTCGCCTCCACCTCCGGAGGCGTCCCGGGGCAGCGCCCCGTCCACGCTCGGCGTCGGCGTGATCGTCTGGCTCGCCTCCGAGCTGATGTTCTTCGCCGGGTTGTTCGCGGCCTACTTCTCGCTCCGCGCCGTGAACGACCCGTGGCCGCCCGACGACGTCGAGCTGGCCACCGCCCGGACCGCCGTCGCCACCGCCGTCCTCGTCGCGTCCAGCGGCGCCATGCACGTGGCGGTCGTGGCCGCCGAGCGTGGGGACCGGCGCGCCGCCGTCCGCTGGCTGCTCGTCACCCTCCTCATGGGCGCGCTGTTCCTGGCCAACCAGGTGGGGGAGTACGCCGAGGCGGGCTTCACCCACACCGACCACGCCTACGGCTCGATCTTCTACCTGATGACCGGCTTCCACGGGCTCCACGTGCTGGGGGGCCTCGTGTTCATGGCGGCCGTCGCCTACGCCGTCGCGGGCCGCTCGCGGGCCCCGGCCCACGAGACGGTGCAGGTCTGCGGGTACTACTGGCACTTCGTCGACGTGGTGTGGGTGGTCATGTTCGCGACCATCTACCTCCTCCGGTGAGGCGGAGCGATGACCCGGCGCCTCCACCTCCTGCTCGTCGCCGTGCCGCTCCTCGTCGCCGGCGCCGTCACGCCGCTCGTCGTCGACCCCGCCGACGTGGACGGCACGGTCGAGGCCCACGGGGCCGCGGCCCAGCCGGACGACGAGGAGCTCCTCGCCACCGGGCGCGAGCTCTACGAGCGCAGCTGCGCCAGCTGCCACGGCGAGGAGGGCGAGGGCGTCGACGAGCCCGGCCAGACCGTCCGGGGCCCGTCGCTGCAGGAGGCCGGCGAGGCGGCCGCCTACTACTACCTGTCCACCGGGCGGATGCCGCTGTCCAACAGCGACGACCAGCCGGTCCGCAAGCCGCCCGCCTTCGACGACGACGAGATCGAGGCGCTCGTCGCCTACGTGGGCTCCCTGGGCGACGGGCCGGCGATCCCCGACGTCGACCTCGAGGGCGCGGACGTCGCCGCCGGCGGCGTCACGTACCGGGCGAACTGCCAGCCCTGCCACAGCGCGTCGGGCAGCGGCGGGGCCCTCAGCTACGGCCGGTCGGCGCCGAGGCTCGCCGACGCCACGCCCACCGAGGTGGCGGCGGCCGTGCGGGTCGGCCCCGGCCAGATGCCGGTGTTCGGCCCCGAGGTGATCGACGGCGACGAGCTGGACGACCTGGTCGCCTACGTCGAGTACCTGCGCGACCCGGAGGACCCGGGCGGTCTGCCGATCGGCCGCACCGGCCCCATCCCCGAGGGCTTCGTCGCCTGGCTGGTCGGCATGGTCGCGCTGCTGGTGATCGTCTACTGGATCGGGACCCGCAGCCCCATCCGGAGGAGCCGCGCATGAGCGACGACGCCACCGGCCCCCCGCCGGCCGAGGAGCCGGCCGCCGGCACGACCTTCGAGTCGAACGAGGCCCGGCGAGCGACCGAGGGCGACGCGGTGCTCACCACGCGGGGTGCCCGCGTCGAGATGCTCTCGGCGGCCTGCTTCGTCGTGGCGATGCTCGCCGCCATCGCCCTGGCCGTCGTCTACTGGGAGGGCGGCCAGCCCCAGGCGGAGGGCATCCTGCTCGCCGTCACCCTGGGCGGGATCGGCGTCGGCATCGTCCTGTGGGCGAAGCACTTCATGCCCACCGAGGAGGTCGAGGAGGAGCGCGAGCCGCTGCCCTCGACGGAGGAGGACGTCGCCGCCTTCACCGCCGACTTCGAGGCCGGCGAGTCGACCCTGCGCAGCCGCCGGGTGCTGGTGGCCACCGCCGGCGGGGCCTGCGCGGCGCTGGGTGTGGCGCTGCTGTTCCCCATCCGCTCGCTGGGCCCCCGCCCCGGCCGGGGCCTGAAGCAGACCCCGTACCGTCGGGGCGGCCTGCGCCTCGTGCGCGAGGACGGCTCGCCGGTGCGGCCCGACGACCTCGAGCCGGACGGCGCCGTCACCGTGTGGCCCGAGGGGCACACCGACGCGGCCGACGCGCCGACGCTGCTCATCCGCTTCCGCGACGACCAGGACTTCCAGCCCCGGCCGGGGCGGGAGGGCTGGACGGTCGGCAACCTCGTCGCCTACTCGAAGATCTGCACCCACGTGGGCTGCCCGGTCGGGCTCTACCAGTCCAACGGCCTGCTGCTGTGCCCCTGCCACCAGTCGACCTTCGACGTCCTGCGGGGCGCGAAGCCGGTGTTCGGGCCCGCGGCCCGGTCGCTGCCCCAGCTGCCGCTGGGGCTGGACGACGAGGGCTACCTGATCGCCACCGGCGACTTCTCCGACCCGGTGGGCCCGGGCTTCTGGGACAGGGGGCGGTGAGGCGATGGCCGGCACGACCGCACCCGCCTCCGGCGCGACGGCCCCCGAACCCCGCCGGCCGCGCGGCCCGCGCACCGAGAGCCTGCTCGTCCACCGCCTCGCCCGGTGGTTCGACGCCCGCCTGGGCGCCGCCCGCCTCGCCCGCACGACGCTCAACAAGGTCTTCCCCGACCACTGGTCGTTCATGTTGGGCGAGCTGGGGCTCTACAGCTTCGTCGTGCTGGTGCTGACCGGCGTCTACCTGACCTTCTTCTTCGAGCCCAGCAGCAACGTCGTCACCTACGACGGCAGCTACGAGCCCCTGCGGGGGGTCGAGATGACCGAGGCCTACCGGTCCGCGCTCCGGCTGAGCTTCGACGTTCGGGCCGGCCTGGTCATGCGCCAGATCCACCACTGGGCGGCGCTGCTGTTCCTCGCCTCGCTGGTCGTCCACGTGGGCCGGGTGTTCTTCACCGGGGCCTTCCGGCGCCCGCGGGAGCTCAACTGGGTGATCGGCTGCACGCTGCTGGTCCTGGCACTGGGCAACGGGCTCTTCGGCTACTCGCTGCTCGACGACCAGCTGTCGGGCACCGGGCTGCGCATCGTCTACTCGATCGCGCTGTCGATCCCGCTCGTCGGCACCTGGATCACCTCGCTGCTGTTCGGCGGCGAGTTCCCGGGGCCGGACATCATCAAGCGGCTCTACGTGCTGCACATCCTGATCATCCCGGCGCTCATCACGGCGCTGCTCGTGGCCCACCTCGGCCTCGTCGTCCGGCACAAGCACACGCAGTTCCCGGGGCGGGGCCGCCGGGAGGGCAACGTCGTCGGCGAGCGGCTGTGGCCGACCTACGCCGCCAAGGCGATCGGGCTGTTCTTCCTCACCTCGGCGGTGCTCGCCTTCCTCGGCGGGGTGTTCCAGATCAACCCCATCTGGATCTACGGCCCCTTCGACCCCGCCCAGGTGTCGGCGGCCAGCCAGCCCGACTGGTACATGGGGTGGCTGGACGGCGCCCTGCGCATCATGCCCGGCTGGGAGTTCCGCGCCGGCGGCTTCGAGATCCCCAACCCGTTCTTCCCCGGCGTGCTGCTGGCCGGCGTCACCTTCGGGCTGCTCTACGCCTGGCCGTTCCTCGAGGCCCGGGTCACCGGCGACCACGACGAGCACCACGTCCTCGACCGGCCCCGCCAGCGACCGGTGCGCACGGCGCTCGGCGTCGCCACGCTCGCCTTCTTCGTCGTCTGCTTCGTGGGCGGCGCCGCCGACGTCATCGCCGCCACCTTCGGCCTCTCGGTCAACGCGGTGCTGTGGTCGTTCCGGTTCATCGTGCTCCTG
>PKRH01000097.1 GCA_017577565.1 Thermoanaerobacterales bacterium | reverse complement strand
CCGCACCACCTCTGCGCTACCAAACGCCGGGACAACCTTTCCCATAGCCCCCCCGGACCCCGACCCAACCCCCGCCCCCCCCCCCCCCCGGGCCCCCCGCCGCCCCCCCTACACCGTCCGGCGCGACCGTCTCACCCGCCGCGGGGCCACGGACAACCCGTCCCGCCTCGACGTTTTCGGCGGCCCCATCTGCCCCCGCGGCGCCCACCCGCGCGCCCCACGGCCCCCCCCGCCGCCGCCGCCGGGGCGCCGAGGAGGGCGCGGGCCCGGGCGACGGCAGGCGCCCCCGGCGCGCCGACAAAGTGGCGGCCGCCCGGGGCGCCGCCCCCGGCGCCCGCGGCGCCCCCCGGCGGGCCCCCCCCGGGGGCCCCCCCCCCCCCGCCGCCGCCCCCCCCCCGCCGCTCCGGCGCGCCGAGGCGCCGGGCGGCGGCCAGGCCCCCGAGCGCCAGCACCCCGGCCACGAGCGCCCAGGGTGGCCACCGGAACGGGCTCGGCCCGGTCAGCGCGAGCTGCCCGGCCTCGTCGAGCCGGTACGACAGCGCGAAGGACCGGATCCACGACTGGTTGCCGCCGTGGCTCCGCTGGACGGCGAGGAGCGGGGCCAGCAGGACCAGCGTGACGCCGAGCGGCGCGGCCCCGGCGGCGAGGTCGCGCCGCCCGACCCCCCGGGTGCGCGCCAGCACCGCCAGCTCGGCGACGGCCAGGCACAGGGCGAGGTAGTGGACGGCGACCGCGAACCCGGCCGCCAAGCCCCACCGCACGAGGTCGGCGCGGCGGCCGGTGCGCGCCGCCCGGGCCGCGGCCAGCAGGGACACCGCGCCGGCCAGCGCCAGCAAGCCGTAGGGGCGGGCCTCCTGCGAGTACCAGACGAGCATCGGGTTGACGGCCACCAGCAGCGCCGCGCCCAGCGCGACCCGCCGCCGGCAGCCGAGCTCCCGGGCCAGCGCGTGGGCGACCGGCACGGTGGCGAGCCCGGCGAGGGCCGAGAAGGACCGCAGGGCGGCGTCGCCGTCGCCGACCAGCCGGGCCCAGAACCACATGAGGACGAAGTACGGCGGCCCCGCGCCCTCGCGGGTGGCGATCTGCTGGAGCAGGTGGGGGACGAGGTTGTTGTCGGTCCCCTCGGTCGTGACCCACTCGTCGTACCAGAAGCTCTGGTCGCCCAGGCCCCGGAACCGCAGCACCGCCGCCACCGCCACGACACCGGCCAACGGGAGGCCCGACCACCGGGGCCGCCGCACCCACCGGGCCCGGGCGATCCGCCGCCGGGCCGCCCGGCGCACCCGAGGGCCGCCACCCGGTGCGCCGTCCGCGGCCGTCACGGTGTCGGTGTCCGCCATCGACCCCAGCACCCCCTCCGCCGGGGAGGCTAGTGGGTCCGGGGCGGGCGTGGCCCCGCCGCGCGGCGGCGCCGGTCAGCGCCCGGCGAGCGCCCGCTTCAGGTCGTCGAGGACGGCGACGGGGCCGGGGTCGACGCCGGCCCGGTAGGCCATGTGCAGCGAGACGACGTCGCCGGTGAAGGTGAGGTCGAACAGCTGGGCCAGCGGGCCCTCGCCCTCGGCCCGCACCTCGACGACGTCGTGGACGACCTCGGCCATGAGGTCGCGCACCAGCTCGAAGCGCCGCTGCTCCTGCGGGTGCTCCTCGTCGTGGCGCAGCTCGACGAGCGTGAACACCTGGCGGGTGACGTCGCCGTGCTGCCCCCACCCGGCGATCTCGTTGTGGCACATCTCCGGCAGCGCGGCGACGAAGGCGGGCGCCTTGGCGTTCTCGTTCACCTGGGCCTTCCAGCGCTGGGCGGCCACGGCCCCGAGCGGCCCCGCCCCGACGAGCAGCGGGATGGTCGGCCCGATCGCCCGGGCCAGCCGGGCGCCGAGGTCGCCCTCGACGAGCGCCGGGCGCCGGCGGCGCAGCTGCTCGACCGCGGCGTCGACCCACGCCCGAGCCCCGGGGAACAGCCCCACCGACTCGAGCAGGAGCAGCAGGGGCACGGCCATCGCCCCCAGGCCGGCCCGGGGCATGGGGATGGCGCCGGGCAGCGGCACGACGGGCGCCTGCCAGCTCGGCGCCATCGCCCCCAGCTCGCCGCCCGTCGTGACCACGACCATGCGGGCGCCCGCCGCGGCCGCCGCCTGCGCCGCCTCGAGGGTCTCCTCGGTGTTGCCCGAGAAGGACACGGCGAAGCAGAGCGTGCCCGGCCCGACGAACGACGGCGGGGCGTAGCCCTTGGCCACGACGATCGGCACCGGCACGAACGGCCCGCCGACCGCCGCCAGCACGTCGCCGGCGATGCCGCTGCCGCCCATGCCGAGCACCACGACGTTGTCGACCTCGTCGGCGGGCGGCAGCCCCTCGACGCTCGCCGCCGCCTCGACCGCCGCCTGGACCTGCTCGGGGAACGCGGCGGTCACCCCGAACATGTCGAGGCTGTCGAGGACGTCGGGGCCGATGGTCGCCATCAGGCCTCGAAGGTCGGCCTGATGCCCTCGGCCGCCGCCTTCGCCTCGAGCCGCTGGTGCTCGGCCTCGTCCACCGTCTCCGCCTCGTCGACGAGCATGATGGGGATGTCCTCCCGGATCGGGTAGCGCCGGCGCAGGCGGGGGTTGTAGAGCGCGTCCTCGTCGGGGAAGTAGAGCAGCGGCCCCTTGTCCTCCGGGCAGGCGAGGATCTCGAGGAGCTGTGCGTCGAGTGCCATGGCGTCAACCCTTGTCGGTGATCAGCGCCCGCACCTCGGCGACGTGGCGGTCGCACGCCTCGCGGGTGGGCGCCTCGAGGTTCAGCCGCAGCAGCGGCTCGGTGTTCGACGGCCGGAGGTTAAACCACCAGTCGCCGTTGTCGACCGTGAGGCCGTCCAGCCGGTCCTGGTGGGCGTCCGGGTAGGCCGCCGCCACCCGCTCGATGACCGCCTGGGCGTCGTCGACCCGGGTGTTGATCTCGCCGGAGGCCGCGTAGCGGTCGAACGGCTTGCGCAGCGACGACAGCGGGACGCCCGCCTTGCAGATCTGCTCGAGCACCATCAGCGCGGCGATGCAGCCCGAGTCGGCCCGGTAGTTGTCGCGGAAGTAGTAGTGCGCCGAGTGCTCGCCCCCGAAGGCGGCGCCGGTCTCGGCCATGACGGCCTTGATGAAGGAGTGGCCGACCCGGGTGCGCACCGGCACGCCCCCGTTCTCCTCGATGACCTCGGGCACGGCCTTCGAGCAGATGAGGTTGTAGAGGATGGTGGCGCCCGGCTCCTTCTCGAGCACGCTCTTGGCCACGATCGCGGTGGTCGTCGAGCCCGACAGCGGCTCGCCCCGGTCGTCGACCAGGAACACCCGGTCGGCGTCGCCGTCGAAGGCCAGCCCGACGTCGGCGCCGGTCTCCCGCACCCGCGCCTGCAGGTCGCGCAGGTTCTCCGGCTGGATCGGGTCGGCGGGGTGGTTGGGGAACGTGCCGTCGAGCTCGCCGTAGAGCACCTCGAGCTCGAACGGCAGCGTGGCGAACACCCGGGGCACGACGAGGCCGCCCATGCCGTTGGCCGTGTCGGCCACGACCTTGAGCGGCGTCAGCGCCGAGGTGTCGACGAAGCTGCGCACGTGCTCGGCGAACTCGTCGAGCAGGTCGAGCTGCTCGACCCGGCCGGGGGACGTGGCCGGGGTGTCGACGCCCGCCCGGGCCAGCCCCTTGATCTCGGCGAGGCCGGTGTCCTGGCCGATCGGGCGGGCGCCGGCCAGGCAGAGCTTGACGCCGTTGTACTCGGCCGGGTTGTGCGAGGCGGTGAACATCGCCCCCGGGGCGTCGAGGCGGCCCGAGGCGAAGTACAGGAGGTCGGTCGAGCACAGCCCCACGTCCACGACGTCCAGGCCCTGGCGCTGGACGCCCTCGGCGAAGGCGGCGGCCAGCTCGACGCCGCTCGGCCGCATGTCGCGCCCGACGACGACCCGGTCGGCCCCGCCGCCGGTGGTGGTGACGAAGCGGGCGAAGGCCGCGCCGATGCGGTGGCTGAGCTCGGCGTCCAGCTGGTCCGGCACCGTGCCCCGCACGTCGTAGGCCTTGAAGATCACGTCGAGCGCGTCGAGGTCCGCCATGGGCCGACCAACCTAGTCCGGGCGGCGGCGCCGGCCCCCACCGCGAGGGGTCAGCCGCAGGCGGTGGGCGCGCCCTCGGGCAGCACCGGGGGCAGGTCGCCGTCCGCCTCGTACTCGCCGGCGGCCGACCAGTGCCGGATGCGGAACATGTCGACGACGAGCTGGAGCGCGTCCCGGATGGCGGAGACCGTCGAGCGGGGCGGGTTCGCGACCTCGACGGGGACCTCGGTGAGCGACAGGTCGAACCGCTCGACGAGGTGCAGCACCTCGATGTCGAAGGCGAAGCCGTCGACCCGGGTGCGGGAGAAGAGGAAGCGGGCGACGTCCGAGCGGAAGCCCTTCAGCCCGCTCTGCGTGTCCCGGAAGCTGCCCAGCAGCACGGCGTAGCTGAGCCAGTTGATGGCCCGGCTGCCCCAGGCCCGCAGGCGCGACGGCGGCACGAGCGTCCGGGCCTCGGGGTGCCGGCGGTCGCCGATGGCGACGTCCCAGCCGTCCTCCACGGCCGCCAGCACCCGCCGCACCTGGTCGGGCCCGTAGGCGAGGTCGGCGTCGGTGAACACGACCGTGCGGCCCCGGGCGGCCAGCACCCCGGCCCGGACGGCCGCCCCCTTGCCCCGGTTGCGGGGCTGGACGACGACCTGCGTCGCCCCGGCGGCGAGCGCGGCCTCCGCCGTCCCGTCGGTCGAGCCGTCGTCCACGACGACGACCTCGAGGCCGCCGTCGGCGGCCACGTCCGCCAGCTCGTCCTGCAGCCGGCGGACCGTGCCGCCGATGCGGTCGGCCTCGTGGTACGCGGGCAGCACGACGCTCAGGCGCAGGTCGCCCGGCGCCGGCGGCCGGCGCCAGCGCACCCGCCGCGACCGGGTCATCTCGGCGAGCAGCACCCAGCGGTAGCCGGCCAGCCGGACGGCGCCGGCGACGACGAGCGCCACGACCTTGGCCTCGACGAGCGCCGGGGCCGACCCGAAGCCGGTGCCCGCGTGGAGGGCCCGCAGCACGAGCACGTCGACCCCGGCCGACAGCGCGGCGACGCCGACGAAGGCGGCCGGCACCTCGACCCACCGGACGTAGGGGTCGCTGCGGAAGGTGACGACCCGGTGCAGGACGTAGGAGACGACGCTCGCGCCGGCGATGGCCGCCAGGTCGGCGAGCACGAGGATCCAGCCCAGCCGCTGGCGGAAGAGGACGAGGAGCCCGACGTCGACCGCCGTCGGCACGAGGGCCAGGACGGCCAGCCGCCGGAGACGGCCGGTCAGCCCGGCCTCCACGCGGGGTCGGCGGCGGGGTCGTCCTCGTCGGGCTCCCACGGGTCGCCCTCGGCGCCCCACCGCCCCGGGTCATCGCCGTGCTCCCCGGCCTCCGGGCCGGCCGGCTCCTCGGCCGCGGGCCCGACCTCGTCGTCCTCACCGCCGGGGGCCCACGGCGACGGGCCGAACCGGTACGGCGGCCGGCGGGCCAGCAGCACGAGGCCGACGACCCCCGCCAGCGTCAGCGCGTAGGCCAGGTACTCGACGGGCGTGCGGCCGTAGGTCAGCTCGACCTCGGTGTCGGTGGGGACGACCACCATGAAGTTGGGCGCCACCCGCCACGGGCCCTCGGCGCCCGTCGCCCGCCAGTTGGGGAAGTACGAGACCTTCACCAGCACCGGCACGCCGACCTGGTCGACCTCGAAGCGGATGCGCTCGTCCTCGAAGACGACGTCGCGCACCTCGACCTCCTCCAGCGGCCGGACCTCGGGCACCTCGTCGCGGCCGACGCGCTGCCAGCCCTCCGGCCCCGACTCGGCGATCGGGACGTCCCAGCGCTCGGGCTCGTTGAACCAGCGGATCGCCGGCCCGCCGAACCGGCCGTCCTCGTCGTGCGGCAGCTCGACCCAGTCGGCGTGGCTGCCGTCGAGGCCCTCGACCACGGCGGGCTCGTTGGCGAGCGGCTCGACCAGCGGGCTGTCGGCGACCTCGAAGATCACCCACGGGCCCGACGACGCCACCTCCGTGAGGTCCGGGTGCGACCGCGCCTGGGCGACGGCGTTGTCCGAGGTGGCCATGTAGTAGCGGACGCCCATCATCTGCAGGTGGTCGACGCCCTTCGCGATGTCGAAGTGCCCGTAGGGCAGGTCCCGCTGGGCGGCGCTCGGGTTGGTCGACAGCTCGACCTGCACGAGGAAGTGGAACGGCGTCGTGGCCGACGCCTCGAAGTACAGGCCCTCCATCGAGCGGATGCAGCCGTCCGTCCAGTGCGGCAGCAGCATGAGCGACATGGGCGTGCCGTAGCTGTCGAGCAGCTCCTTGTCGTACTCCCAGAAGGCCCGCCCGCAGCCGCGCTGCTCGCCCAGCTCGGCCATCGTCGTGACGACGTCCCGGTACTCGCGGTAGGTCTCCTTCAGCTCGTAGCCGCTGTAGTTCCACCGCGCCCAGGACGGCACGAAGCTGGCCGGCGTGGCGGTCACCCGCCACGGCGAGAACCGGGGCCATTGGTAGCCGCCCTCGATCGCCCGGGTGTAGGGCAGCTGCCCGAGGGGCACGCCGACGACGACGAGGATGACCGCGAGCGCCCCGAGCGCGACCGGCACCCCCGCGGTCACCGGCGCCCGCCGCGGCCCGCGCACGAGGTCGGAGACCGTGCGCACCAGCTCGCTGACGGCCAGGCCGGCCAGCAGCATGGTCGTGAGGTAGTAGAAGGGCAGCAGGCGGCCGTTCCACAGCCGGCCCTCGGGCAGGACGACGAAGGCCACCCCCGCCCCGAGGGTGGCCAGCGCGAGGAAGATCCCGACCCGCAGCCGCCGGGCCGCCGCCAGGCCGGTGCCCAGGAGCGCCAGCGCGAACACCCAGCGCAGGTCGACGTCGGGCGTCGCGTACGGCATGAGGTGCTGGCGCCACTCGTCGAAGCGCGACATCTCGGGGTCGGCGTAGGGCAGCTTCTCCCACCCCATGTCGTTCACGTAGTCGGCCCGCAGGTAGAAGGGCGCGACCCACCACATCGACAGCAGCCCGCCGACGACCGCCGTCGGCGTGAGCCACCGGACGCTCTCGGAGGTCAGCCACAGCCCGACGGCCAGGGTCGCGAGCCCCAGGCCGGCGACGACCAGGCCGATCGCCCGGCCGGGCCCGGTGACGGCGCCGGCGAGCGCCGCCCCCGCCGTCAGCGCCCCGGCCCCGACGAGGGCCACCGGGATGCCCGCGCGGGCACCGGTCGCCGAGGGACGGGACCGCACCACCACCGCCAGCGAGGTGGCGCCGATGGCCCAGAACGCCGGGATGATGTGGCACAGCCCGGTGAGCGCGAGCAGGACCGCCGCCAGCGCCCGGTGCCGGCCGGTGGCCAGCCCCCGCAGGACCACCCCGGCGTAGACCAGCGCCAGGCTGAGCGACATGGCGAAGGAGAACTCGCCCGCCAGGGTCGAGGCGATGTTGCCGCCGTAGATCGAGTAGCCCCGGTAGAAGAGGTAGGGCAGCGTGAATACGGCGAGCACCGCCGGGGTCGGGAAGCGCGCCCCCGCCAGGCGACCGAAGGCGTAGGCCGCGACCGGCAGGGTGAGGACCCCGCTCACCGACACGAGCTTGAACGCCACCCCGTAGGGCAGGCCCGCGAACCCGAGCGCCACGACGGCCGCCGCGACCCCGCCCCAGCGCACCGCCGGCCGCCGCCGGCCCCGGACGGCGACCGCCGTCGCCGCGACCGCCACGGCCGCCGGCCCGAGCGCCGCCCAGCCCTGCGCGCCGGCGTTCACGTACACGATCAGCAGCGCCGGCACGACCATGTAGAACTGGTAGGCGGGGAAGCCGGCGTACCAGGCGTCGGACCAGCCGGCGACCTGGCCCTGGGGCAGCAGGTGGTCGCGCAGGTAGGCCGGGCCCCACACGTGCGCCCCCATGTCACCGCCGGCCGGGATCGTGTCCTCCACCAGCAGGTCGGGCTGCAGGTGCCACAGCGTGAACAGCACGCAGGCGCCGACGACCAGCAGGTCGACGACGGCCCGGACCGTCCGGGCGCGCCGGTCCCGCGCCTCCTCGGTCGGGTCGTCGCCGCCGCCGGCCCCGTCCGGCCAGGCCTCGGTGCCGTCACCGGCGTCGTCCGGCTGCACGGCGACGGGTGCGGTGTGGTGCGGCGCGGGCACGTCCCGATCGTCCTCCAGCACGCTCAGGCGCTCCGGTGGTGGTCGCGGGCCGCCATGGCGTCAGTCCCCGGCGAGGAGCACCACGACGGCGGTGAGGTTGAACACGACGTGGCAGGCGATGGCGGGCCCCAGACGCCCGGCCCGGTGGGCCAGCAGGCCGAACAGCAGCCCGGCGGCGGCCAGGCCCGGGAACTGGAGCAGCCCGAAGTGGGCGGCCCCGAAGGCCACCGCCGTCAGCCCGACCCCCCAGGCGGGGCCGGCGGCCCGCACGAGCGAGCGCTGCAGCAGGCCCCGCCAGAAGATCTCCTCGACGATCGGCGCGCCGACCCCCACGATCAGCACGAGGAGCACGACGCCGAGCGCGCCGTCGGCCCGGTCGGTGAAGCCCCGGGCCGGCTCGGAGATCTCCTCCGGGGTGATGTCCGTCACCCAGCTCAGGGGCACGTAGACGAGGGCCATGATGGCGAACTGGCCGACGAGCCCGGCGAGGCCCCCGACGGCCAGGTCGGCCGGCTCGGCCCGCAGCCCCAGCGCCCGCCGCAGGTCGGTGCGCGCCAGCCGGGTGGCCACGACGGGCGCGCCGAGCAGGCCCACCCACAGCCCGGTCTGGGCGAACGCCAGCCACGACAGCGGCAGCTCGTCGAACGCGTCCAGCGGGGTGCCGCTCGCCTCGGCGGCGATGCCGGCGGTCACGCTGCCGCACAGGAGCCCGACCATCCAGCCCACGACGGCGGCGGCGATGCCGAACCGCGGCGGCAGGCGCTCGCCGGGCTCGGTCGCGATCTGGTCGGGTTCGGCCACCGGGCCAGCGTACGTGGCCGGCGACCGCGCTCCGAAGCGCCTGCACGTGCGGGGTGCGACCGTGGCCGGTCGGCGGGCCCGGCCCCGTATCCTGTCCTGCATGAGCCAGCAGCCACCCCCTCCCCCGCCGCCGCCCCCGTCGCCGGGGCGCTCGCGCGGGCCGGGTCCCGGGGGCCGTGACGGCCAGTCGCCCATGCCGAAGTGGGCCATCTGGGTCCTCGTCGGGGCGCTCGTCGCGATGTTCCTGCTGCCGAGCCTGTTCTCCACCGACTCCCGCACGAAGATCCCCTACTCCGATCTGCGCGAGAAGGTCGCCGCCGGTCAGGTCGAGGAGATCACCTGGTCGAACGACGGCGGCGACATCGACGGCACGCTGACCGACGGCACCGAGTTCAGCTCCAACGGCCCCGTCGAGCCGCCCGAGGAGGACCTGGCGCTCTTCCGCGACCACGACGTCGAGGTCGAGTTCTCCAACCCGCAGCCGTCCATCCTCGACTCGCTGCTGCCCATCCTGCTGCCGATCGCCTTCTTCATCGGCATCTTCTGGCTGCTCCAGCGCCGGGCCCAGAGCCAGATGGGCAGCATCATGTCGATCGGGCGCTCCAAGGCCAAGACCTACTCGACCGAGCGGCCCGGCACGACCTTCGCCGACGTGGCGGGCTACGAGGGGGTCAAGCAGGAGATCAAGGAGGTCGTCGACTTCCTCAAGCACCCCGAGCGGTTCGCCGAGATCGGCGCCCGCATCCCCAAGGGCGTGCTGCTCGTCGGCCCGCCGGGCACCGGCAAGACCCTCATCGCCCGGGCGGTGGCCGGCGAGGCCGGCGTGCCGTTCCTGTCGGTGACCGGCTCCGACTTCATGGAGATGTTCGTCGGCGTCGGCGCCAGCCGGGTCCGCGACCTGTTCCAGAGCGCCCGCAAGATGGGCCGGGCGATCATCTTCGTCGACGAGATCGACTCCATCGGCCGCAAGCGGGGCGCCGGCCTGGGCGGCGGCCACGACGAGCGCGAGCAGACCCTCAACCAGATGCTGTCCGAGATGGACGGCTTCGAGGCCACCGAGGGCATCGTCATGATGGCCGCCACCAACCGGCCGGACATCCTCGACCCCGCCCTGCTGCGCCCGGGCCGCTTCGACCGCCAGGTCGTCGTGCCGCTGCCCGAGCTGGCCGACCGGCGGGCGATCCTCGAGGTCCACTGCAAGTCCAAGCGGCTGGCCGCCGACGTCGACCTCGACCTCGTCGCCCGGGGCACGCCGGGCATGAGCGGCGCCGACCTCGCCAACCTCGTCAACGAGGCCGCCCTCTTCGCGGTGCGCGCCGGCCACGACGAGATCCGGGCGGTCGACTTCGAGCAGGCCCGCGACCGGGTGCTGATGGGCCAGCGGCGCGAGTCGATGGCGCTGTCCGACGCCGAGAAGGAGGTCATCGCCTACCACGAGGCCGGGCACGCGGTGTGCGCCGCCGTGCTGCCCAACGCCGACCCGGTGCACAAGGTGACGATCCTCCCCATCGGCATGGCCCTCGGCGTCACCCAGCAGCTCCCCGTCGACGAGAAGCACATCTACCGGCAGGACTACATCGAGGACACGCTGGTCGTGCGCATGGGCGGCCGGTGCGCCGAGGAGCTCGTCTTCGGCGTCATCTCCACCGGCGCCAACAACGACCTGGTCGGCTCCACCGAGCTGGCCCGCAAGATGGTCGCCGAGTGGGGCATGTCGTCGCGGGTCGGGCCCATGGCCTGGGGCTCGAGCGGGCAGGTCTTCCTGGGCGAGGACCTCATCCACACCCGCGACTACTCCGACGAGACGGCCCGGGTCATCGACGAGGAGGTCAACCGCATCCTGCGCGAGCAGGAGGAGCGCTGCCGCCAGCTCCTGCGGGAGCACCGCCACGCCCTCGACCTGGTCGCCCGGGCGCTGCTGGAGCACGAGACGATCGACGGCAGCGAGGTCACCCGGCTCATCGCCCTGGCCGCCGAGCGCGAGCGGGCCGGGGCCGGCGCGGGCAACGGGTCCGACGACGGTCGCCCCGCCACCACCGGCTCGGAGGCGCCGTCGTCGACGGCCACCGGCGACGAGCGGCCGGCCGCCGAGGCCGGTGCCGGCGGCGAGCCCCGCGACGCCGTCCCCGACGAGGCGCTGTCGCGCTCGCCCCGCCAGGCGCCCCCGCCCCCGCCGACCTGACGCCGCCCGGCGCCGGGACCGGGCCGGCCGGGGTCAGCCGCCGGCGGTCCCGGGGCTGCCGGGGTCGCCCGAGCGGCTGCCGGGGTGGCCGGGCTCGCAGCCGCCCGCCGGCAGCGTGCCGGGCTCGCGCAGCTCGGCGACGGTCGCCCACAGGTCGGTGGCGGTGACCGGGCCGAGGAAGGTGGCGCGCACCTCGCCGGCGGCGTCGGCGACGACCACCGCGGGGACCGCCTCGATCCTGTAGCGCTCGTGCAGGTGGCGGGCGGCCGAGACCTCGACCTCCTGCACGGCGACGTCGTCGCTGGCCAGCATCTGCGCCTTGCTCCACACGCTCGCGCAGGTCGAGCAGGTGGCCGAGGTGAAGACGGCGACGAGCCAGGGGGCCTCGGGTCGGTCGAAGTCGGCCCGGTCGAGCTGGGCCGGCAGCGCGTAGCCGGTGGGCGCCGGGTCGGCCGGGCGGCGCCGGCGCTCGAGGACCAGCGCCACGACGACGGCGACGGCGACGAGGACGAGCACCAGCACCAGGCGTTCCACGGGCCGATCGTCGCGCCGGCGCCCGAGGGCCACAAAGCCCGGAGCGCGGCCCGGCCCCCCGGCCGGCCCGGCGTCAGCCCCCGCTCTCGCCGCCCAGCGGGCCCCGCGCCGCCAGCTCGTCCAGCGGCACCGCCCCCTCGCCGACCGGCACCCCGGGGCCGGCCGACCGCCGGCGCCCGTCGGGCATCCGCACGACCCGCTCGACGACGACCGGCCCGTCCGCCTCGACGACCGCCCAGGCGACCGCCGCGGCCGCCTCGGCGTCGAGCTCGACCACCACCTGACCGCCCGGGGGCACGGCGAGCGGCTCGAGGTCGCCGAGGGCGTCACCGGCGCCGTCCCCGCCCCCGACGAGCCGGGCCTCGACGGCGCGGGCCGGGTCGGGGTTGTGGACGGCGACCTCGACGGCGGCGTCGTCCTCGCCCGCCACGCCGGCGACGTCCGGGAGGTGCCAGGTCGGCGCGGCGACGCGGGCGCCGAGCGCCACGGTCAGCTCGCTGCGCCGCACGGGGCGCCGGGAGCCGGGCGGGCGGATCTCGGGGCCGCGGTCGACGGTGACCCGCTGGGCGACGACCGGCACGCCGTTGGTGGATCGGACGATGGTCACGTGGGGCAGGTCGGCCGGGACCCGGTCCTCGGCCCCGAGGTCCACGACCTGGTGACCGCCGGCCCGGATGCTGAGGCCGAAGGGGGGCGGGACCGGCTGGGGCTCGTCGCCCACCGGCACGACGGACACGTCGACCTCCGCCCGCTCGTCGGTGGGGTTGAAGACGACGACCTGCTCGGCGGGGACCGGCTCCTCGGACGGCAGGTCCGGGGCCTCGTCCTCGCCCTCGCCGCCGGCGCCGTCACCGCCCTCGGCCGCGCCGTCCTCCCCCTCCTCCCCCTCGTCGCGGTCCTGGCCGCCGGGCGGCGGCGTCGCCGGGGACGGGGCCGCGGCCTCACCGGCGGCGAACACCCACGTCGTGCCCGCACCGGGGGCGCCGGGCGTCAGCGCCATGCCACGCCGGCCGAGCGAGCCGTCGTAGGCCTGCACGTGCTCGACGACGACGCTGCCGCTGCGCACCTCGAGCGTGGCCGAGACCCGCTCGGCCCGCCGGACGTCGTCGCCGAGGTCGACGCCGACGACGCTGCGGGCGGGCACGGGGAAGCCCTGGAACCGGACGGGCTCCCGGGACCCGGACTCGGTCGTGAAGGTCGCGTCGACGATGGCGGGGCTCGGGAAGGGGTTGAACAGCACGACGAGGTCGACCGCGTCGCGGGTGGTGGCGCCCCAGGCCAGGTGCCACCGGGGCGACGGCGTCGTGCTGCAGGGCGCGGCGTCGGCGCCGTGGCCGCCGGCCACCCGGTGCTCGACCACCACGGCGCCGCCGTCGACCTCGACCACCGCCGCGGCGAGCGGGGCGTCGACCACGTCGCCCAGCCGCAACGCCGCCTGGCCGTGCGCCGGCACCGTGAGCTCCTCGACGACCGGCTCGCCGGCCGGGGCGGGCGCGGGGCCCGCGGCGCGGGCGACGTCCCCGCCGACGACCGTCACGACCGCGGTGCGCCGCTCGTCCGAGGCGTTGGTGACGACCACGGTGTGGTCCGCGGTGAGCGTCCGCCGGGCCGGCCCGTCGCCGTCCTCGCCGTCCTCGCCGGCCGCACCGTCCTCCTCGTCGTCCCCCGGCGCCTGCTCGCCGCCGTCCGCACCGCCGTCCGAGCCACCCTCGTCGAGGCCGTCCTCGTCCGCCTCGTCCCCGGCGCCCGCCGCGGCGGACGCCGCCGGCGACAGCTCGGCCCCGTCGTCGCGGGCCGTCCCGGCGGCGCAGTACCACGTCGAGCCGCCGTCGCCGGCCGGGGCCACGGGCATCAGGCGGTGGACCGGGCCCGCCCCGGGGGCCGCCTCGCGAGCGGGCTCGCCGCCCACCCCGCCCCGGTCGGTCGCCACCCCGGCGAGGAGCAGGCCGCCGAGCG
>PKRH01000096.1 GCA_017577565.1 Thermoanaerobacterales bacterium | reverse complement strand
ACGTGTAATATGTACCTAATCCCTGAGCATGCTTATCTATTTCACACTTAGTTAACTCGTCGTGAGCCTATTGTGTATATAGACATGCAGTATTCATAATATATTTTTTTTTTTTTTTAAACGACCCGCCCCCCCCGACACTCCCCCCTCCCCTCTCCGCCGGCGGCGTAAGTTGTGAAAAAGGGGAGGGCGGGGGGCACCCCCCCACCGCCCCCCGCCGCAACGGCTACCACGGCGGGCTCACCCCGCAGGAGCTGTTCGTGCCCGTCGCCGTGCTCGCCGTCGACGACCTCGACGGCTGGGTGCCGACGACGACGGGGCGGCCCGCCTGGTGGCACCACACGCCGCTCGTCAGGGCGGCGGCGGAGGCCGCACCGCCCGCACCTCCGCCGCCTCCCCCGACGTCGACGCGCCGGAAGCGTCCGACACCGGCGACCCCGTCCCTCTTCGACCAGACGCCGTCCACCGAGGAGGCGCCCGCAGACACCGCCCCGGCTCCGGCTCCCGCAGCCAGCGTCGCGCCGTCGACCACAGACGAAGCATCTGCGTGGGTGCAGCGGGTGCTCGCCGCCCCGGAGGTCGTCGACCGGCGCCGCAACCCCCGCATCCGCCTCACCGACGACCAGCTGCGCCGGCTCCTCGGCGTCCTGGAAGCCGCGGGGACGATGCCGATCCCCCACACCCGCCTCGCCCAGGAGGCCAAGCTGCCGCCCAGCCGCATCAACGGCTACGTGGCCCAGCTCCAGGACCTGCTCAACGTCGACGGCTACGCGGTCGTCACCGTGCGGGACGACGAGGTCGTCTTCGACCGTCGGCTCCTGGAGGTGCAGCTCGGGCTGTGAACGTCTCGCCGCAGCGCCGCCGCGAGATCCTCGACGCCCTGCGGCGCGGCACCGTGCCGTCGCAGGGCCTCGACGTGCTCGCCGTCGGGCTCGACCGGTTCGCCCCCGCCTTCGACGAGGACCTCGACCGCGTCGCCTCCGGCGGCGGCGCCTTCAAGGCCATCCGCGGCGAGTACGGCGCCGGCAAGACGTTCCTCACCCGGTGGCTGGCCGAGCGGGCCAAGGCGCGGGGCTTCGCCGCCTCCGAGGTGCAGATCTCCGAGACCGACACGCCGCCCCACCGCTACCAGACCATCTACCGGCGCCTCGTCGAGCACCTCTCCACCTCGTCGATGCGGGGCGGCGCGCTCCGGTCCGTCGTCGACTCGTGGTTCTTCGCCCTCGAGGACGACGTGCTCAGCGCCGGCGACGTCGCCGAGGACGACACCGACGAGCTCACCCGGCGCACCGCCGAGCTGATGGAGCGCCGGCTCGGCCACCTGACCCGCGCCGCGCCGGCGTTCGCCGCCGTCCTGCGCGCCTACCACGCCGCCACCACGCAGGGGGACCGGGCCACCGCCGACGGGCTGCTCGCCTGGCTCGGCGGCCAACCCCACGTGGCAGCCTCGGTCAAGCGGGCCGCCGGGGTGAAGGGCGACCTCGACCACGACGCGGCGCTGTCGTTCCTCGCCGGGCTGCTCACGATCCTGCGGGACGCCGGCTACCCGGGCCTCGTGCTCGTCCTCGACGAGGTCGAGACCATGCAGCGCATGCGGTCGGACGTGCGCGACAAGGGTCTCGAAGCGCTCCGCAAGCTGATCGACGACCTCTACGAGAACCGGTTCCCCGGGCTGGCCCTCGTCATCACCGGCACGCCAGCGTTCTTCGACGGCCCCCAAGGCGTGCAGCGCCTGCCACCGCTGGCCCAGCGGCTGGCCACCGACTTCGCCACCGACGCCCGCTTCGACAACCCCCGGGCCGTCCAGATCCGCCTGCCCGGGTTCACCCGGGACGGCCTCATCGAGATCGGCCGGCGGGTGCGCGACCTGTACGCCGCCGGCGCCAGCGACCCAGCGCGCATCGCCCGCGTCGTCGACGACGACTACCTCGCGACGCTCGCCGACGCCGTCACCGGCTCGCTCGGCGGCAAGGTCGGCGTCGCGCCGCGCCTGTACATCAAGAAGCTCGTCGGGGAGGTCCTCGACCGGGTCGACCTGCACGCCGACTTCGACCCGCGCCGCAACTACGAGCTCACCGTCCGCGACGTCGAGCTCACCCCGGTCGAGCGCAACGCCCGCGCCGCGACCCCCGACGACATCGACCTCGATCTGTGAGGCGAGGATGGACGTCATCGATGTCAGCGGTTGGCCCGATGCGATGGACGAACCGCTCGGGACGAAGCCCAAGCAGTGGCTGCGCCACCCAGCCGACGATCAACTGTGGCTGTGGAAGAAGGCAACGTGGCATCGGGGGCCAGCCGGGGTCCGTCTGCGACGCGGTGACGACTGGGCTGAGAAGGTCGCGTCAGTCGTCGGCGGCATGCTCGACGTTCCGGTGGCGACAGTCGAGCTCGCCACCCGTCACGGCGATGCCGGCGTCATCAGCCGCAGCGTGCTGTCCGACGGCCAGGAGCTAGCTCACGGAAACGAGCTGCTAGCCGGGTTCACCGGGGTCGTACGCGATCCTCGTGATCGTCATGATCACACGATCGAGGTGATCGCACAGGTCCTTGACGGTGTTGGCCCGCCCCCAGGGAAGACAGCCGGCAAGGCGATGGACTGGTTCGCGGGCTATCTCATCCTCGATGCGCTGATCAGCAACACCGATCGGCACCAAGAGAACTGGGCGGTGATCGATGACGGAGGTGAACGCTGGCTCTCCCCGAGCTTCGACCACGCATCGTCGCTTGGCTTCCAGTTGACGGACGCAGAGCGCGACGAACGGCTCACAACGTCCGACCACCAGCGCACGGTGGCCGCGTACGCCAACCGGGCCAAGTCAAAGTTCGAGGGCGAGATCCATCCGAGGGACGCCGCGCTCGACGCGTTTCGTAGGGTTTCGCCGACGTTCCGTGAGCATTGGCGGGAGGCCGTCGCGTCCTTGCCTGGCATCGAAACGATCGTCGAAGACGTCCCACGCGACCGCATGTCCTCGGCAGCGCGCCGTTTCGCGAGCGCGCTGTACGCGGAGAATCATCGGAGACTGTCGGCGCGACTCCATACCATGGACTTATGACCACCCACAGCGGCACCGTGGAGGAGCTGCGCCTCTACGTGTCGTGGCGTTCACCTGAGGGACCGATCCACCCCATCGGGCTGTTGCGTCGACAGCGACGGGGTGATGGCGAGGCGTACTCGTTCCGCTACCTGAAGCTGGCAGAGCGCTTGCCCGACTTCGAGCCGCTGCCCGGGTTGCCAGACCTGTACGGACGGTACGAGAGCCGCACGCTCTTTCCGGTGTTCGCAAACCGTGTGATGCCTCGGCATCGCCCGGAGTTCGACCTGTTGGCCCGGCGCGCTGACCTCAGTCGAGACGCTGATCCGTTCGAGGTGATGGCTCGAACCGGCGGGCGGCGGGCGACCGATCGCATCGAGGTCTTCGCTCCCCCGCGCCCCACCCCTGACGGAAGGATCACCACCCTCTTCTTCGTCCGTGGCATCCGTCACGTCACCGGTGCAGCCGAGGCGATCGAGGACCTCTCTCCTGGTGAGCTACTCCGTCTGGTCGATGACAGGGAGAACCCCTACAACCCGCAAGCACTCCTCCTTCACAGGGACGACGAGCTCCCGGTTGGCTACGTTCCCGACTACCTCGTCGACCACGTCCACGATCTCCGGCACCTGAACGGGCACGACCCCGACGTGATCGTCGAGCATGTCAACGACGCAGACACCGCCCCGCACCTGCGCGTCCTGTGCCGGATGGATGCTCGCCAACCGGAGGGCTACCGTCCCTTCTCCGATGCGCGTTTCCAACCGCTCGTGCCACTCGACTGACGTCGCCGGGCGACGCATCTCGGTGTGTGTCTCCGGCTCGCCGTAAGACACCACAGGACGTGACGAGCGGGTTCGATCGGCTGCACCCGTCGCTGCAGCACCACATCGTCAACAGCCTGGGGTGGCGCGACCTCCGGCCACTGCAGGCCGCGGCGATCGATCCGGTGCTCGACGGCGCGCACTGCCTGCTGCTCGCCCCCACCGCCGGCGGCAAGACCGAGGCGGGCGTCTTCCCGGTGCTGAGCCGCCTGGCGACCGAGCGGTGGCGCCCGCTCAGCACGCTGTACCTCTGTCCCCTGCGGGCGCTGCTCAACAACCTGCACCCCCGGCTCGAGCGCTACCTCGCGTTCACCGGGCACCGGGCCGGCCTCTGGCACGGCGACGTCGGCGCCGGCCAGCGACGGCGGCTGCTGGTCGAACCGCCCGACCTCCTGCTCACGACGCCCGAGTCGCTCGAAGCGATGCTCATGTCGACCCGGGTCGACGCCGAGGTGACCTTCGCCGACCTGCGTGCCGTCATCGTCGACGAGGTCCACGCCTTCGCCGGCGACGACCGCGGCTGGCACCTGCTCGCGGTCCTCGCCCGGCTCGAACGGCTCGCCGGCCGACCGCTCCAGCGCATCGGCCTGTCGGCCACCGTCGGCAACCCCGACGACCTGCTGGCCTGGCTCACCCCTGGCGCGACCGGTCGCCGCGTCGTCGTCGCCCCGCCCGCGGGGCCGCGCGCCACGCCGGAGGTCGCGATCGACTACGTGGGCACCCTCGACAACGCGGCCACCGTCATCGCGGGCCTGCACCACGGCGAGAAGCGCCTGGTGTTCGTCGACAGCCGCTCCCGGGCCGAGAGGTTGACGAGCGAGCTGCGAGCCAAGGACGTGACCACCTTCGTCACGCACGCCTCCCTCAGCCAGGAGCAGCGCCGGCAGGCGGAGCACGCCTTCGCCGAGGGCAGCGACTGCGTCATCGTCGCCACCAGCGCGCTCGAGCTGGGCATCGACGTCGGCGACCTCGATCGGGTCATCCAGATCGACGCGCCGTCGTCGGTGGCGTCGTTCCTGCAGCGGCTCGGACGCAGCGGCCGCCGAGCGGGCGCGACGAGCAACACGCTGTTCCTGGCGACCCGCGAGGAATCCCTCGTGCAGGCGTGCGGCATCACCCGCCTGTGGCGCGCCGGCTACGTCGAGCCGGTCACGCCGCCGCCCATGCCCGCTCACCTGCTCGCCCACCAGCTGCTGGCGCTCGCCCTGCAGGAGGGCGCCGTCGGCGGCCGCACGTGGACCGAGTGGCTCGGCGACCCACCGGTGTTCGGCCCCGACGTGGCGCTGCTGGACGACGCGGTGGTCGAGCACCTGGTCGCCCACGGCTACCTCCACGCCGACGGCGGGATGCTGTCGATCGGCCGCCAGGCGGACCTCGAGCTCGGCCGACGCAACTTCATCGACCTGACGTCGGTGTTCACCACGCCACCCGTGTTCACGGTGCTGGCGGGGCGACGCGAGGTCGGCCACGTCCACGACCTCGGCATCGCCGCGGCGTTCCAGACCCGCGACGGCCCACCCGTGCTGCTGCTCGGCGGCCGGGGCTGGCGGATCCTGGAGGTCGACTGGCGTCGCCGGCGGGTGCACGTCGAGCTGACCGACCGGAAGGGCCGGATCCGCTACCAGGGCACGACGCAGGTGCTCTCGAACGAGCTGAGCCGCTCCATCGGCGCGGTGCTGGCCGGCGACGATCCCGGCGTGCCCCTCTCCCGGCGAGCCGCGACCGCACTCGACGAGGCCCGTGACGAGTTCCCCGGGCTGCGAGCCGACGGCGCGACCTACCTCCGGCGCCGGCCCGACGGCGCCACCCAGTGGTGGACGTTCGCCGGCCTGCGAGCAAACCTCGAGCTCGCCGCCCGGCTCGGCCGCCGCTCGACCGGGGCCATCGACAACCTGTCGATCCGACTCCCCGACGACACCACCGCGCCCGACGTGCGGGCGGCGCTCGACCTCACGACCCCCGTCGACGAGCTCCTCGACCTCGCCGAGGAGGCCACGGACGGCCTGAAGTTCGCGAACTGCATCCCCGACTGGCTCGCCGACTCGATCCTGCTCGCCCGCCTCACCGACCCCGAGGCCGTCCAGGCGGTCGTCAACGCGCCGATCGTCACCGGCCACCCCGCCGCGGCCGAGTGATCACCTCGACCGCCCGCACGAGGTGCCCCGCACATCACCGCATGAAGTAGACCTCGAACCGGGCGACACCGGTCGGGCCGGCCGAGCTCCAGAAGTCCCGCATCGTCGCCCCCTCGAACATCTGCGGTTGGGCGGCCCGCAGCAGGTCGTTGTAGAGGCGGGCGAGCGCCGTGCCCTCGCCGGGGCTGGCGTGCACCCCGAACGTCAGGACGAACCCGACCCGCCGGGTCGTCACCCCCGCCGCCTCGAAGTTCGACCGGATCTCGCCGATGACCCGCTCCCGCTCGGCGTCCTTGGCGGGACCGTCGGGGCCCGTCAGCACGCCGTAGTCACCGGCGACCTCGAACGTGAACGGCGTCGGCTCGACGCCCTCCGGCTGGACGGTCGTCGTCGTGGTCTCGGTCGTCGTCACCCGCTCCGGTTCGTCGCCCGCACCCTCGGACCCCGACCCCGGCGACCGGCCCGCCCCCGACGCCAGGGTCACCACCACCAGGGCGAGGAGCAGGTCGGCGAACAGCCAGCCGGCGAGGGAGACGACGTCGGTGTGCTCGCGCTGCTGCCTCATGCTGCCGGCGGCTCGGCGTCGCGGAGTCGCTCGATCTCCTCCGCGAGCTGCCGGAAGGACTCGACCAGCTGGCCGACCAGCGCCCCGAGCGCCTCCAGGTCCTCACGCACCGTGCCCATGCTGAACTCGACGCTGGCGCTCGCCTTCCGCAGGTGCTCCGCGACCGACTGCTCGCTCGCCGCCGCACCCTCGATCGCCGCGCTGGCACGGCCGAGCGCCTCGCCCGTGGACGACACCGAGGCCTCCAGCGCCGCGCTCGCCCGGCCGAGCGCATCGCTCGTCGACGACACGGTGGTCTCGAAGGCCGAGCCGGCGGACTGCAGGCTCGTGCTCACGCCGGTGATCGCGGCGGTCGCGTCGCCCACCTGCACCACGAGCTTCTCGACCGCGGAGGTCAGGTTGGCCTGCGCGTCCCGCGCCGCCTCGGCCAGCTCCACGATCCGACGGCTCTCCTCCAGGGCCGACGTCGCGGCCGAGCTCGACCGCTGCGCCTCCTGCTCCAGCGCCTGGAGGAGCTGGCCCGTCGAGGTGACGACCTGCTCCAGCGACGCCCGGGTCCTCCTGCTCTCCTCCTGCACCGCGGCGTGGTCGGCGAAGAGCGTGTCGAGCCGGTCCCGGAGCTGGGCCTCGCTCTCGGTCAACTCCTTCACCTGGGCGGTCAGGGCGTCGATCTGGTCGCCCATCGTCGCGTTGGCCGCCCGCACGGTCTCGATGGTGCCGACGAGCTCCCGGCTCGCCGTGCTCAGCTCCAGCGCCGCCGCGGCCGTCGGTTCGGTCGCCGCCACCGCCTTCTCGTGCCACGTCGCCATGAGCTCGGCCGACTTCGACAGCTCCGCCTGGAAGCGGGCCGGCGACGACAGGCGGACCTCGCCCAGCCGGAGGCCGACGTCCACCAGCACCGACGCCAGCTCGGCCCGCAGCGACCGGGCCTCCTCGTGGAGCCGGCGTTCACGACGGTTGCGCAGGCGGCCGGCCACCAGCGACGCGGCGATCAGGCACACGATGAACATCACGTCGAGGATCGCCACGCGCCAGAGGGTCAGCCCGAGGGGTGCGTGGCCGTCGAAGCCGCTCTCCCACAGCGCGAGGAACGAGGTGGAGGCGGCCTCGGGGTCGACGTCGATCAGGCGGGCGTAGCCCGTCGCCGCCGAGGCCACCCCCGCCCAGGTGACGACCAGCGGGAAGAAGATGAGGACGCCGCGCGCCGCCTCGAGCCACCGCAGCGTGCGGGACGTCTCGTCGGGCAGCGGGACGTCGTCGTCCGTGCTCACCTCGAAGGCGGCGAACAGGTCGACGTCGACCCAGCGCTGCAGCCGGTCGACGTCGGCGAGGTCGTCGGCGAGGGCGCGGAGCTGGTCGCTGCGGTGCCCGAGGAGGGGGTGGTCGGCCAAGCGGCGGAGCTCGTCCGCCGTCGAGGTCGGGGAGGTCGACGAAGACTCAGGCATGTCCTTCCTTCACGTGGTGGGCAGGGCGACGGGGACGCACACCGTGTCGGGGAGCGGGAGGAGTGCGCCCTCCAGCCGCGACGACGAGGGTTCGAGCAGCACCTGGACGTCGGACGACTCGGCGGCGTCGAGCAGGACCTCGAGGTGACCGACGGGGCCGGCCGGCCGGGGCACGACCTGCACGTCGTCGGACCCGCCGTGGCGGATCCGGACCCGCACCTCGTCGATCACGCCCGCCGGCGGCCAGCGGAACCGGACGCGCAGCACGGAGCCGGCGATCTCGGCCGCCACGACCTCGACCGGCTGCTCCAGGGCGAGGTGCGCGAGCGCCCGCGTGACGGCTCGCCGTGGCGCCCGCTGCGGATCCTGGGCGGCGACCGCCAGCACCCGCTCCCAGTCGCCGTCGCGGAACGCGCTGGCGACCAGGTGCCGCAGCCCGATCGGCCCGACGCTCACCAGCGACCCGCCCAGGGCGGCCAGCCACTCGTCCGCCGTCGGCCGTGATGCCGCGTCGCCCAGTCGCGTGCGGGCGATCACGGCGTTCAGCGCCGCGGCGTCGTACCGCCCGGTGGGATCGTCCGGCACCCGGGCGTCGAGCGTGGCGTGGAAATCGCCGGTCAGCACCCGCGTGACCACCAGGCCGAGCTTGTACGAGTCGCTGGCCCTGGTGAGCGCGCGCTCCGCCGCGGGGTCGCGGAAGTCCGGCGCCTGCACGGCGGCCCGCTCGTCGACCTCGCCCTCGATGCGCATCGCGTCGCAGTCGATGAACAGGGCGCGAGGCTCGGGCGACAGGGTCCACAGCAGGTTGCGCTCGGAGATGTCACCGACGACGACGCCGATGGCGTGCAGGAAGGCGACCACCGTCGTCCACTGCCGGAGCAGCTCGAGGCGGTCGTCGAGGGTGACGCGCGGCAGGCCGAGCGTGCGCACCTTCGGCGTGCCCGCGTAGACCAGGTGCTGCAGCTCGACGAGGAACCGCTTGCCCTGGTCGGACTCCGCGTAGAACTCGTCGGGCACGCGGGGCATCAGGAAGCCGACGACCGATCCCCGCTCGACGACGAGCCGGCGGGGCAGGACCATCCGGGACCGCACGTAGGCGAGCTGGTCGGCGGGCAGGTGCCGCAACCGCTCGTCGAGGCGCTGAAGGGTCCGTCCGATGCTCGGCTGCGGCCGGTGCCAGCGCTTGAGGACGAGGTCGGGGTGCCGGCCGCAGCGGTACACCACCCCCTCGCCGCCCTCGTCGAGCTTGGTCAGCGCGCCGAGCGCCGAGACGTCGATCGGCTCGTCCACGGTGTGCCGGCCTCAGCGGGCCCAGATGCCGACGACCGACCGGTCGTCGTCGAAGCTCTTGCGGTGGAACTGGGACTGGACCAGGAACGTCAGCGGGTCGGGCGGCTCCTGCCAGCGCTCGGCGAGGTAGCGCCCCACCTCGCCGGACCCGTCACCGAGCGGCATCGCCAGGCCGTCGGTCACGAGGAACAGCGGGTTGTCGGCGGTGATCGTCCCGTCCTTGCGCTCCGGCGTGGTCGACATCGGCAGCGCATCCGTCGCCGACGAGACGAGCTCGCCCGTGCCCCGCTCGCCGAACACCGGGACCAGCCGGTCGTCGTCGAGCACGTAGGCGGTGCTGTCGCCGATCCGCCACACGGAGGAGATGAGGCGACCCTTCGGATCCGGCGGCGAGACGGCCGCCACGCACAGGGTCGTGCTCAGCCGACGCGGCTCGACCCTGGACGCCAGCTCCCGCCGAGCGCGCTCGCACATGACCGTCGCCACGTCGCGCAGCAGGCCGTCCACCAGCTCCGTCGGGAGGAGCCGCGCGGGGCTCCGCGGCAGGTCGTCGTCCTCGCGGTCCTGCACGGCGAGGGCCAGCCGCTCCAAGGCGACCTCGACCGCGAGCCGGGCGCCGACGTGGGACAACGGCTCGGATCCGGCGCCGTCGGCCACCGCGGCGAGGATCCACCCGTCGACGACGTGGACGCCGGCGTGGTCCTGCCGGGGCTCCGCGTAGCAGCGGTGGCTCGCACCCCGGGCCGACACCAGGCGGACCTCGCACGTGATCCCTGCATCCCGATGCGCGACCGACCCGCCGTCGAGCACCGTGTCGGGCGGCAGCGCCAGGCCGACCGGTTGGTCGACCGGCGCCACCCCGAGGCACCAGGGCGCCTGGGCGGCACGGGACGGCTCGCCCACGACGTCGGGCACCACCGGCGCCGCGACCGACGGCGGCGGTGGCGGCGGTGGGGGCAGCGTCCGGTCCGCAGGGGGCGGCACGTCGTCGTACGGCCAGCCCTCGAAGGCGTTGGTCCGATCGCGCATCACAGCTCGTCGAGCTGGACCTCGGTGAAGCCCTCCGGCGGCGGGGGGACGACGAGGCGCACCTGGCCGTCCTCGGTGGCGCTCGCCGATGCCACGATCGACTTGGTCAGCGATCGTGCCCACTCCTGGAGCGCGGCCGCCGGGTTGACGCCGTCGTTCACCATGTAGGCCTTGAGCGTCGCCACCTGGCCGATCGTCTGGGCGTCGGCCTGACCGATGCCGAAGGCGATGATGTTCGGGCGGTAGGTCCAGCTCTGGTCGACCAGCCGGGCGTGCTCCTCGGGCCACTCGTCGGGGTCGGTCGGCAGCCCGTCGCTCAGGAAGAAGACCGTCGGCCGGTAGACCCGGAGACCGTCGTTCTTGAGGTTGCGGACGTCGCGCTCGATGACGTCGCGCAGCAGCGAGAACACCCGCCCGTAGGCGGTCAGGCCGTCGGCCACGATGCCCGGCATCGAGCTGACCGTCGAGAGGTCGGAGAGGCGGAGGAGCTCCCGCGCCTCGGTGCTGAACCCGATCAGCGCGAACCGCGTCTTGTCCGCGATGACCGGCTGCGTGACGATCTCGCTGTGCAGCTCCTTGAGGCTGGTGTTCACCGTGTCGACCTCGTCGGCCATCGAGGACGACTCGTCGCACACGGCGTAGAACGGCAGTACCAGGAACCCGTCGCTCACTTCTGATCCTTCTCTGTGTGGGGTGACGTGAGGTCGAGGATCGGCCGCTCCGGCGGCGCGATCGTCGGTGGCAAGCCGGCCGGTGCGGAGCGGCGCGCCGGCGCGTCGCTCAGGTCGATCACCGGGCGCTTCGTGACCGGGGCTCGACCGGCGGGCCGGCGCGTCGCCTGTGCCTGTCGCGGGGGTGACGCCGGCCCGCTCGCCGCAGCCGCCGATGCGCCCCCGCCGACCAGCCTCCGCAGGGCATCGACCCACTCGGCGGCGGTCGGGCGCTCGTCCGGCGAACCGGCCGCGCGAGCGACGAGATCCGCCAGGGCCGGCTCGAGGTCGCTCGGCGCGGGCCGCTCCGGCCGCCGCCGTGGGTCGGCCGCCAGGCAGCGGATGACGACCAGCGCCAGCTTGTAGCGGTCGGACTCGATCGTCGGCGACTGCCCCGCCCCGAGCGCCGGATCGTTCCAGTCGGGCGTCTGCTTGGGCCGGAGCACCGACGCCGTGCCCCGGCACCGGAACCCGTCGCAGTCGAGGAAGAACACCGACGGTCCCCCCGCCACGGACCACAGCAGGTTGCGGGGCGACACGTCCCCGACGACGACGTCGTGGCGGTGGAGGACGTCGATCACCTCCGCCCACCGCAGGCAGAGCTGGAGGAGCACGACGCGGTCCCGGGGGACGTCGAGGTCGAGGTTCTGGGACCGGTCCCGGAAGACGATGTGCTGCAGCTCCGCGAGGATCGTCCGCCCGGCGGCGGGCCCGGTCCGCACGGTGTGGGAGAAGCGGCGGTCGGCGGCCGGCATGACGAACCCGACGAGCTGGCGGCCGTCCATGACCCGCGCCAGCGGCCACGCGCAGGTGTCGTCGACGAGCGAGCGATCGGCCGGCGCCATCCGGGCACGCAGCGTCATCAGGGCGCTCAGCGCCGCGCCGTTGGGCGTCTCGCTCGTCAGGTAGCGCTTGTAGACGTAGCCCGGGTGGTCGGGCAGCGCGAAGACGTCCCCTTCCCCGCCGCTGCCGAGCATCACGAGACGACCGAGGTCGTGCTCGGCGAGGTCACCTGCCGGGAGCGACGCGGTCACGGCGTCTCTCCGACCCAGCGCCGGCGCCGCCCGCACCATCGCCGCCGGCTCGCGTGTGCGCGGCTCACCGCCGCCAGTGCCCGCCCCATCGCCATGTCCGCCCCTGCTGTCCCATCCCCTTCGGTGTGGCGCACTCTAGGTCACGCCCCAGATCGCCGGTCCAGTTGCGCTCGTCGCTCGTCAGGCCGGATCGGCCGTCCTCACGCGCTCGCACGGGACCCGGGTACGGGCGTGCTGTGACACCGGCGTCGAGGCGGCCTGATCTGCCGCGCCGCACGCGCACCGGCCCGCCGTCACCCTGCACGTCCGCGCGACGGCGGGCCGGTCGAGGGCCGGCGAGGAGGGGGCCGGGTCAGGGCCGACGCGGGATCATGTGCCGGGGCCGGTCGTCCCCGACGGCGGTCCGGTCCTCCGCGACGCCGTCCTCGACCACGGGGTCGACGAGCTCGTCACCGACGCCGTCGCCGCCACGTCCGGCGTCGAGCAGCTCGGCGAACAGCGCCCGGTAGTGCAGGAGCGCCTGCCGCTGCGCCTCGGTGGCGCCGTCGCCCGCGCCGACCGACTCGACGTGCAGGCGGTGGGCGACACGGTAGTGGTCCGCCAGCTCGGGGTGGTCGACCGACACCAGGTCGACGCGCGCCGTGAGCTCGTCGCCGATCGGGTAGCCGCGCTCGGCCATCACCGCGTCGAGCAGCACCTGGGCGTGGCGCACCGCCACCTCGGGGGCGTCGACGAAGCGGGACTGCACCTCGTCCCAGCGGGCGGCGTAGGCCTCGCGGGACTCGGGGCCGAGCGGGCGCAGGTCGAGGCGGTCGTGGCGGTCGAGCCGCTCGTCCAGCTCGGCGTCGGCGCCTCGCCGGCTGCCCCGGCGCTCGGCCGCCCGGTCGTACTCGGGGCCGAACCGCTCCCGCAACCGCCGCCGGTGCGCCGCCCTCCTCGCGAGCGTGACGGCGACCAGCGCCGCCACCGCGAGGGCGGCGATCACCAGGATCCAGATGGTCGTGTCGTCCATGGTGCGACCGCTCCTTCCGGGGTCGGCGTGCGGGGTGGTCCCCGCGCACGGCTGCCCCGGAGGAGGGGCCGCAAACCGCGGCGGTCGACCGCCGGGCGAGGGCCGCTACGCCGCGCCGACCCCGTCGGCCGCGGCCTCGACCGCGGCGATGTCGATCTTGCGCATCGTGAACATCGCCTCGGTCGCCCGCCGGGCCCGCTCGGGGTCGGGGTCGGCGAGCAGCTCCTCCAGCCGGACCGGGACCACCTGCCAGGACAGCCCGTAGCGGTCCTTCAGCCAGCCGCACGGCCCCTCCTGGCCGCCGCCTTCGAGGAGCCGCGACCAGTAGTGGTCGACCTCGTCCTGGTCCTTGCACATGACGGCGAACGAGACCGCCTCGTCGAACGTGAAGTCCGGCCCGCCGTTGATGGCCGTGAACCGCACGCCGTCGAGGCTGAAGTCGACGGTCACCACCGAGCCGGCGGGGCCGGGGCCCGCCTCGGTGTACCGGACCACCTTCAGGATCTCGGAGTTCGGGAACACCGAGACGTAGAAGTTCGCGGCCTCCTCGGCCTGGCCGTCGAACCACAGGTTCGGGACGAGCTGGGGCATGGTCGTTCCTCCCGGATCGTGCGTGTGGGTCTGCAGGTTCGACCGGTGCGCCCGCCGAAGCTCATCGCGCCAACCGGCGACCCGCGGGCGGCGCCGGCGCGCCGGCACGCCGGCTGCCGCCGGCAGCGTGGACCCGGGCCGACCGGCGC
>PKRH01000095.1 GCA_017577565.1 Thermoanaerobacterales bacterium | reverse complement strand
CCCCGCCACCGTCCGGCGGTGGCGGTGCCGGTCGTGCGGCGAGGGCCTGGCGACCGGCTACGGCCTCACCGAGCTGGCGACCGGCACGCTGTTCGCCGCGGTCGCCGCTGCGGCGGGCTGGTCGCCGGTGCTCGTCCCGCTGCTGTGCCTGGCCGCGGGCTCGGTGGCCATGTCCGCCGTCGACCTGGCGGTCATGCGCATCCCGACGGCCTTCGTCCGGACCACCGGCGCGCTGGTGGCGGCCGGGCTCGTCGGCGCGTCGCTGGTCGACGGACCGCTCCGGCGGCTCGGGGGCGCGCTCCTCGGCGCCCTGCTCTACGGCGGGCTGCTGCTGACCCTGCACCTCGTCTCCCCGCGGGCGATGGGGTTCGGCGACGTGCGGCTGGCGACGGTGGTCGGGGCGGTGGTCGGGTGGTGCTCGTGGCGCGCCGACCACCCGGCCCTGATGCCGGCCCAGGGCGTGTTCACCGCCGGGCTCGTCGCCGGCCTCCTGGGCTCGGTGGTGGGCGTCGTGCTCCTCGCCGTCCGGCGGCGCAACCAGCCGTTCCCGTTCGGGCCCGCGGTCGCCGCCGGCGGGCTGGTCGTCGCCCTGGTCGCGGTGTGACCGCCGGCGACGCCGCCGCCGTTCCGGCGGGTCGGGGCCCGGCCGGTATCGTCGTGGCGTGCTCCGGACCATCGCCGACCGCCGCGCCGCGGCCCGCCGACGCCATGGCTGACCAGGGCGCCCGCGACCGCCACGTGGTGCTCGTCGGCCTCATGGGCGTCGGGAAGAGCACGGTGGGCCGGCGGCTGGCGAAGGAGCTGGCCCGCCCGTTCGCCGACGTCGACGAGCAGGTCGAGCTGCGGGCCGGGCTGGTCATCCCCCGGCTGTTCGAGGAGCGGGGCGAGGAGGCGTTCCGGACGCTCGAGGCCGAGGTCCTCGCCGACCTGCTCGACCGGCCCGAGCCCCTCGTCGTCGCCGCGGGCGGCGGTGCCGTCACCCGGGCCGAGAACCGGGCCCGGCTGCGGGCCGCCCGGGCCGTCGTCGTCTGGCTCCAGGCCTCGCCCGCGTTCCTCGCCGCCCGCACCGACCCCACCCACCGCCCGCTCCTGGCCGGCGACGACCCCGCCGGCGCCCTGGCGCGGCTGCTCGCCGAGCGCCGGCCGCTCTACGAGGAGGTCGCCGACCTCGCCGTCGACGTCGAGCCCTTCCACCAGGGCGACGAGAAGCCCAAGCGGGCGCTCGCCCGCCACATCGCCGCGCTGGTCACCGGCACCCCGGTGGCGTCGCCGTGACCACCCACACCGTCACCGTCCGCGCCGGCGGCGGCAGCTACCCGGTCCTCGTGGGGTCGGGGGTGCGGCGCCGGCTGCCGGAGGTGCTCGGCGAGGTCCGGCGGGTCGCCGTCGTCACCCAGGCCGCCATCGGGTTCGAGGTCGACCCCGGCTGCGAGCACGAGGTGTTCACGATCGGCGAGGGCGAGGAGGCCAAGACGCTGGCCACGGTCGAGGAGCTGTGCCGGGCCTGGGCGCGCTGGGGCCTCACCCGCGCCGACCGGGTCGTCGCGGTCGGGGGCGGCCTCGTCACCGACGTCGCCGGCTTCGCGGCGGCCGTCTACCACCGGGGCGTCGGCGTCGTCCACGTGCCGACGACGCTGCTCGGCATGGTCGACGCCGCCATCGGCGGCAAGACCGGCGTCAACCTCCCCGAGGGCAAGAACCTCGTCGGGGCGTTCTGGCAGCCGGGAGCGGTCCTGTGCGACCTCGACGCCCTGGCCACGCTGCCCGAGCGGGAGCGGCGCAGCGGGCTCGGCGAGATGGCCAAGTACCACTTCCTCACCGGCCGGGACCTCACCGCCCTGCCGCTGGACGAGCGGGTGGCCGCCTGCGTGCGCATCAAGGCCGAGGTCGTCGCCGCCGACGAGCGCGAGCGGGTCGGCGCCCGGCGGGGCCGGGCGGTCCTCAACTACGGCCACACGCTCGCCCACGCGCTGGAGACCGCCGGGCGCTACGACCTGCGCCACGGCGAGGCCGTCGCCGTCGGCCTCGTCTACGCCGCCGAGCTCGCCCGCCGGCTCGGGCGGATCGACGACGCCCGCGTCGCCCACCACCGTCGGGTGGTCGAGGGCTACGGCCTGCCGACCGCCCCACCCCCCGGCGTCGACCCCGACGAGCTGATGACGCTGATGGCCCGGGACAAGAAGGCCGTCGACGGGCTCACCTTCGCCCTCGACGGCCCAGACGGCGTCGAGGTCGTCACCGGGGTCGACCCCACCGTCGCCGCCGAGGCGCTGGCCGCGCTGGCGGGGTCGCCGTGAGCGCCACCCCGCCGGGCGCCGGGCGCCCGCTCGTGCTGCTGCTCAACGGCCCGAACCTCGACCTGCTCGGCGAGCGGGAGCCCGAGGTCTACGGCCGGGCCACGCTGGCCGACCACGTGGCGACCGCCGAGCGGGCGGCCGCCCGTCTCGGGCTGGCCCTCGAGCACCGGCAGACGAACCACGAGGGCGAGGCGGTCGAGGCCGTCCACGCCGCCCGGGGCCGGTGCGCGGCGATCATCGTCAACCCCGGGGCCTTCACCCACTACGCCTGGGCGCTCCACGACGCGCTCGCCGCCTTCGACGGCCCGGTGGTCGAGGTCCACCTGTCCAACCCCGACGCGCGGGAGCCGTGGCGGCGGACGTCGGTCGTGGCGCCGGTGGCGACCGGCACCATCGCCGGCTTCGGCGGCCACGGCTACGAGCTGGCGGTCGAGGCGGTCGCCCGGCTGCTCGGGCGGGGCGCGGAGGGTCCGGGCCTATCCTCGGGCGGGTGAGCTTCCGCCGAGAGTCGCTGCCCCCGATGGACGTCGTCGACCGGTCGGCCCGGCTGCGGGCCCGGCTGGCCGAGGCCGGCTGTGACGCGCTGCTGGTCACCAACGTCACCAACATCCGCTACCTCACCGGCTTCACGGGGTCGGCGGCCCTCCTGCTCGTCACGCCCGACCGGCTGGTGTTCGTCACCGACGGTCGCTACCGCGACCAGGCCGCCGCCCAGCTCGCCGCGGCGGGGGTCGAGGCCGACATCGAGATCGGCCGCACCGCCGACGAGCAGCGCACGCTGCTCGCGGGCGCGGCCAAGGGCGTGGGCCGCCTCGGCCTCGAGGCCGAGGCGGTCACCTGGGGGCAGCAGCGCCGGTTCGCCGGCGAGTGGTTCCCCGACGCCGAGCTGGTGCCCACCGAGGGCCTGGTCGAGGACCTGCGCCGGGTGAAGGACGCCGGCGAGGTCGCCCGCATCCAGGCGGCCTGCGCCATCGCCGACGCCGCCCTGGCGGCGGTGCGCCACCGCCTCGGCGAGGCGCCGACCGAGGCCGAGGTGGCGCTGGAGCTCGAGTGGCAGATGCGCCGGCTCGGCGCCGAGGGCCCGTCGTTCGACACGATCGTGGCGTCGGGCCCGAACGGCGCCATGCCCCACCACCGGGCGGGGGAGCGGCGCATCACCGAGGGCGACCTCGTCGTCATCGACTTCGGGGCGCTGGTCGACGGCTACCACTCGGACATGACGCGCACGGTGGCCGTCGGCGAGGTCTCGGCCGAGCAGCGGCGGATGCTCGACGCCGTCGCCGAGGCGCAGGCGGCCGGCGTCGCCGCGGTGCGGGCCGGGGTGGCCGCCAAGGACGTCGACGAGGCGTGTCGCGCCGTGCTGCGGGAGGCGGGCCTGGAGGACGCCTTCCTCCACGGCACCGGCCACGGCGTCGGGCTCGACATCCACGAGGCGCCTCGGGTGTCGGCCAACGCCCCTGGTACATTGGCCGACGGCCACGTCGTGACCGTCGAGCCCGGTGTCTACCTGCCCGAGCACGGCGGTGTCCGCATCGAGGACACGGTCGTGGTCACCGCCGAGGGGTGCCGCACGCTGACGCTGGCGCCCAAGGACCCCACCCTGTAGTCACACCCGCGCCAGGAGCCGACGCCGCATGGCTGCCACCTCGACCAACGACCTCAAGACCGGCATGACGCTCGACCTGCCGGAGGGTCTCTTCCAGGTCGTCGAGTTCCAGCACGTCAAGCCCGGCAAGGGCGGGGCGTTCGTGCGCACCAAGCTGCGCAACATCCGCTCGGGCAACATCCTCGACAAGACCTTCCGGGCCGACGAGCGCGTCGAGCAGGCCGTGGTCGACAAGCGGGAGATGCAGTTCCTCTACCGGGACGGCGCCGACTACGTGTTCATGGACAACACGACCTACGAGCAGATCACCGTCCCGCCGGAGGCGCTCGGCGACGCCGTCAACTACCTGGTCGAGGGGTCGTCGGTGCTGCTGCAGTTCTACCGGGACGAGATCATCGGCACCGACCTGCCGGCGGCGGTCGAGCTGGCGGTGACCGAGACCGAGCCCGGCGTCCAGGGCGACCGGGTGTCCGGGGCCCGCAAGCCCGCCACCCTGGAGACGGGCCTCGTCGTCCAGGTGCCGCTGTTCGTCAACCCCGGTGACCGCATCAAGGTCGACACGCGCACCGGCGAGTACCTGACGCGGGCGTGAGGCCCGTGCCCGTGGGCGACCTCGACCCCGCCGGTCCGGAGCGCCGGCGGGCGGCGCGCGAGCGGGCCCTCGAGCTGCTCTACGAGTCCGAGGCCAAGGGCGTCCCCGTCGAGGACGTGCTGGCCGAGCTGCCGGTCCGGCCGGACGACCTGGCGGTCGAGCTGGCCCTGGGGGTCGACGCCCACCGCGAGCGCATCGACGCCGAGCTGGCCCGGCGGGTCGCCCCCCGCTGGACCGTGGCCCGGCTGGCCGCGGTCGACCGGGCGGTGCTGCGCATCGGCACCTACGAGCTGCTCGAGGTGCCCGAGCGGTCGACGGCCGTGATCCTCAACGAGGCGGTCGTGCTCGCCCGCCGGTTCGGCACCGACGACTCGCCCCGGTTCGTCAACGGCGTCCTGTCGGCCATCGCCGCCGACGCCCGCCCGTCCGGCGACGGCCGGGCGCCCGCGCCGGGCGCCGAGGGCTGATGGGCGGGCCGGGGGCCACCCCCGGCGGCGGGGGCGACGGCCCCGACCGGCCGCCCCCGGCCCCGATCCCGCTGCCCGACCCGCCGCTCGTCGACCGGGGCGCGGGCATCGTGCTGCGCCCCTGGGCCCCCACCCCGACCGACGTCGCCGCCCTCGTCGCCGCCTGGCGGGACCCGGCCGTGGCCGCCGGCGCCCGCGTGCCCGGGGACCCGTCCCCGGAGGCCGCCGCCCGGTGGATCGCCGGCGCGGCCGAGCGCCGGGCCCGCGGCCTGGCGCTCGACCTCGTCGTCGCGCCGCTGGCGGGCGGCCCGGCGGTGCTGGGCGAGGTGGGCCTGCGCAACGTCGACCGGGCCCGCCGGCGGGCCGAGGCCGGGTGGTGGATCGCCGCTCCGCACCGGCGGCGGGGCCTGGCGACGGCCGCCGTGCGCCTGCTCGCCGGGTGGGCGCTGTCCGACGCGTGCGGGCTCGTGCAGGTCTGGGCCCGCACCGACCCGGGCAACGCCGCCTCGGCCCGGGTCGCGGCCCGCGCCGGGTTCCGGCGCCTGGGGGAGGCCGGCGGCGCCGTCGTCTGGTCCCGGGAGCGGCCCCGGATGCCCGGGGATCGGGAGGGCCGCTGCTAGCCTGTGGTCCTGACCGTGAAGCGGGTCCGGCGAGACCCGTACGGGCAGACGATGGGGAGGTCCCCGCAGTGGCAGAGCGCGAACGACGGAGCACGCCCCCCTTCGGGGGCGTTTTCGTTGCGCGGACGCAGGTGCTCGACGCCGACGACGTGCGCCGGGCGATCTGGCGCATGGCCCACGAGGTGCTCGAGCGCAACCACGGGCTCGACGACGTCGTGCTCGTCGGCCTGCAGACCGGCGGCGTCACCTTCGCCGAGGCCATGGCCGAGGCGCTGGCGAAGATCGACGGCGAGGCGCCGCCGCTCGGCACGCTCGACGTCGCCTTCCACCGCGACGACATCGGCCTGCGCCCGGTGCTGCCGTCCGCCGTGACGGAGATCCCGGTCGACCTCACCGGCCGGGTGGTCGTGCTGGTCGACGACGTCATCTTCACCGGCCGCACGATCCGGGCGGCCCTCGACGCCGTCCACAGCTACGGGCGGCCGCGGGCCGTGCAGCTCGCGGTCATGGTCGACCGCGGGCACCGGGAGCTGCCGATCCGGCCCGACTTCGTGGGCAAGAACCTGCCCACCCGGCGCGACGAGGTGGTGAACGCCACCCTGGAGGGCGTCGAGATCGGCGAGATGAGCAAGGAGCACCGGTGAGCGCCCGCCACCTGCTCGGCATCGCCGAGCTCGAGGTCGCCGACATCGAGCGCCTGCTGCGCCTCACCGACAGCTTCGTCGAGGTCGGCCGGCGCCGGATGCCGAAGGTGCCGGCGCTGCAGGGTCGCACGGTCACCTGGCTGTTCTACGAGAGCTCGACCCGCACCCGGCTCAGCTTCGAGCAGGCGGCCAAGCGGCTGTCGGCCGACACCCTGAACTTCTCGGTGCCGACGTCGTCGGTGAACAAGGGCGAGTCGCTGCGGGACACGGTGGCGACGATCGAGGCCATGGGCGTCGACGCCATCGTCGTGCGCCACGCCTCCTCCGGCGTCCCCCACCAGGTGGCGCGCTGGGTGTCGGGCAGCGTGATCAACGCCGGCGACGGCTGGCACGAGCACCCGACCCAGGCGCTGCTCGACTGCTACACGATCCGCGACCACCTCGGCGGCCTGGACGGCCTGCACATCGCCATCGTGGGCGACATCAACCACAGCCGGGTGGCCCGCAGCGACGTGTGGGCGTTCACCAAGCTGGGCGCCGAGGTCACGCTGGTGGCGCCGCCGACGCTGCTGCCGCCGTCGGTGGAGGGCTGGCCGGTGCGGGTCGACCACGACCTCGACGCCGTGCTGCCGACGGTCGACGTCGTCTACCTGCTGCGCATGCAGCGCGAGCGCATGCTCGAGGCGCTGCTGCCGTCGCTGCGCGAGTACACGGCCTGCTACGGGCTGACCCGGCGCCGGGTCGACCTGCTGCGGGACAAGGCGATCGTCATGCACCCCGGCCCGATGAACCGGGGCGTCGAGATCGCCGCCGACGTCGCCGACCTGCCCCGCTCCGTCGTCATCGACCAGGTGCGCAACGGCGTCGCCGTGCGCATGGCCGTGCTCTACGACCTGCTCGGCTCCGGCGCCGACCTGAGCCGCGACCTGCCCGGGAGGGACGCCCGATGAAGACGATCGCCATCCGTGGCGGCGAGGTCGTCGACGCCACCGGCAGCCGCCGGGCCGACGTGCTCGTCGAGGACGGCCGCATCGCCGCCGTCGTGCCCGAGGGCGAGGGCCGCGACCTGGTCGCCGACGTCACCCTCGACGCCGGCGGCTGCGTCGTCGCCCCGGGGCTCGTCGACCTGCACACCCACCTGCGCCAGCCGGGCGCCGAGGAGGCCGAGACGATCGAGACCGGCGCGCGCGCCGCCGTCCTCGGTGGCTTCACGTGCGTGCTGGCCATGCCCAACACGACCCCCGCCATCGACTCCGCCGGCGTCGCCCGCGAGGTGCTCGAGCTCGGTCGGGCGGCCTGCTGCGACGTGCGCACCTCGGCGGCCATCACGGTGGGCCGGGCGGGGGAGCAGCTCACCCCGATGGCCGAGCTGGCCGCGCTCGGGGTGCGGCTGTTCACCGACGACGGCACGGGCGTGCAGGACGGCCGGCTCATGCGCCGGGCGCTCGAGTACGCCTCCGCGCTCGGCGTCGTCCTCGCCCAGCACTGCGAGGACGCGGTGCTCTCCGGCGGGGGAGCGATGAACGAGGGCGCCTGGTCGTCCCGCCTCGGCCTGCCGGGCCAGCCGGCGGAGGCCGAGGAGGTCATGGTCATGCGGGACGTCGCGCTGGCCCGGATGACCGGCGGGCGGGTGCACTTCCAGCACCTGTCGACCCGCCGGTCGCTCGAGCTGGTGGCGGCGGCCAAGGCCGAGGGCCTGCGGGTGACCTGCGAGGTGACGCCCCACCACTTCACGCTCACCGAGGCCTGCTGCGCGAGCTACGACCCGGTCTTCAAGGTCAACCCGCCGCTGCGCACCGACGACGACGTGGCGGCGGTCCGGGCGGGGCTGGCGAGCGGGGTGGTGGACTGCATCGCCACCGACCACGCGCCCCACACCCCGGAGGCCAAGGAGCAGCCCTTCGACCAGGCGCCGCCGGGGATGCTCGGGCTGGAGACCGCGCTGGCGCTGGCGCTCACCCACCTCGACCTGCCGATCGCCGAGGTCCTGGCCCTGATGTCCTGGCGGCCGGCGGCGATCATCGGCGCGGACGACGCCCACGGCGGCCCGATCGCCGAGGGGCGGCCGGCCAACCTCTGCGTCGTCGACCCGTCGGCCACCTGGACGGTCGACCCCGACCGGCTGGCCAGCCGCAGCCGCAACACCCCCTACGCCGGCATGCGGCTCACCGGCCGGGTGCGCCACACGGTCGTCGACGGCGAGGCCGTCGTCATCGACGCCGAGGCGCAGCGATGACTTGGTATGCACTACGATGCATGACCATGCAGACAGGAGTCGGGGCGTGAGGCCGCGCGAGGGCCTGCTGGTGCTCGCCGACGGCACGACCTTCGAGGGCGAGCTCATCGGTGCCCCGGCGCCCGGCGGGGTGGCCACCGGCGAGGTCGTGTTCAACACGGTGCTCGCCGGCTACCAGGAGGTGCTGTCCGACCCCAGCTACGCCGGCCAGATCGTCACCTTCACCTACCCGCACATCGGCAACTACGGCACCAACGACGAGGACGACGAGAGCCGCCGGCCGTTCGTGCGGGGCACGATCGTGCGCGACCTGGCCCGCCGCCCCTCCAGCTGGCGCGCCACCGGCGGCCTCGACGACTACCTGCGGCGCCACGGCGTGCCCGGCATCGCGGGCGTCGACACCCGCCGGCTCACCCGCCACATCCGGGAGGCGGGGTCGATGCCGGGCGCGTTCGGCGACGCCGACGAGGCGACGCTGAAGGCCGCGGCGCTGGCCGAGCCGGGCACCGAGGGCGTCGACCTGGTCGCCACCGTCACCTGCGACGAGCCCTACACGGTGCCGGCGACGGGCGGCGGGCGCCGCATCGTCGCCTACGACTTCGGGATCAAGCGCACGATCCTGCGCCACCTCACCCGCCTCGGCGAGGTGACGGTCGTGCCGGCGTCCACGCCCGCGGCCGAGGTGCTCGAGCGGCGTCCCGACGGCGTGTTCCTGTCCAACGGCCCCGGCGACCCGGCGGTGGTCGGCTACGCCACCGACGCCATCCGCGAGCTGCTCGGCGAGGTGCCGATCTTCGGCATCTGCCTCGGCCACCAGCTGCTCGCCACGGCGCTCGGCGCCAGCACCCGCAAGCTCGCCTTCGGCCACCACGGGGGCAACCACCCGGTGCGGCGGCTCGCCACCGGCCAGGTCGAGATCACCAGCCAGAACCACAACTACGCCGTCGCCGAGGACTCGCTGGGGCCGGCGGTCGAGGTGACCCACGTCAACCTCAACGACGGCGTGGTCGAGGGCATCCGCGCGCCCCGCCACCGGGCCTTCGGCGTGCAGTACCACCCGGAGGCCGGGCCCGGGCCGGGCGACGCCCGCTACCTGTTCGACGAGTTCGCCGCCCTGATCGACGGCCGGGAGGGCTGAGGGTGCCGCGCCGCGACGACATCGAGTCGATCCTGCTGATCGGGGCCGGGCCCATCGTCATCGGCCAGGCGTGCGAGTTCGACTACTCGGGCACCCAGGCCTGCAAGGTTCTGCGGGCCGAGGGCTACCGGGTCGTGCTGGTCAACTCGAACCCGGCCACGATCATGACCGACCCCGACTTCGCGGACGCCACCTACGTCGAGCCGCTCGACGCCGACCACGTGGCCGCGGTCATCGAGCGGGAGCGGCCCGACGCCGTGCTGCCCACCCTCGGCGGCCAGACCGCGCTCAACCTGGCGATCGAGCTGGTCGAGCGGGGCGCGATCGGGGCGCCCGGCACCCCCGAGCTCATCGGGGCCAACGCCGAGGCCATCGCCACCGCCGAGGACCGCGAGCGGTTCAAGGCGGCCATGCAGGAGATCGGTCTCGCGGTGCCGCCCTCGGCCACCGCCAACTCGATGGACGAGGCCGTCGCCATCGTCGAGCGCATCGGCCTGCCGGTGGTCGTGCGCCCGGCGTACATCCTCGGCGGCAAGGGGACCGGCATCGCCACCACCCGGGCCGAGTTCGAGCGCATCGCCGCCGCCGGCCTGGCCGCCAGCCCGATCAGCGAGATCCTCATCGAGCGGTCGATCGCCGGGTGGAAGGAGTTCGAGCTCGAGGTCATGCGGGACCGCGCCGACAACTGCGTGGTCGTCTGCTCGATCGAGAACCTCGACCCCATGGGCGTCCACACCGGCGACTCGATCACCGTGGCTCCGGCCCAGACGCTGACCGACGTCGAGTACCAGGCCATGCGGGACGCGGCCTTCGCCTGCATCCGCCGCGTCGGCGTCGAGACCGGGGGCTCGAACGTCCAGTTCGCGCTCGACCCCGCCACCGGCGAGATGGTCATCATCGAGATGAACCCGCGCGTCAGCCGGTCCTCGGCGCTGGCCTCCAAGGCGACCGGGTTCCCCATCGCCAAGATCGCCGCCAAGCTCGCCGTCGGCTACACGCTCGACGAGATCCCCAACGACATCACCCGCAAGACGCCGGCCAGCTTCGAGCCGGTGATCGACTACGTCGTCACCAAGGTGCCGCGCTGGGCCTTCGAGAAGTTCCCCGGCAGCCCGGCCGTCCTCGGCACCTCGATGCAGTCGGTCGGCGAGGCCATGGCCATCGGCCGCACGTTCCCGGAGTCGCTGCAGAAGGCGCTGCGCAGCCTCGAGCAGGGCCGGGCCGGCCTGAACTGCGACCCCGGCGAGCAGGAGCTCGACGCGCTCGACGACGAGGAGCTGCTGACCCGCGCGGCCACCGCCACGCCCGACCGCCCGTTCCACCTCGAGGCGGCGCTGCGGCGCGGCATCGGCGTCGACGAGCTGGCCGAGCGGACGAAGGTCGACCCCTGGTTCCTCGACCAGATGCTGCGCATCGTCGAGGAGCGCCGGCGCCTGGCCGAGATCGGCTTCGCCGGGATGCGGCCCCGGGACTGGAAGCGGGCCAAGCAGCTGGGCTTCAGCGACGCGCAGCTGGCCTGGCTGTGGGGGACGGCGGAGGCCGACGTGCGGGCGGCCCGGCTGGCCGCCGGCGTGCGCCCGACCTTCAAGACCGTCGACACCTGCGCCGGCGAGTTCGAGGCCGCGACCCCGTACCACTACTCGACCTACGAGGACGAGGACGAGGTGGCGCCGTCCGACCGGCGCAAGGTGCTGATCCTCGGCTCGGGGCCCAACCGCATCGGGCAGGGCATCGAGTTCGACTACTGCTGCGTGCACGCCAGCTTCGCCCTGGCCGAGGCCGGCATCGAGACCGTCATGCTCAACTGCAACCCGGAGACGGTCTCGACCGACTACGACACCTCCGACCGCCTCTACTTCGAGCCGCTCACCCTCGAGGACGCGCTGAACGTCATCGAGGCCGAGCAGGCGTCGGGCACGCTCGAGGGCGTCATCGTCGCCCTCGGCGGCCAGACCCCGCTGAAGCTCGCGAGCGCGCTCCCGCCGGAGCTCGTGCTCGGGACCTCGCCCTCGTCGATCGACGCCGCCGAGGATCGGGAGCGGTGGAACGCGCTGTGCGCCCGGCTGGAGATCCCCCAGCCCGCCGGCGGCACGGCGACGAGCCTCGACGAGGCGCTCGCCATCGTCGAGCGGATCGGCTACCCGGCCCTGCTGCGGCCCAGCTACGTGCTCGGCGGTCGGGCCATGGAGATCGTCTACGACCCCGACGGCCTCCGCCGGGCGATGGAGGAGCTGGCCAGCTACGGCAGCCTGGGCCGCGAGGGCGGGCTGTCCGCCACCCGGCCCGTGCTCGTCGACCGGTTCCTCGAGGACGCCACCGAGGTCGACGTCGACGCCGTGCGCGACGCCGCCGGCGAGGTGCTGATCGGCGGGGTGATGGAGCACGTCGAGGAGGCGGGCGTCCACTCGGGCGACTCGGCCTGCTCGATCCCGCCCCACTCGCTGGCGCCCGAGACCGTGGCGGTCATCGAGGACTACACCCGCCGCCTGGCCGAGGCCCTCGACGTCCGGGGGCTCATCAACGTGCAGTACGCGGTGAAGCAGGGCCAGGTCTTCGTCATCGAGGCCAACCCCCGGGCCAGCCGCACCGTCCCCTTCGTGTCCAAGGCGACCGGCGTGCCGCTGGTCAAGGTGGCGGCCCGGGTCATGCTCGGGGCCACGCTGGCCGAGCTGCGGGAGGAGGGCCTGCTGCCGCCGCCCGGCCGCGCCGAGCACATCGCGGTCAAGGAGGCGGTGCTGCCGTTCAACCGCTTCCCGGACGTCGACACCGTGCTCGGCCCCGAGATGCGCTCGACCGGCGAGGTCATGGGCATCGACCGCACCTTCGGCCTGGCCTTCGGGAAGTCGCAGGCCGCGGCGGGCGACCACCTGCCGACCTCCGGCCTCGTCTTCCTCTCGCTGGCCGACCGCGACAAGGCGGCCGGCGTGCGGGCCGCCGCCCGCTTCGTCGACCTGGGCTTCGAGATCGCGGCCACCCACGGCACCGCCGAGCACCTCGAGGCCCACGGGGTCCCGGTGGCCCAGCGGGTGGCCAAGGTGACGAGCGAGGCCGACCCCCCCGACCTGGCCGCCGCCGGCCTGCCGACGGCGGTCGACCTCATCGCCTCGGGCAAGGTGGCGCTGGTCGTCAACAGCCCCCGGGGCCGGGGTGCCCGGGCCGACGGCGCCTACATCCGCCGGGCTGCCAACGTGCACCGGGTCCCGTGCCTGACGACCGCGGCGGCGGCCCTCGCCGCGGCCGAGAGCGTGCACGACCGGTCCCGCCACGAGCTGCGGGTCCGGACGCTGCAGGAGTACCACCGCGACGCCCGCGCCGGGGTGGGCGGCGGGTGAGCGGTCCGTGACCGGGAGCCGCCTCCTCCGCCGGCGCCGGGCCCGCCCGGTCGACATGGCCGTGACGGTCGGCTCGGTGCGCCTGCCCAACCCGGTGATGACCGCCTCGGGCACGGCCGGGCACGGGGCCGAGCTGGCCCCCTACGTCGACCTCGGTGCCCTCGGCGCCGTGGTCGTCAAGTCGCTGCACGCCGAGCCCTGGGCGGGCAACCCCCCGCTGCGGGTGCACGAGACGCCGGCCGGCATGCTCAACTCCGTCGGGCTCCAGGGGCCCGGCGTGCGGGCCTGGCTGACCGACCACCTGCCCGGCCTGCTGGCGACCGGCGCCCGGGTCGTGGCCTCGATCTGGGGCCGCACGGTCGACGAGTACCGGCGGGCGGCCGAGATGCTGGCCGACGCTCCGCCCGAGGTCGTGGCCGTCGAGGTCAACCTCTCGTGCCCCAACACCGAGGCGGGCCGGGACCTGTTCGCCCACTCCGCCGAGGCGACCGCGGCGGCCGTCGCCGCCACCGCCGCCTGCGGGCGGCCCCGGTGGGCCAAGCTGAGCCCCAACGTCGGCGACATCGCCGAGATCGCCGTCGCCGCGCACGGGGCGGGCGCCGAGGCCGTCACGCCGGTCAAAACGGCCAGGGGCCGGGCCTCGAACCCGGGGGCCCGCCGCTTCCCCCTGGGCCCGGGCCCCCGGGGCGGGGGCCTCCCGGGGCCGGCTCCACCCCCTCCCCCCGCTCCGTTCCGAGGTTGGGGGCCCCCCCTCCCCGGCCCGCCCCCGCCTGTCCGACCGTCTGTTCGCATTCCTCCCGCCGTGCGCACTCCGCCAGCGCGTCGAACAGCTTCTCGAAGTGCTCGGGCCGGTGCGCCGCGGTGGCGCACAGGCGGAGCCGCGCCTGCCCGGGCGAGACGGCGGGGTACGTCACGGCGGAAACGAAGATGCCTTCGTCGATGAGCTGCCGCGCCCAGCGGTACGC
>PKRH01000094.1 GCA_017577565.1 Thermoanaerobacterales bacterium | reverse complement strand
GCGCCGCGGCCCGCCGTCGCCCGCGGCATCCTCGCCGGCCAGCGCTCGGGCCGGGCCGGCCCGGACGCGGACCACCTGGCCGCCGCCGTCGCCTGGCTGGGCCGGGCGCAGGACGCCACGCCCGACGGCGGCGTGGCCGCCAGCTACAGCCTGCTCGACGGCTGGAACCCCTCCTACCCGGAGACCACCGGCTACATCGTCCCGACCCTGCTGCACCACGCCGAGGCCACCGGCGACGACGAGAGCCGCCGCCGGGCCCGCCGGATGGGCGGGTGGCTGGCCGAGGTGCAGCGGGCCGACGGCTCGATCGGGCGGGGCCTGTGGGAGGGCCCCGCCGACGCCGACAAGCCGGCCGAGGTGTTCAACACCGGTCAGGTGCTGTTCGCGTACCTCGCGCTGACCGAGACCGGGCTCGAGCCGCTGGAGGACGCCGCCCGGCGGGCCGCCGGCTGGCTCCGCGACGTGCAGAACCCCGACGGCTCCTGGACGGCGCACGCGCTGCACGGCGTGCCCCACACGTACTACACCCGGGTCACCTGGGCCCTGGCCCGGGCCGGCCGCCTGCTCGACGAGCCCGACCTCACCAAGGCGGCCGGGCGGGCCGTCGACTGGGCGCTCGCCCAGCGCCGGGAGGGCGGCTGGATCGACCGCATGGCGTTCACGCCCGGTACCGACCCCCTCACCCACACGGTCGCCTACACGATCGAGGGCCTGCTGGAGTGCGGCCTGGTGCTCGACCACGAGGCCGCCTGGCGGGCCGGCGTCGAGGCCTGCGAGGCCTTCGCCCGCTCCTACCGGGCGGCCGACGGCTGCCGGCTGCCGAGCGGCGGCGTGGCCGCCACCCTGCGCCCCGACTGGCGGGGCTCGGCCACCTACGACTGCCCGACCGGCACCGCCCAGCTCGCGCTCTGCTGCCGGCGGGTGGCGGCGGTCGACGGGCGGGAGGACCTGCGCGAGGTCGCCGACGACCTGCTCCGGGCGGTGAAGCTGGCCCAGGCCGGGCCGTCCGCGCCCCCCGAGCTGCGGGGCGGCGTCCCCGGCTCGATGCCGATCTGGGGCCGCTACGCGTCGTTCAAGTACCTCAACTGGGCCACGAAGTTCGCCGCCGACGCGCTGCTCGACGCCGTCACCGGCGGCCTGCCCCGGCTCCGGTACGGGTGAGGTCGCCGGTGGCACCCCTGGTCCACGTCGTCGGCGCCCGCCCCAACTTCGTCAAGGCCGCGCCCGTCGTGGCCGCCCTGGCCGACCGCGAGCAGGTCCTCGTCCACACCGGGCAGCACTACGACGAGCGCATGTCCGACGTCTTCTTCCGGCAGCTCGGCCTGCCGGAGCCCGACGTCGACCTGGGCGTCGGCTCGGGCAGCCACGCCCGCCAGACCGCGGCGCTGCTCACCGCCCTGGAGGACGAGCTCCTGCGGCGCCGGCCCCGGCTGGTCGTCGTCTACGGCGACGTGAACTCCACCCTGGCGGCGGCGCTGGTGGCGGCCAAGCTGCAGGTGCCGGTGGCCCACGTCGAGGCCGGGCTGCGCAGCTTCGACGACACGATGCCGGAGGAGATCAACCGCCGGGTCACCGACTCGCTCGCCCGGCTGCACCTCGTCACCAGCCCCGAGGCCATCGGGAACCTGGCCCGCGAGGGGGTCGCCGTCGAGGGCATCCACTTCGTCGGCAACCCGATGATCGACACGCTGCTGGCCAACCTCGACCGCTTCGACGTGGCCGCGGCCCGGCGGGCGGTCGGCCTCGGCCCCGACGGCCCCTACGGGCTCGTCACCCTGCACCGGCCGGCCAACGTCGACGACCCCCGGGCCATCGCCGCGCTGGTCGTGGCGCTCAAGGAGGTCGCCGGCTCGCTGCCCCTCGTCTTCCCCGTGCACCCCCGGGGCCGGGCGGCCTTCGAGCAGGCCGGCCTCACGTCGATCGCCGGCATCACCGTCGTCGACCCGCTGGGCTACATCGAGTTCGTGTCGCTCATGCGGGGGGCGGCGCTGGTCGTCACCGACAGCGGCGGGGTGCAGGAGGAGACGACCGTGCTGCGGGTGCCGTGCGTCACGGTCCGGCCCAACACCGAGCGCCCGATCACCATCACCCACGGCACCAACCGGCTGAGCACCATCGAGGAGCTCCCGGCGGTCGCCCGCGCCGCGCTGGCCGCCGGGCCGCCCCCGGACGACCGGGTGCCGCCGCTGTGGGACGGCCGGGCCGGGCAGCGCATCGCCGAGGTGCTCGCCGCCTGGCTCGACGGCTGAGCCCCCGACCGGGGCCGGGCTCGGCGGGGTCAGCGGAGCAGGCCGCCGAGGAACCCGGCGAGCTGCTTGACGTGGTCGGCCCGGTCGAGGCGGCTCGCGGCCGCGTCGCACGCCTGGGTCAGCGCCTCGGACGACGCCCGCCCCGAGGCGAGGAGCTCGACCACCTGCGCGGCGACCTCCTCGGGGCCGGCCCCGGCGTCGACCACGAGCCCGCAGCCGGTGGCGCGGACCAGCTCGGCGATGTCCCAGCCGATGTCGGTTGTGACGACGCCGACGCCGGAGGCGACGTACTCGCCGAACTTCGTCGGGTACGAGACCTCGTTGACGAGGTGGGGCCGGCGCACGATGAAGCCGAGCTGGGTGGCCCGCAGGTGCTCGGCCACCTCGGGCGGCGAGTGGGCCGCCACCACCCGGACGGCGCCGTCGGGGAGCGCCCGGCGCAGCACCTCGGCCCGCTCGTCCCGGCTGACGACCAGGAACCGCAGGTCCGGGTCGAGCCGGTGCATCGCCGCCCAGATCTCGGCGAGCATGGGCAGGTTCTGCCAGGGCGCCCCGGTGCCGATGTAGGTCATCGCGCCCGGGCCCGGCGGCCGCAGGCGGAACGTCGACCGGTCGACGACGGTCGGCGCCACGGCGACCGGCATGTCGCCGACCCGGTCGCGCAGCAGGCCGGCCATCGGCCGGGACACGACGACGGCGGCGTCCGGCCGCCGGCCCACCCGCGTGCTGCGCCACAGGCCCTCGACCATCGCCCGCCGGCGGCGGTCGTCGGCGTGGAGGAGGCGCTCCTCGGGCACGCCGTTCACGCACCAGACCAGCCGGCCGGCGCGGACGGCCCGGGCGTAGGGCAGGGCGGTGAACCCGACCGCCAGCACGAGGTCGGCCCGCTCCCGGCGGCGGTCGGCGAGCGCCCGCAGCGCTCCCGGCATGCCCTGGGCCCGCCCGTCGAGCACGGCGGAGCGGACCCGCAGGCGGGGCGCCATGAAGGCGTCGACCTGGGCGGCGGCGGCCGCGCGGTCGCCGTCGGGGCGCAGCCACCAGAACCGCTGGCGGGCGCCGAGCTCGTCCAGCGTGTCGAGCAGGAACGCCAGGCGCCGCCCCTGGAACGGCCCCCGGTAGACGACGTCGACGAGCGGCCCGCTCACGGGTGCCCCCGCAGGTGGGCGCCGGTGGCGGCGGGCCGGCTCATGCCGGGTCGGGCGCGGCGCCGGCCAGCGCGAGCGTCGCCCGGTAGTAGCCCTCGACCCGCTCCAGGTTCGCGGGGGTGTCGAACGCCGCCACCCGGCCGTCCTCCAGGACCATGATGCGGTCGCAGCTGCTGAGCGTGGACATGCGGTGGGCGACGATGAACATCGTCACCGAGCCCCGCAGCCCCTCCAGCGACCGCTGGATGGCGACCTCGGAGTGGGGGTCGAGCGCGCTCGTCGGCTCGTCGAGCACGAGGATCTCGGGCCGGCCGGCCAGGGCCCGGGCGAGGCACAGGCGCTGGCGCTGGCCGCCGGAGACGGCGTCCAGCCGCTGGCCCACGCGGTGCTCGTAGCCGCCGGGCCAGGCCATCACCTCGTCGTGGATGTGGGCGAGGCGGGCGGCCCGCTCGACGTCCTCGTCGGTGACCTCCTCCCGGAAGTAGCGGATGTTCTCCGCCACCGTCCCGTTGAGCAGGCGGGGCTCCTGGGAGACGTAGGCGACCCGCTGCTGCCAGGCCTCGAGGGCGATCTCCCGGACGTCGATGCCGCCGACCAGGTAGCGCCCGGCGTCGGGCTCGCGCAGGCGCAGCAGCAGCTGCACGAGCGTCGACTTGCCGGCGCCGGACAGGCCGACGATGCCGATCGTCTCGCCCGCCTCGACGTGGAAGGAGACGTCCTCGAGCACCGTCTGGCGCTCGTCGTAGGAGAACGACACCCGCTCGAAGGCGATGTCGGCCCGGGGCGGCACCGGCAGGTCGCCCGACCGCTGCACGCTGTCGTCGTAGCGCCGAACCTCCTTCTGGATGCGGTCGAGGAACGGCGCCACGTCGTTGAGCTTCTGGTAGGCGGTCTGCAGCTGCTGCCCGTAGGACAGGGCCCGCACGAGGATCAGCACGATGGCGCCGAGGGCGCCGAGGTCCTCGGCGCCGACCGCGTAGAGCACGGCCAGGCCCAGGATCACGAGGATCAGCGCCAGCCCCTGGTGCAGGGCGGGCACGCTCATCGAGAGGAACTGCGTGCGGAAGTAGGGCTGCTCGACCCTCTCGACGAGCCGGTCGACCCGGGCCCGGTGCTGGGTCGCCGTGCCGTAGACGTGCATCTCCTCGGTGAGGCGCACGGCCTCGCCGACGCCGTCGGCCAGCGCCAGGGACCCGGAGGAGTGCAGGGCCGCCTGCTTGCGGGTCGCCCGGCCGAACGGGCGGAGGACGAGGAAGATGCCCACCGCCGCGACCGCGACCGTCAGCGCGATGAGCGGGCTGAGCACGACCGCCGACGCGACGAGGATGAGGAACGAGGCGAACGGCGAGATGGCGCCGGCGACGATCATCGCCGCCTGGGTGGCGCTGCGGGTGTGCGACGCCATCATCTCCTGCAGGTGGCCCTCGCCGTCGCGGGACTGCACGCTCCAGGAGGCCCGCGTGTAGGCGTGGAAGAGCTTGCGCATCAGCCGCGACTGGGCCCGGGCGTTCATCCGGGCCGTGCGCCAGGCGAGGAACCACTGCATGCCCAGCCGCAGGGCGGCGAGCAGGGCCGCCGCCGCGAGCAGCCAGGGCACCGCGGCGTGGACCTTGACGAAGCCGATCTCGACGTCCGCGCCGCCGTGGCCCTGGGCCATCGAGTAGGCGACCTGGGCCATGAGGGCGAGGACGCCGGCCTCGAAGAACCCGGCCAGCACGGCGAGCGAGCCGAGCACGGCCATCTGCCGCGGCAGCGGGCCGAGCGCGAACTCGGCCTTCGCCCGGGCCGAGGCGAACCGGCGCAGGCCGGTGCCGAGGGCGCTCATCGGGCCGTCCCTGCGGCGGCCGGGGCCGGGGCGAGGCGGCGCCACGCGTAGCGGGCGCCGGCCACCAGCTCGTCGTAGAGGGCCCGCCGGGGCCAGGACCGGCAGAAGAACAGCAGGACCGCGCCGCCCATGCGGACCCGGTCGAGGGGGCCGAACTGGGGCGCCCGGGCGACGAGCGCCAGGTAGTTGCCGAGCAGCCGCCAGCGGTCGAACGTCGGCCGGGCGGCCGGGCGGCCCGTCCACCAGTCGTGGCCGCGGCCCTTGCGGACGCTCACCGCCTCGGTGGAGTTGAACAGGTACTCGTCGAGCTCCCGCACGCCGCCGGCCAGGACCATCTCGGCGAACAGGACGCGGTCGGACCCCTTGTAGGCCTTCATGGGTCGGGTGGCCCGCAGGGCGTCCGTGCGCATCACCCCGAAGATGCCCGTCTGGTACTTCCAGTTCCAGAGGGCGTGGAAGAAGCGCCGCTCGGGCCGGCGGGACATGATGTCGCTGGGGTGCCGGTACCGCCGGACGAGGTTGCCGGACTCGTCCCAGACGTTGGTGCTCGGGAAGACGAGCGTGACGTCGGGCTCGCGCTCGAGCACCTCGACGCAGCGGCGGAGGAACGAGGGCTCGAGCCAGTCGTCGTAGGCCGCCCACTTGAAGTAGCGCCCCCGGGCCAGCTCGAGGGCGAGGGCGAAGTTGCGGGCCGCGCCGACGTTCTCGGGGTTCCGGTGGTAGCGGACCCGGGGGTCGGCCGCCGCGTACCGCCGGGCGATCTCGCCGGTGGCGTCGGTGGACGCGTTGTCGACCACGATCAGCTCGAGGTCGGTGAAGTCCTGGTCGAGGATCGACCGGATCGCCCGCTCCAGGTACCGCTCGCCGTTGTGCACCGGCAGGCCGATGCTGACGGTGGGCGCGCCCCCGGGCGCGCCGGCCCCACGCCGCGCCGGTTCGACCTGCTCTCCGCCGTCCGCCGCCGCCGAGCCCGCGCTCGGCCCGCTCTCGATCAGGTTCGACATCCGCTCCGCCACCGCCTTCGTTCCCAGGTGAGGTTAGCCACCATCCCGCGCTCCGTGCGACCACCGGCGCCCGAAATCGCCAACAACCTGCCACGTGTAGTGGTCGTCACGCGCGCCGAGAGCGGACACGACGCCGTCGCTCGGCGGGCCCGGGGCGAGGGCTAGGCTGCCCGGCTCGATGGCAGGCGCACGGAGCGCGGCACCTCCCGGGTCGCGCCGCGCGTCGCCGTGAGGCGGGACACCGCCGCCCGTGTCGTCGGCGCGGTGACGCTCGGGTGGCTCGGCTGCTTCGCCTACCTGACCCTCTCGCCGCAGATCCCCGACCTGCCGGGGCTGTCCGCCGACGACCGGGTGCTCGGCACCGGGCACCTCGTGGCCAGCTTCATCCTCGCCGGGCTCGTCCACCTGTGGCTGGTGCTCGCCCGGCCGGGGCGCGGCCCGGCCCGGACGGCGGTCACCGCCTTCGCCGCCACGGCCGCCTTCGGCCTCCTCGTCGAGCTCGTGCAGTTCCCCGTCCCCGAGCGCGAGCCGCAGCTCGCCGACGCCGTGCTCGACGTCGTCGGCGCCGCGGCCGCCGTCGCCCTGCTGGCCCGGGTGCCGGCGCGGGTGCTGCGCCGGCCGGCGACGACCGTGGCCGTCGGGGTGGTCGGGGCGGTGCTGATCGCCGGCACGGCGGCCGCAGGCGTCTGGGGCACGACGACCACGCCGGCCGAGCGGCGCTGCCCCGGGGACGTCCCCGACGGGGAGCTGGCCAGCCGGCCCCCGCCCACGGGCGAGCCCGGCGCCGAGCGGGTCGAGCGGGGGCTCGTGGCCCTCTACCCGCTCGACGGGCTGCCCGCCGGGGACGTCACCGGCACGCTGCCCGAGCTCGAGCCCCGCGGCGAGGTCGAGCAGCTCGACCCCCACGGCGTCCACCTCGACGGCGACGCCGCGCTCGAGACGCCGGGCGCGGCCCCCGAGGTCGCCGGCCGCGTCGAGGACGCCTTCACCCTCGAGGCCTGGGTGCGCCCCGGCGACCTGGCCCAGGACGGGCCGGCCCGCATCGTCAGCTCCTCGGACGGGACCGACCTGGCCGACGTCAACGTCCACCTCGGCCAGGAGCGCCACTGCCTGAGCGTCCGGATCGGGGTGGGCGGCGGCGACGCCGAGTGGCTGCTCGTCGACGACGTGTTCGACCGGCCCCGCCGGGCCTGGCACCTGGTCGTGACCTACGACCGGGGCACCGTGCGCGCCTACGTCGACGGGCGCCTGCGGGCCCGGGCCCGCACCGGCGGCGACGGGCTCGACTGGGACCCCGACCGGCCGCTGCTCGTCGGCAACGAATCGACCGGCGACCGCGGCTTCGCCGGCGACGTCTACCTCGTCGCCCTCTACGACCGGGCGCTGACCCCCGCCGAGGTGCGGCGGAACCACGCCGCCGGGCCGACGCCCTGACGGCGCCCCGACCGCGCCGGCCGCCGGCGGGGCGGTCAGCGGGCCAGCCGCGCGACGAGCGTGCGCAGCGACGCCGTGGCCTCGCGCCCCATGATCGGCGCCCACTCCCGCAGCTGGGCCCGGCCCCGCCGGCCGTACTCGCCGAGGCAGCGCAGCCGCTCGGCGGGCGGCATGGGCACCGTCAGCAGCATGCGGGCGGCCTCCCCCAGGTGCCGCCAGTAGCCGGCCACCGGCCGCTCCCCCCGCTGGGGCGTGAACCAGGCAACGCGCGACGCGACGTGCGCCGAGCGGTCGACGTGCTCCCGGTGGCGGAAGAGGCGCTCGGGGACCCGGACGAACCGGCCGAGCAGGACGAGCTCCATGAGCAGCGCCCGGTCGGAGCCGTACCAGGGCCCGAGCAGCCCGGTCTGCTCGAGCGCCGAGCGGCGGATCAACCCGAAGATCGTCTGGTGCACCCGGTCGTGCTCGAAGAAGGCCCGCAGCCGCTCGTGGGGCCGGTCGCCGCCGGCGGTGATGGGCCGCCGCCAGCGGCCGAGCGGCTCGCCGCCGTCGCCGATCACCTCGATGTCGGCGGCGGCCAGCACCGCCCCCGGGTCGGCGTCGAGCGCCTCGACGCAGCGCTCGAGGAAGGTGGGCGCCAGCACGTCGTCGCAGGCGGCCCACTTGAAGTACTCGCCCCGGGCCCGGGAGAGCACCAGGTGGAAGTTCTCCCGCGCCCCGATGTCGACCGGCTGGCGCTCGTACCGCACCCGCGGGTCGGACGCGTACGCGGCGCAGATCTCGGCGGTCGCGTCGGTCGAGGCGTTGTCGGACACGACCAGCTCGAGGTCGGTCCAGGTCTGCCCCAGGATCGACTCGATCGCCGACCGCAGGTGCCGCTCGCCGTTCCGCACGGGCAGCCCGATGGTCACCCGCGGCGTCGTCGTCGTTCCCATGTCGTTCGCCCCCCCGCCGTGCCACGCTGCACGTTCGGTCAGCCACTCTACACGCTCCGAGCGCCCGGGGTGTCGCACTGCGCGGTCAGCCGACCGCGGTGCGGTAGCGCACCCGGTTGACGGCCCGCCGGATGCCGTCCTCGAGCGCCATGCCGCCCTGCGCCTTGCGCACGAAGAAGGTGCTGCCGTCGCTGACCTGCACCGCCGTGCGGGCCAGACGGTGCACGTCGGCGATGCCGATCGGGTTCGGGCGGTTGCCGCCGAGGGCCGCCGAGCGGAAGCGCTCGCGCACGAGCGGCTCGACCGCCGGCGAGGCCGGCACCGCCTTGGGGTACGCGAAGTGTCGCGCCGGCGCCCCGACGTGGTGCTCGATCAGGTCGCGGGACCGGTCGAGCTCCTCGGCCGCCTCGGCCGGGCCCACCCGGTCAAGCAGCCGGTGGGTGTGGGTGTGCGAGCCGAAGGTCACGAGGCCGGTGGCGGCCATGTCGCGCACCGCGGACCACGACAGCGGCGTGCCGTCGTCGGGGAACGGCACGCCCTCGTCGACGAACCGGGTGGCGAGGTACACCGTGGCCGGCACGCCGTGCCGCACGAGGATCGGCGTGGCCACCTCGGCCAGGTCGGCGGTGCCGTCGTCGAAGGTGACGACGATCGGGTCCTCCACGACCTCCCGCTCGACGGGCTCGGACCGGTCACCGCCCGGGGCGCGGTCGACGGCGGCGCCCGCGGGGTCGAGCAGGTCGACGGCCTCGTCCAGGCTCATCACCCGGCCCGTGGCCGCCAGCCAGGCCATCTGCTCGTCGAACGCCTGCGGCGACAGGTCGACCTCGGTGCCCGACCCGCCGCCGACGCGGTGGTAGATGAGCACGACGACCCCCCGCGGCGGGGGCAGGACCCTGTCGCCCGCCACCGCCACCCACTTGACCGCCCGCAGCGCCAGACCCCGCGCGTCCGCCATGCCGTCAGCGTAGACCACGGCGCGTGGTGGGCACGGCGCCGGGGCGAACGGACCGTGCCGGCGGGCGCCCTGCGGCGTCCCGGGCGACGCCGCGTTCCCACCCCGGCGCCGCCCGGCCGCCGCTACGCTCGCCGCCGTGACGGTCGCGCTCCGGGACGCCCACACCGCTCGACGACGGGCCGATGGCTGACGCGACGACCGGCCTGGAGGTGCGGCGGGCCACCGACGACGACCTGCCCGCGGTGCTCGAGCTGCTGCAGGCGTCGCTGGGCTGGGTCCCCGACGAGTCCTACGCCCACTTCTTCGCCTGGAAGCACCACGACAGCCCCTTCGGCCGCTCGCCCGCCTGGGTGGCGACCGACCCCGAGGCGGACGGCCGGGTCGTCGGCTTCCGCACCTTCTCGCGCTGGCGCTTCCGGCGGGGCGACGAGGTGGTCCCCGCCGTGCGGGCCGTCGACACCGCCACCCACCCCGACTACCAGGGCCGGGGCATCTTCCGCCTGCTCACCCTGCAGGCCCTCGACGAGCTGCGGGACGAGGGCGTCGCCTTCGTGTTCAACACGCCCAACGACCGCAGCCGCCCCGGCTACCTGAAGATGGGCTGGCGGCTCGTCCAGCGGCTGCCGGTGGCGGCGACGCCCCGCTCGCCGTGGTCGCTGGCCCGGCTCGCCCGGGCCCGCACCCCGGCCGACAAGTGGTCGACACCGACCGACGCCGGCGTGCCGCTGCCCGAGGTGCTGGCCGAGACCGGGGCGCTGACCGACCTGCTCGAGGCGGCCCGGCCCCGCGACGGACGCCTGCACACCGACCGCACGCCCGCCTACCTCGCCTGGCGCTACGGCTTCCCGCCCCTCCACTACCGGGCGCTCGTCGCCCCCGGCGGGATCGGGTCCGGCCTCGTCGTCTTCCGCCTGCGCCGGCGGGGCGCGGCCCTCGAGGCCGCCATCTGCGAGCAGATCGTCCCGCCGGGCGACCGCCGCACCGGCCCGGCGCTGGTCCGGCGGGTGCTGCGGGCCACCGGCGCCGACCACGCCGTCCAGATCGGTCGAGCCCGGCCGGCATCGGGCACACTGCCGGTACCCGGCCAGGGGCCCACGCTCGTGTGGCGCGACCTGACCGAGACGACGATGCCGCCGGCCGACCGCTGGGCGCTGGCCCTCGGCGACATCGAGCTGTTCTGAGACCGACCACACAACGGGAGGTGCACGAGACCATGGGCTTCGCCCTGTCCGACATGACCGTGTCGTCGCCCGCCTTCGAGAACGGCGGCCCCATCCCCCGCCGCCACACCGCCTACGGCGAGAACATCTCGCCCGCGCTCCGCTGGAGCGGGGCGCCCGAGGGGACCCGCTCGTTCGCGCTGATCTGCCACGACCCCGACGCGCCGCTGGTGACGCCGGCCGGCCACCACGGCTACGTCCACTGGGTGCTCTACAACATCCCGGGCGACGTCACCGAGCTGCCCGAGGGCATCGACCCCGGCAAGTACACGACCGGGCCCAACGAGCAGGGCGAGACCGCCTACTTCGGGCCCCGGCCCCCGGCCGGCCACGGCCGCCACGCCTACTACTTCTGGCTGCTGGCGCTGCGGCGCGAGCCCGACCTCGAGCCGGGGCTCGACATGCGCAGCCTGCTGCGGGCCGTGGAGGGCGACCTCCTCGGCATGAACCGGCTGGTCGGCACCTACGAGCAGCCCGCCGAGGGCTGAGCCGTCCCGTCCCCCGGCACCGGCGCCGCCTCGCCGGCGGCGTCGAGCCGGGCGGCGAGGTCCCCCATCGTCACGACCTCGAGGCGGCCCGCGTCCCGCAGGCGGGCCGCCGCCGCGCAGACCCGGTCGAGCGCGACCAGCGCCCGCTCGGGGTCGGCGGTGACGTTGTAGGGGTGGAACCAGAGGTGGAACAGCGACCGGTGCCGGGCGGCCTGGCGCAGCCGGGCGATCGGGCGCCGCGCCCACACCGCCGGCGGCAGGCGGCCGCCGCGCTCGACCGGGGCGAACAGGTAGGTCTGCGGCACGTTCCACACGCCGCTCGGGTGGCGGGCCGGCAGCACGGCCGACCCCCGCAGGGGCCGCACGGTGTCGACCAGCGCCAGGGCCCGCCGCCGCCACGCCGGCTCCCCCGCGAACGGCGGCACCGGCCGGCCGCCCCGGTAGCAGCGGAAGCCGTGCTCGGCGAGCAGCGGGATCTGGGCGATGGCGTTGCGGGGGTAGACGAACGACCGCAGCGCCAGGCCCCGCTCGCCGGCGACCCGGACGGCCGCCCGCAGCTCGGAGGCGAACACCTCGGGCGTGCAGGCCGGGTCGTCCACGACGACGTGGGTGAACCCGTGGCTCGCCACCTCCTGGGGGACGGGGCAGGCGACGATGGCGTCGACGATGTCCCGCCCGTACCAGGACGGCGCCCGCTCGAGGTCGCTGCACGGGTCGACGGCCAGCCACTCCTCGTCGAGCCACGAGTAGCGGGGCGTGACCAGCTCGGGGTGGGGGCCGGCGCCGTCGCCGTCGCCCCCGCACCGGTCGAGGAACAGGTGGCCGACGATCGCCCAGGTGGCCGGGATCTCGTAGCGGGCGAACAGCCCGAGGATGCGGTCGATGACCTCCCGCTCGTCCTCGAAGCGGTGGCGCACCGAGCCGTCCCGCCGGTGGGCCATCCCCCACGCGAGCTCGGTGTCGATGGAGATGACGCAGGTGCCCACCTCCAGGGGGACCGTCGCCGGCCCGGCGGCCACGGCGGCCTCGGGGGCGGCGGTCACGGCCGCACCCCCGCCCCCGCCCGGGCGCCGACGGCCCGGGACTCCAGCAGGTCGCCCAGGTCGCGCGCCACCGCGTCCAGCGCGTAGGTGCGCCGGGCCCAGGCCTGCGCCGCGCGGGCCCGCTCCCGCCGGTCGGGGGCCCGCCAGGCGGCCAGCATGGCCGCGGCCAGGGCGTCCGGGTCGCCGGGCTCGGCCAGCCAGGCGTGGCGGTCGCCCTCGGTCAGCTCGGCGACCGGCGGGATGGCGAAGGCCGCCACCGGGGTGCCGAGCACGAGCGCCTCGACGACCGCCCCCGGCAGGCCCTCGGAGAGCGAGCTGAAGGCGAACACGTCGGCCGCCGCCACCAGGGCCCGGGCGTCGGACCGGTGGCCGAGGAGCGCCACGGCGTCGCCGGTGCCGGTGCGCTCGACCGCGGCCCCCACGGCGCCCTCGGCCGGCCCGGGGGCGCCGGCGATCGCGAGGCGGGCGTCGGGCAGCTCGGCCCGGACCCGGGCGAACGCCTCGACGAGCAGGTGCTGGGCCTTCTCCGGCACCAGCCGGGCGACGTTGACGAAGAGGGGCACGCCGTCGGGCAGGCCGAACGCGGCCCGGCCGGCGCCCGCCGCGCCCGCGGCGATCCCGTCGACGTCGACGCCCCGGCGCACGACGGTGGCCACCGTGGTCGGCAGGCCGAGCAGCGCGCAGTTCGTGTCGCGGGCGTGCGCGCCGACCGCCCGGAAGTGGACGTCGCCCCGCCGGGCGGCGGTCCGGGCCGCGCGGTGCATCAGCCGGGCCTTCCAGCTCGTGAGCTGGGGGGCCAGGCCCTGCAGCACGCGGGCGTCGCCGGAGCGGTTGAACGTCGAGACGACCGGCACGCCCAGCCGGGCGCCCGCGATCTGGCCGACCAGGTTGGCGGTGAACAGCGACGTGTGCACCACGTCGGGGCGCAGCTCCCGCAGCACCGGCACCAGCCGCCGGGCGATCAGCGGCCACCGGCGCCCGGCGCGGAAGGCGTGGAAGCCGAGGGCCACGACCGGCACGCCGGCCTCCACCAGCCGCGGCTCGAGGTCGTCCCGCTCGAACAGGCGCACCAGCGCCTGGTCGAACCGGTCGCCGAGCGCCACCACCTCGTCGACCAGCCGGTTCTCGGCGCCACCCGCCGCGGACAGCGAGTCGATGACGTGCACCACCCGCAGCCGTCGGGCGGCGGCGGGCCGGCCCGCGGCCGCCGCGGCGGTGGCCGCCAGCCCCGGCGCGTCCTCGCTCGCGACGCCGCGCCTCACGACACCTCGCCCACGTCGACCGAGGTGATCCGGGCCGCCGGCGCCACGGCCGGCGGCGCCAGGTGCCCGACCAGCCAGCCGGCGGTGCGCTCGACCAGCTCGTCGGGCGCCGCCGCCGGGACGGGGCGACCGGCGCGGCTCCCGTCGCAGGGCACGGCGACCTCCTCCACCGGGAAGCCCCGGGACCGGCACCGGGCGCCGTCGTCGCCCCCGGGGCCCGGGCCGCAGCCCGCCGGCCAGGGGACGAACATGGGCCGGGGCCCGGCGCCCCGCACGCCAGCAGGGCGCCCAGGACACAGGCCCCCCACCACGGCGGCGCCAGGGGGGGGGGCGGAGCCAGACGCCACCG
>PKRH01000093.1 GCA_017577565.1 Thermoanaerobacterales bacterium | reverse complement strand
CGCTCGGCGGGGGGCGGCCCGGCCTCGCCGGCGGCCTCCGCCTCCGGCTCGGGGGTCGCCTCGGCCCCGGGGGCCGGGCCCCCGCCGCCGTCACCGTCACCGTCGCCGTCCGCGCCCTCCAGCTCCTCGTCGAGGTGGGCCAGGGCGGTGACCTCGACCTCGCCCCGCTTGGCCTCCAGGGCGATCGAGGCGAGCACGAGCAGGATGCTGATCGGCAGCAGGATCGCGCGGTTGTCGCCGATCCAGCCGACGACGTCGTCGAGGGGCCCCTCGAACGCCTCGCCGAAGCGGCGGATCAGCCACAGCCGCACGACGGTGCCGCTCAGGTTGAGGGCGAAGAACACCCGCAGGGACATGCCGGCGGCGCCGGAGAACAGGCAGATGACGTTGTTGGGGGCGACGAAGACGAGGGGGTGCGCGGCCTTGGCGAACCAGCCCTCGGCCTGCCGGAGCAGCTGTCCCCAGGTCTTGGTGCGGCGCTCCATCCAGGCGACGGCGGCGTCGCCGTACCAGTAGCCCAGCAGGAAGAACAGCGGGTCGCTGATCATCAGGCGGACGACGCCGATCGCGTAGTACGACCAGGCGTCCATGTCGTTGGTGACCAGGACCAGGTTGCGGTTGCGGGCGTTGAGCGCGATCAGCCAGGCCGGATGCGTGTCGACCAGCGAGGGCGCCAGCGCGTCGCCCAGGTAGCCGAGCGCGACGGTGATCGCCAGCGGCACCCCGACGAGCGTCAGCGCGCGGCGCGAAGGTCGTCGCCGGGCCGGCGCCGTGGTCGTGGGCACGTCGTCCGCCATGGTCACCCGAGCCTACGGGACACCGCCCGCCGCGGGGGCCTCGCGGTCGTGGCCGGCACCACCCGTGGCCGCCGCGCGCCGGAGGCGACCGGTGTGACGCACGTCTCCTAGTCTGCGGTCACCCCTTCGTTCGATCCGGACGCACGCACACCACAAGGAGGCCCGATGCAGGGGCTCATGCAGGACTACCCGCTCACCCTCCCGCACCTCTTCTCGCGGGCCGAGCGGCTCTTCTTCGACAAGGTGGTCGTCACGGTCACCGCCGCCGGCAAGGAGACCGTCACCTACGGCGACTGGGCCGAGCGGACCCGCCGCCTGGGTGGCGTCCTCGACGACCTCGGCATCAGCGCGGACGGCCGGGTGGCGACCTTCGCCTGGAACACCGCCCGCCACCTCGAGCTGTACTTCGCCGCGCCCTGCACCAACCGGGTGCTGCACCCGCTGAACATCCGGCTGTTCCCCGAGCAGCTCGTCTACGTGGCCAACCACGCCGAGGACGAGGTCGTCTTCGTCGACCGGTCGCTGGCGAAGCTCCTGTGGCCGCTGCTCGAGAAGTTCGACACCGTGCGCCACGTCGTCGTCATGGACGACGGGGCGGGCGAGGTGCCGGACGAGGCGCCGGCGGGCAAGGAGGTCCACGACTACGAGGAGCTGCTGGCCGCGGCCTCGCCGGTCGAGTTCGACGTGCGGGACGAGAACCAGGCCGCGTCGATGTGCTACACGAGCGGCACCACCGGCAACCCCAAGGGCGTCGTCTACTCGCACCGGTCGACGTTCCTGCACACGATGGGCGTGCTCTGCGCCGGCGGGCTGTCGCCGACCGAGACCGACCGCGTGCTGCCGGTGGTCCCGATGTTCCACGCCAACGCCTGGGGCCTGGCCCACGCCGCGGTGGCCTGCGGCGCCGACCTGATCATGCCCGGGCCCGACCTGTCGCCGAAGGGCCTGGCGGCGCTCATCGAGTCGGAGCGGGTCACCCTCGCCGCCGGCGTCCCCACCATCTGGATGGGCGTGCTCCCCGAGCTGGAGGGGCGGGACGTCTCCAGCCTGAGGGCCATCCCCTGCGGTGGCTCGGCGGTCCCGAAGGCGCTGTCCGAGGCCTACCGGGAGAAGATCGGCCTGCCGATCACCCAGGCGTGGGGCATGACCGAGACCTCGCCCGTGGCCTCCAGCGGCCACATCAAGTCGACCCTGGCCGCCGAGCTGGACGACGAGGGCAAGGCCGAGCTGCGCACGACCGTCGGCCAGCCGCTGCTCGGCGTCGACGCCCGGATCGTCGCCGTCGACACCGGCGAGGAGCTGCCCTGGGACGGCGAGGCCTCGGGCGAGCTGCAGGTGCGGGGCCCGTGGATCGCGTCGAGCTACTACAACGACCCCCGGGCGCCGGAGTCGTTCACCGAGGACGGCTGGCTCCGCACCGGCGACGTCGCCTCGATCGACCGGCACGGCTACATCCGGCTGCGCGACCGCACGAAGGACGTGATCAAGTCGGGCGGCGAGTGGATCAGCTCGGTCGAGCTGGAGAACGAGATCATGGCCCACCCCGCCGTCGCCGAGGCCGCGGTCATCGGCCTGCCCCACCCGAAGTGGGGCGAGCGCCCGCTGGCCTGCGTCGTGCTGCGGGAGGGCCAGCAGGCCACGAAGGAGGACATCGTCTCGTTCCTCCAGGGCCGGGTGGCCAAGTGGTGGCTGCCCGACGACGTCGTCTTCATCGACTCGATCCCGAAGACGAGCGTCGGCAAGTTCTCGAAGAAGGACCTCCGGGACCGCTTCGCCGACTACACGCTGCCCACCGCGTGACGACCGGCCGGCCGGGTGGGGGTCAGGTCCCCGCCCGGCCGTGCTTCCAGTAGCCGCGGACGGTCGCCCGACTGCGGGGCACGCCCCGCTCCTCGAACAGCGCCCGGCGGATGCGCTGGACGGCGGCCGCCTCGCCGGCGACCCACACCCGCGTGCCCGGCCCGATCGGGGCGGCGGCCACCGCGCCCACCAGCGCCCCGCCCGGGGGCGCGCCCGGTGGCAGGTCGAGCCACACGACCTCCAGCCCGTCGCGGTCGCCGAGCGGGAGCCGCGCCGCCGGGTCGGCCACCTCGACCAGCACCCGGGCCGGGCGGTCCGGCGGGAGGTGGTCGAGCAGCTGGCGGATGGCGGGCAGGGCGGTCTCGTCCCCGGCGAGCAGGTGGTCGGTGGCGTCCGGGTCGACGGCGTACCCGCGACCCGGGCCGGAGACCGCGACGGGGTCGCCCGGGCGGGCCGCCGTCGCCCAGGTCGACAGCGCACCCCGGCCGTGGAGCACGACCTCGACGGCCAGCGCGCCCTCGCCCGGCGCCGGGCGCAGGGGCGTGAGCGTGCGGATGGGCGGGCGGCTGCCGTCGGGCAGCAGGAACTCGTTGCCGTCCCACCGGGGCAGCGTCAGCTCCCGCTCGCCGGGGCGGGGGAGCAGCAGGCGGACGCTGGCCGCCGGCTCGGGCGGCACCAGGCCCTCGAGGCCGTCGCCGTCGAGCACCACCCGGACGAGCCGGGGGGTCACCGCCTCGGTCCGCGCCACGGCGGCGGGCCGGAACGGGGGCGGCTCCCGCCGGAGGCGGCGGGCCGTGACGTCCGGGTCCTCGGGCACGGGGGCATGGTGGCACGCCGCCGCCCGCCCGCCGGGGCACCGGCTCCCGGCCGGGCGCGAGCGGCAGAGGCGGGAATGGCCGGTGCTCCGGCACGTCCGTAGCCTGGGAGGCGGTGTCCCGCCCGAGCGCCCGCTTCCTGCTCAGCCCCCGCTGGCTGCTGTCCCACGTGCTCGTCGCCCTGCTCGTGGTCACGATGGTCAACCTCGGGTTCTGGCAGCTGCGCCGGCTCGACGAGAAGCGCGACCGCAACGAGCTCATCGAGGCCCGCACGGAGATGCCGGTCGTCCCGGTCGAGGAGCTGCTGCCGCTCGGCGACGACGGTGCCGTCGGCGAGGCCCGCTTCCGACGGGTGACGGCCGAGGGCACCTACGACGACGGCGGCACCGTCGTCGTGCGCAACCGCAGCCAGGAGGGCGTGGCCGGTGCCTGGCTGGTGACGCCGCTCGAGCTCGACGACGGCACCCGCGTCGGCGTCCTGCGCGGCTTCGTCGGCCTCGGCGGCGACGGCGAGCCGGCCGAGGCCCCGCCGCCCGACGGGCGGGTGACCGTCGAGGGGATCGTCGTCGACCCCGACAGCTTCGACGGCACGGCGCCCCGGGACGTCGCGCCGCTGCTCGACGAGGACGGCGTGCGGCCGGGCCTCGTGCTGGCCACGGGGTCCGAGCCGCCGGAGCCCGCGGCGGCCGAGGAGGGGCAGGCGGGGCGGGACTCGCTCGTCGCGGTGCCCCCGCCCGAGCTGTCGGAGGGCAACCACCTCAGCTACGCCGTCCAGTGGTTCATCTTCTCGACGATCGCCGTCGTCGGCTACCCGCTCGTGCTGCGCAACGTCGTGCAGCGGCGGGGCCGCGAGGCGGACCCCGCCGTCGACGGCGGGGTCGCCGGCAACGGCCGGTCCGGCGCGCGGGCCGGCGCCGACGACGTCCTGCACCAGGGGGGCTGAGCCGTCGGCGGGACCCGCGACGACGCCGACACCACCCGGCGGCGGATCATCGAGGCCGCCTACGCCTGCGTGGAGCGGGACGGCCTCGGTGCGCTGACCGTCGAGGAGGTGGCGCGGGAGGCCGGCGTCGCCCGGGCGACCGTCTACCGGACCTTCCCCGGCGGGCGGGACGAGGTCGTCGGCGCCGCGGTCGCCCACGCCGTGGCCGGCTTCTTCGCCGACCTGCGCCGGGACATCGGCGACGCCCCCGACCTGGCGACGCTGCTCGAGCGGGGGCTGGTGGCCGCCCGGCGCCGGCTGGAGTCCCACGCCGCCCTGCAGCGGGCCCTCCAGGAGGAGGCCGGGCAGATCGTGCCCCGGCTGGCCACGGTCATGCCGCTCGTCATCGACGGCGTGCGGGCCGAGCTGACGTCCCGGCTGGCGCGCGAGCGCCTGCGACCCGGCGTCGTGCCCGACCAGGCGGCCGACCTGCTGGCCCGGCTGTTCCTGTCGCTCATCGGCAGCCCGGGCAGCTGGGACCTCGACGACCCGGACGCGGCCCGCCGCCTGGTGCGGGGGCAGCTGCTCGCCGGCGTCGTCGAGCTCGACCCGCCGGGCTGAGCCGCCCCCGGGCAGGGGGCTGGACGATGAGACAGATCCGTGCATAGTGTCTCAGGCGTGACGCAGGCCACGGTGATCCACGACCGGCTGGAGGTCGGCGAGGGCGCCGGCGCCGGCCCGGTGGCGCCGGTCGGGGCCTGGGCCGCCGAGTACCTGGCGGCGGGCGACGCCGAGCGGCGGCTCGTCGAGGCCGCGCTGCGGTGCTTCGCCCGCTGGGGCATCCGCAAGACCTCGGTCGACGACATCGCCCGCGAGGCCGGCGTCAGCCGGGCGACCGTGTACCGGGTGGTGCCGGGCGGCAAGGACCGCCTCGTGCAGGTCGTCCTCTGCCACGAGGCCGGGCGCCTGTTCCACACCATGGACGCCGAGCTGTCCGCCGCCGAGACGCTCGAGGACCTGCTGGTCACCGGCATCCGGGGCCTGCTGCTCGTCGCCGACGGCCACGACGTGCTGCGCACGCTCATCCGCGACGAGCCCGAGCTCGTGCTGCCGCACTTCGCCTTCCACCAGCTCGACCGCATCTTCGACCTCGCCGACACCCTGGCCCGGCCCCACCTGTCCCGCTTCCTCCCGCCCGAGGACGTCCGCCCCGCGGCGGAGCTCCTCGCCCGGGTCGTGCTCACCTACGCCTTCCGGCCCACCCCGTGGGTCGACCCGCACGACCCCGACAGCGTCCGCCGGCTGGTGCGCACCTACCTCGTGCCGGCGCTGACCTCGCCGTCCGTCTCCGAACCGTCCCTGTCCGACCGCACGACCGACCCTGCCCAGGAGAGCACATGAGCACGAACGAAGAGCTGATCGGCCGCGCCGACGTGAACGACCTCGAGGCCATCCTGTCCGTGGCGAACACCGACGTGGACGAGGCGATCCACGTGGTGAAGAACAACGCCGACGCCATCTTCACCTGGGACTACGAGAAGGGCCGCCGCCCCGCGCTCAACCGCCTCTACGAGAAGGCGAAGACGGCGCAGTGGAACGGCGCCACCGACCTGCCCTGGGACACCGAGGTCGACCAGGAGGCGGTGGTCGTCGCCAACGCCACCGCCAACATGGGCGGCATGGCCGGCGGCATCGACCCGTCGGTCATCGCCGACTCGCCCTTCGCCAAGTGGACCGAGAAGGAGTGGATCCAGGTCGGCGTCGAGAGCCAGAACTGGACGCTCTCGCAGTTCATGCACGGCGAGCAGGGCGCCCTGATCTGCACGGCGAAGATCGTCGAGACCGTGCCCTGGATCGACGCCAAGTACTACGCCGCCACCCAGGTGATGGACGAGGCCCGCCACGTCGAGGTCTTCGCCAAGTACCTCGACGACAAGCTGTCGGGCCACTACCCGATCAACGCCCACCTGCGGCTGCTGCTCGACGACATCGTCAACGACAGCCGCTGGGACATGACCTACCTGGGCATGCAGATCATGGTCGAGGGCCTGGCGCTGGCCGCCTTCGGCTTCATGCACCAGCTCACCACCGAGCCGCTGCTGAAGCAGCTGCTGCGCTACGTCATGTCCGACGAGGCCCGGCACGTGGCCTTCGGCGTGATCTCGCTGAAGGAGTACTACGCCGAGCTGACCGACGCCGAGCTGAAGGAGCGCCAGGAGTTCGCCTTCGAGGCGGCGGTGCGCATGCGGGACCGCTTCCTCCAGCAGGAGGTCTGGGACCGCATGGGCCTGAACGTCAAGGAGGTCCTGCCGCTCGTCATGCACTCGCCGCAGCGGCAGCTCTTCCAGACGATGCTGTTCTCGAAGATCGTGCCCAACTGCAAGAAGCTGGGCCTGCTCGACGCCAACGGCGGCTGGCTGCGCCAGAAGTTCACCGAGCTGGGCGTCATCGGGTTCGAGGACAACCCGGACACCGGCGAGGAGTACGCCATGTTCCAGCTCGCCGAGGGCGAGCTCGCGAGCTGAGGCTCGCCGGGACCGTCCCGGTGCAGCCGCGCCACGCCCGCCCGGCGGCCCGCCCCGCGCCGGCCGCCGCGGCGGGCGTCTCGCACGTTCGGGCCGCTGCGTGCCGGCGCGATCACGACGCGCGGCCGACGGGCTGTGGAAAGCTGTCGGCCGTGCGCAGCGGCCCCTCACCTGCGGTGTCGTCCTCGAGCTGACGTGTCGGCCCACATCGCCCTCGCCACCTCCGCCGACCACCCCGAGGGCCACGGCGGCGAGCACCTCCTCGTCGACGCCCTCACCGCCCGCGGCATGCGGGTGACCTGGGCGGTCTGGGACGACCCCGTCGTCGACTGGGCGGGCTTCGACCTGGTCGTCATCCGGGCGACGTGGGACTACCCGGCCCGGGTCGAGCGGTTCCGGTCCTGGGTGCGCTCGCCCGCGGTCGCCACCCGGCTGGTCAACCCGCCGAACCTCGTGCTCGGCAACCTCCACAAGGGGTACCTCGCCGACCTCGGCGACCTCGCCGTGCCCACCGTCGTCGTGCCCGCGGGCATGACGGTCGACCTGCGCCGCCTGCGCTGGGCGGCGTCGGTGGTCAAGCCGGCGGTCGGGGTGGGCGGCCAGGGCGCCGTGCGGCGGGCCACGCAGGAGGACCTCGACCGGCTGACGCTCGGCCCCGACCCGGTCGACGCCGTCGTCCAGCCCTACCTCCCCGACGTCGAGCAGCGCGGCGAGGTGTCGGTCGTGCTCGTCGGCGGCCGGCCCACCCACGCCGTGCACAAGCTGCCCGCCGACGGCGAGTTCCGCATCCACGAGGAGTGGGGCGGCACGGCCGAGCTGGTCGAGGCCGGCCCCGAGGAGCTGGAGGTGGCGGCCGCGGCGATGGCGGCGCTGCCGTCCACGCCCGCCTACGCCCGGGTCGACCTGCTCTACGACGCCGGCCGCCCCCGCATCGTCGAGGTCGAGCTCGTCGAGCCCTACCTGTGGTTCGAGCTGGCGCCCGCCGCGGCCGGCGCCCTGGCCGACGAGCTCGCCCAGAGCCTCGCCCGGCGTGGCTGACGGCCGGTGCCGCCGGCCCCGGCGCCCGGCCCGCCGGACCGGTGCCCGACGGGCGGCCTCGGCCCTGGCCACGGAGCGCGCTGGTACCCTGCGACGCATGTCGCAGCCGTCCGATCCCCGCCTCCTCGTGCTGCACGGCCTGCGCCTCGCCGGCGCGGCCGAGGCGCGCGACGTGGCGGAGGTGGTCGGCCTGCCGGTCGCCGACGTGGAGGCGCTCCTGGGCCCCCTGGAGGCCGAGGGCCTGGTCACCCACCGCACGGCGCCGCCGGCGGGCTGGCTCCTCACCGCGGCCGGCCGTGACGAGCACGCCCGCCTCGTGCAGGCCGAGGCCCGGGACACCGGCGCCCGTCCCGCGATCGAGCGCGCCTACGCGCGGTTCCGGGCCCTCAACCCCGCGGTCCTCGACGCCTGCAGCCGCTGGCAGGTGCGCGAGGTCGGCGGCCGCATCGTGCCCAACGACCACGGCGACCCCGACCACGACGCCGCCGTCGTCGCCGACCTCCAGCGCCTGCACCGCCGGGCCCGGCCGGTCGTCGACGACCTCGCCGCGGCCCTCGACCGCTACCGGCCCTACGGCCCTCGGCTGCAGCGGGCCGTCGACCGGGTGGCGGCGGGCGACGGCGCCTGGTTCACCGCGCCGTCGATCCCCAGCTACCACACGGTCTGGTTCGAGCTGCACGAGGACCTCCTGACCACCCTCGGCCGCAGCCGCAGCGCCGAGGTCTCCGAGGCCGTGCCCTGACGGGGCGGCCTCCCGTCCGCACCGACACACCGACCACAGGAGCCAGAGAGATGGGCACTGCCCGCTTCGGCAAGGTCATCACCGCCATGGTCACGCCCTTCCGCGACGACGGGTCGCTCGATCTCGACGGCGCCGCCGACCTGGCGCGCTGGCTCGTCGAGCAGGGCAACGACGGGCTCGTCGTCGCCGGCACGACGGGCGAGGCCCCGACGCTGACCGACGACGAGAAGGTCGAGCTGTGGCGGGCCGTGCGGGCCGCGGTCGACGTGCCGCTGCTCGCCGGCAGCGGCAGCAACGACACCCGCCACACCGTCGAGCTGTCGCGGCGCGCCGCCGAGACCGGCGTCGACGGGCTGCTCGTCGTCTCGCCGTACTACAACCGGCCGCCCCAGGCCGGCATCGAGGCCCACTTCCGGGCCGTGGCCGAGGCCGTCGACCTGCCGATCGTCGCCTACGACGTGCCCACCCGGACCGGGCGGGCGATGGCCGTCGACACCATCCTGCGGCTGGCGGGCGACGGCGTGATCGTGGGCCTGAAGGACGCCCGCGGCAACCCGTCCGAGGCCGCCGCCGTCGTGGCCGGCGCGCCGGCCGGCTTCGACCTCTACTCCGGCGACGACGGCCTGACCCTGCCGCTGCTGGCCGTCGGGGCCGTGGGGGTCGTCGGCGTCGCCACCCACTGGTCGGCCGGCCTGCACGCGGAGATGATCGCCGCCCACGAGAAGGGCGACCTGGAGCGGGCCCGCGAGATCAACGCGCGCCTGCTCCCGTCGTTCGCGGTCGAGACCGGCCCGACCTGGGTCCACACCAGCGCGGCGAAGGCGGCCCTCGAGGCGCTCGGGCGTCCCGCCGGCCCGCTGCGCCTGCCCCTGCCGCCGCTCGACGATGCCGTGCGCTCGGCCGTCGCCCAGGTGCTCGAGGGGCTCGGACTCACCCGTGGCTGAGCCGGTCCGCATCACCTTCCTCGGCGGCCTGGGGGAGATCGGCCGCAACTGCGCCTGCATCGAGGTCGGCGGGCGCATCCTGCTGCTGGACGTCGGGCTCATGTTCCCCGAGGCCGACATGCTCGGCATCGACCTCGTGCTGCCCGACTTCACCTACCTGCGCGAGAACGCCGACCGCATCGACGGGGCGATCATCACCCACGGCCACGAGGACCACATGGGTGGCCTGAGCTACCTGCTGCGGGAGCTGTCGTTCCCCATCTACGGCTCGCCGCTCACCCTCGGCCTGGCCAGCAACCGCATCGAGGAGGCGGGCCTGCTCGACCGCACCGAGCTCGTCCCGGTCCACGACGGCGAGCGGCGGCGGATCGGCCCGTGCGACGTCGAGTTCATCCCGGTCACCCACTCGGTGCCCCACGGGTTCGCCGTCGCGTTCCACACGCCGCAGGGGGTGATCCTCCACTCCGGCGACTTCAAGCTCGACCTCACCCCGGTGGACGGCCGGCTCACCGACCTGGCCCGCATCGGCGCGCTGGCCTCGGGCGAGGGCATCCGCCTGCTGCTCAGCGACTCGACCAACGCCGAGGAGCCCGGCTACGCCCGCAGCGAGACCTCGGTGGGGCAGGCGCTCTACCAGCTCTTCCACCAGCACGAGGGCCGGCGGATCGTCATCGCCTGCTTCGCCAGCCACATCCACCGGGTGCAGCAGATCGCCGACGCGGCCGTCGCCTTCGGGCGCAAGGTGGCCACCCTCGGCCTGTCGATGAAGAAGAACGTGCGGCTCGCCCGCGAGATGGGGCTGCTGCACATCCCCGACCACGCGCTGGTCGACATCGACGACGTGAGCGACCTGCCGCCCGGCGAGGTCTGCGTGCTGTCGACGGGGAGCCAGGGCGAGCCCATGTCGGCGCTGGCGCTCATGGCCGAGAAGAACAACCGGTGGCTCGAGATCACGCCCGACGACACGGTCATCCTCTCGTCGCACCCGATCCCCGGCAACGAGATGAACGTGTCCCGGGTCATCGACGGGCTCGTGCGCCTGGGCGCCGAGGTCGTGCACTCCGGCATCTCGGACGTCCACGCCTCCGGCCACGCCAAGCAGGAGGAGCTGAAGACCCTCCTGTCGATCACCCGGCCGGAGTGGTTCGTGCCGGTGCACGGCGAGTACCGCCACCTGGTGGCCCACGCCAAGCTGGCCCGGTCGATGGGGGCCGTGGGCGGCGGGGCCGACGACCACGTCATCGTCTGCACCGACGGCGACCAGCTCGTCCTCGACGACGACGGGCTGCGGGTCGCCGGCCAGGTGCCCGCCGGCTACCTGTTCGTCGACGGCATCATCGGCGACGTCGGCCACGGCGTCCTGCGCGACCGGCGGGTGCTCGCCGAGGAGGGCGTGGTGGTCGTCGTCGTGACCGTCGACGTCGAGACCGGCGCCATCCTCGTCGGCCCCGAGATCATCACCCGGGGCTGGGTCTACGCGCCCGAGGCCGAGCCGCTCCTCACCGAGTGCGCCGACGTCGTGCGGCAGGCGGTGAAGGAGTCCTTCGCCAAGGACGCGACCGACATCGAGTCGCTACAGCGGGTGGTCCGGCGCGCGGCCGGCCGGTTCGTCAACGAGACGACCAAGCGCCGGCCGATGATCGTGCCGGTGGTCATGGAGGCCTGAGCGTGCCGGCCGGGCGGGGGACCGGGCGCCGGGTGCACGCGCCCTGAGCCGTGCCCGAGCTGCCCGAGGTCGAGACGATCCGGCGCCAGCTCGAGCCGCTCGTCGTGGGGCGGCGGCTGGGCCGCGCCTGGGCGTTCCCGCACCCGAAGTTCACCGCGGCCCTGGAGGTGGGCCCGGCGACGATCGAGCGCCTCGACCGCCGGGGCAAGTACCTCCTGTTCGTCCTCGACGACGACCGCGAGCTGGTCGTGCACCTGGGCATGACCGGCTCGCTGCGGGTCCGCCCGCCGGGCGACGAGGGCGACGCCTACGTCCGGGCGTGGTGGGCGTTCGACGACGACCGCGGCGAGGCGCTCGAGTTCCGGGACGTGCGCCGGTTCGGCCGGCTCGCCGTCGCCGTCGGCGGCCGCTACGCCGGGACGCTGGCCGTGCAGGGCCCCGACGCGCTCGACCCGGACCTGACGGCGGAGGACCTGTGGCGCGCGCTGCGGTCGAGCCGGCGGGCGGTCAAGACGCAGCTGCTCAGCCAGCGGCCGATCGCCGGGGTGGGCAACATCTACGCCGACGAGGCCCTGTGGCGGGCCGGCATCAACCCGGCCCGCCGGACCGTGACCCGGGCGCAGGCCGCCAAGCTGCTCGACGCCCTGCGGGCGGTCATGACCGGCAGCCTCCGCTACGGCGGCACGACGCTGGCCGGCTACCGCGACGCCGCCGGCCGGTCCGGCCGCAACCAGCAGCGGCTGGCCGTCTACGGCCAGGCCGGCCACCCGTGCCCCCGGTGCGGCACCGAGCTGCGCTCGCGGGTGCTCGACGGGCGCACGACGACCTGGTGCCCCACCTGCCAGCCCCGCTGACCGGCGCCCCCGGCGGGCCGCCGGGCCGGGCGGGGCTCAGCCGGTGCGGCGGTGGACGAGGCGGGCCCCCGCCTGGTCGCGGGCGAGCACGATCATCTGGTCGACGTTGACGTGGCTCGGCCGCGACGCCACCCAGCGGACGCACTCGGCGACGTCCTCGGCGGTGAGCGGGGTCAGGCCCTCGTAGACCTTGGCGGCCCGCTCGGCGTCGCCGCCGAAGCGCACGAGGCTGAACTCGGTCTCGACCAGGCCGGGGTCGATCTCGCACACCCGGACCGGCCGGCCCAGCAGCTCCTGGCGCAGCGCCCCCATGACCGCCCGCACGCCGAACTTGGCCGCGTTGTAGCCGGCGCCGCCGGGGTAGGGCTCGTGACCGGCGATCGACCCGATGGTGACGATCTGGCCGTCGCCGCTGGCTTCGAGCGCCGGGAGCAGCCCCCGGATCATGCGCACGACCCCGAGCACGTTGGTCTCGTACATCGTGCGCCACTGCTCGTCGTCGGCCTCGGCGACCGGCGTCAGCCCCAGCGCGCCGCCGGCGTTGTTGACCAACAGGCGGCAGCTCGGCACCTGGGCGACGAAGGCGTCGACCGACGCCGGGTCGGTGACGTCGAGCCGGTGGTGGCGGGCGCCGATCTCGGCGGCCAGCGCCTCGAGCCGGTCGACGCGGCGGGCGCCGACGACCACGTCCCAGCCGTCGGCCGCCAGCGCCCGGGCCGTGGCGGCCCCGATGCCCGAGCTCGCGCCCGTGACGACCGCCGTCCCTCTCCTGCTCGTGGTCTCCTGCTGCACGCCGCCACCGTAACGGCCGGTCGCGGGCGGGCCCGGGCCCTCCCGGGGTCGCGGGGGCGGTCGCGGCCCGCTGGTACCGTTGTCCCGACGTGACGACGCGCCAGGGGTCTCGCTCGCGCTCCCGCTCGGGGGCCTCGTCCCGGTCGTCCCGCTCGACGGGCGCGGGACGCTCGACCGGCCGCGGCGCCGGCCGGTCCCGGGCCAGCCGGTCGCGGTCCCGCCGCGCCCAGCCGTCGCTCACCGGGCGGGCGCTGCGGACCTCGGCCCGCGTGCTCGGCGAGCACGCCGACGACGTCGGCGGCCTGCTGCTGCTCGCGCTGGCGGTCATCTGCGGCCTCGGCGTCTACGCCGACCGGGGCGGTCCGCTGGGCCGGGGCCTCGGCGACCTGGCCGCGACGACCCTCGGCTGGCTGCGGCTGGCCGTGCCGCCGCTGCTGGCGCTGGGCGGCGCCGCGCTCATCCTCCGCCGGGGCGACGTCGACGCCGGCGACGAGGACGCGCAGCCGTCGGCCGCCGCCCACGTCGCGGTGGGCACGGCGCTGCTCGTCGTCGCCGTCGCGGGCGTGCTCCACGTCACCGGCGGCCGCCCGCGGCTCGACGACCCCGTCGAGCAGCTGCGGGACGCCGGCGGCTGGCTCGGCGTCGGGGTGGGTGGCCCGCTCGTCGGCCTCGTCGGCACGGCCGGCTCGCTCGTCGTGCTGGGCGTCGTCGCCGTCGGCGGCCTCGTCGTCCTCACCCGCACGCCGCTGCGCGACGCCGTCGACCGCACGCTCGCCCGCGCCGGGGCGCTGACCCGTGGGCTCGACCGCCGGCTCGCCTCCCTCTTCCGCCTGCCCTACGACGACGGCGAGGGCGGCGACGCCGCGACCACCGACGAGCGGGCGGCCGGCCTGCGGCCCGACGACGACACGCTGGTCGAGCCGTCGGCCGAGGGCGAGGCCACGGGCGCCCGGCGCCGCGAGGGGCGCCGGCGGCGCGCCTGACCAGCCCCGCCGAATCCCGCCGCGGCGGGACGGAGAGA
>PKRH01000092.1 GCA_017577565.1 Thermoanaerobacterales bacterium | reverse complement strand
ACCTGCTGGAGCACGAGTGGGCGCGGCTGCGCGGCGACCGCACCGCGCGACGGCGCCTGCGTGACGTGTGCGCGGCCGCCGGCGGCGCCCGATCGCTGGCCGACGTCGAGCGCTACGTCCGGAGCGCCGGGCCCCAGGACGCCGACCGCGTGCTCCTGGCGCTCGTCCGCCGCGCCGTGGCCGGGGACGGGCTCGCCGCCCGGGTGCTGCTGCAGCTGCTGCTCCCCGGCACCCGCGCCCTGGCCCGCCGGTGGTGGGCGCTGGGCGACGCCGACGAGCGGGCCGCCGCCGCCGTGGCCGCGGTCTACCACCGCATCCGCCGCTACCCGCTCGCCCGCCGGCCCGGCCGGGTGGCGGCCAACATCCTGCTCGACGCCGCCACCGAGCTGCGCCGGGCCGTCCCCAAGCTCGTGGCGCTGCCGGCGGCGGACCCCGCGGCCGAGGTGCGGGCCGTGCCCGCCCGCCCCGACGACGGCCCCGACCACCCGGCGCTCGAGCTCACCGAGCTGCTGCGGGACGCGGTGGCCGCCGGGGTCGTCGGCCGGGAGGACGCCGAGCTGATCGCCCGGTCGCGGATCGGCGGCCAGCGGGTGGCCGACATCGCGGCCCACCGGGGCCTGCGCCCCCGCACCCTGTGGGCCCGCCGCCAGCGGGCCGAGTCGGCGCTGGTGGCGCTGGCCGCGAGCTGACCGGCGGGGGGGTGCGGTCCCGGCGGGCTCAGGCGGCGAGGGCGTCGGCGAGCGCCGGGTCGCCCGCCGCCACCGCTTCGGCGACGGCCTCGGCGACCGCCGGGTCGGCCGCGCCCGACGCGACCCCGACGAGGGCGGCGACGGCGAGCAGCCACCGCCGGCGGTCGGCGCCGAACGAGCCCTGGGGGTCGGCGGCCAGCGCGGCCAGGCGGCGGGCCCGCAGGCTCATGAGCACCCGCCGCACCCGCCGGTCGAGCTCGCCCCGCCGTCCGGGGGCCGACAGGGCGACCGAGCGCGTGTGGTGCTCGGCGTTGGCCCAGCGGCGCTTGTAGGGGAAGTCGCCGGCCCGCAGGTCGACCTCGACCGCGCCGGCCCGGTGCGCGTGCACGAGCATGTGGTGCATCTCGGCCTGCCCGGGCCCGAACGGGGCCATGTCGGGGTCGAAGGCGGCGTTGTCGCTGACCTGGCGGTCGCCGACCTCCAGCGTCGTCGACACCGCGACCGGGCGCCCACCGGCCCGCAGGGTGGCGACCCGCGCCATCCCGTCGGCGGCGAGCGCCCGCAGCGACTCCCGGGTGAAGGCCTCGCGCCCCGGGCCGCGGAAGATGGGCGGGCCGCCGTCCGGGCCCCAGCGGCGGGCCAGCATGTCCCGCATCGTGTCGAGCACCCCGTCGAGGTCGGGGTCGTCGGGCACGTAGACGACCTCGCCGTGGGCCTCGGCCAGCCGGCGCATGCGCCGGGGCACGCCGTGCTTGCGCCCCAGGCGGCGGAGGGCGGCCTCGGGGTCGTCCCAGCGGTCGAAGCGGACGACCGCCGCCGTCGCCCGCCGGCCCATGGGGGCGCGGGCGATGCCCTCGGTCGCCTCCAGGGCGGCGAGCATCGCCCCGTCCTCGCGGAGGCGCCGCACGTTGACCACGGTCCGCCGGCGGACGAGGCCGGCGAGGTGGTCGGCGATGGCCCGGGCGGTGCGGGCCGGCTCCGGTCCCAGAAGGGGCTCGCCGTAGTCGCCGTGCTCGGTGCCCGCCGACACCAGCAGCGTGGCCGCCAGCCGGCCGGTGCCGAGCCGGGTCCGGGCGAAGGGCGCCAGCCCGACGAGGTCGTCCCCGTCCCACACGGTCACGACGTGGACGCCGCCCGGCCGCTCGAAGTGCCGGTACCAGGTCAGGACGAAGCCGGGCGCGGCGTGGGCCGTGGCGTGCGGCGAGCGGCGCAGCAGCGCCGTCCACGGCTCGACCAGCGCCTCGAGGCCGGCGAGGTCGGTGACGACCTCGACCCGGAGCGGCCGCTCGTCCCGCGCCGGTGCCGGGGCGCGCCCGGCCACCGCCGGCGCGGCGGTCCGGGCGCGCGCGTCGATCTGCTCGGAGCTGCCCATCCCCTCGTCTCCAGGCTCGGGCGCCCCCCTGCGGGGCGCGGACGTCCGATCTCGCCCGTGACCCTAGGGGACGGGCGCGCCCGGCGGGGGGTCGGGGTCAGGCGTCCAGGCGGACCCGGATGCGCACGGTCGTGCCCGACGGCCCGGTGTCCAACTCGACGGTGCCGCCCTGGGCCTCGGTGAGGGTCTTCACCACCGGCAGGCCGAGGCCGGTGCTGCGGCGGCCGGACGCCCGGGTGGTGACGAACGGCTCGAAGGCGCGGTCGCGCACGGCCGGGTCGATGCCCGGGCCGTCGTCGGCGACGGCGAGCACCAGCCAGCCGCCGTCCGTGGCCCCGTCGGCGTCCTCGACCGTGGCCGTCACCCGCACCCGGGTGCCGGGCGGCGTGTGTGTCCGGGCGTTCACGACGAGGTTGAGCAGCGACTGCGCCAGGCGGCCCTCGTCGGCCCGGACGACGACGGGCGGCGGGTCGGCGATCTCGACGTCCTCGAGCCCCAGGCCCGCGACCCGCCGGCGCAGCTCGTCGAGGACGTCGGGGGCGAACACCGGGCCGACCACGACGTCGGCGCCGCTCGCGCCGCGGGCGATGGCGCCGAGGTCGTCGACGATGCGGGCGATGCGGTCGAGCTCGGCCCGGGTGGTCGCGGCGACCTCCGCGGCCGCGGCCGGGTCCTCCCCGGCCATGGCCTCGAACAGCTCGAGGTGCCCCCGGGTCACGGCCAGCGGCGTCCGCAGCTCGTGCGACACCGCGGCCACGAGCCGCCGGCGCTCCTCGTCGTCGGCGTCGATGCGGTCGAGCATGCGGTTGATCTCCCGGGCGAGCGCGCTGAGCTCGTCGTCGCCGCCGGTCTCCGGGGCCCGGGCCCCGCGGTCGCCGGCGCCCGTGCGGCGGGCCGTGTCGGCCAGCGTCGCCACGGGGCGCAGGGCCCGGCGGGTGCCGAGCGTCAGCGCCACCCCGCCGAGGACGAGGCCGACGGCGCCGGTCGCCGCCACCCGGACCAGCGAGGTCAGGGCGTCCTCCCGCACCTCGTCGAGGGGGGAGGCGACCGTCGCCACCCCGACCTCCCGGCCGCCGGCCCGCAGCGCCATCGACAGCACCCGGACGGGGCCCTCGTCGGTGTCGACCGTGCGGAGCCGCCCGGGGTCGGCGGGGGGCAGCGCGTCCCGTTCCCGCAGGGCGACCAGCTCCTCGGGGCCCTCGCGCGTCGTGAACGTGTCCCCGGCCACCGTGATGGCCGTCATGTGGCGGTCGCTGCCCGGGTGGATCGCGAGGTACTGCTGGGCGGCGCGCCGCAGGTCGTCGTCGGTCAGGCCGTCGGCCTCGGCGGGGGCGAGGAGCGGGGGGAACGACGCCTCCAGCTCCTCGCGCTCCTGGCGCAGCAGCCGGTCGACGTCCCGCAGCCCGGAGACGCGGACGATCTGGTAGGTGAGCAGCGCCACGACGGTCACGGTCAGCGCCAGCGCGGCGACGCCGATGGCGGCGATGCGGGTGGGGAGCCGCATCAGGGCACGAACCTGTAGCCGGCGCCGCGCACGGTCTCGATGCGGTCGGCACCGAGCTTGCGGCGCAGGTGGCGGACGTAGACCTCGACGACGTTGCTGCCGCCCTCGAAGTCGTAGCCCCAGACCTGGTCGAGCAGCTGCGCCTTGGAGAGGACCTGCCCCGCGTGGCGCACGAGGACCTCGGCGAGGGCGAACTCCCGGCTGGACAGGTCGACGGTGCGCCCGTCCACCGTGGCCCGGCGGGCGAGGAGGTCGAGGACGACGCCGCCCGCCTGCAGCCGGGTCGAGCTGGGCTGGTCGCCGGCCCGGAGCCGGGCCCGCACCCGGGCGAGCAGCTCGCTGAAGCTGAACGGCTTGACCACGTAGTCGTCGGCGCCGGCGTCGAGGTTGGCGACCTTGTCGGCCACGCTGTCCTTGGCGGTCAGGACGATGACCGGCAGCGACGGCCGCAGCGCGCGCAGCCGGGCCAGCACCTCCTCGCCGGGCAGCCCGGGCAGGCCGAGGTCGAGGACGACGAGCCGCACGTCGTCGCGCTGGGCCAGCGCCAGGCCCGTCGGGCCGTCGGGCGTGTCGAGCACCGTGTAGCCGGCGGCCTCGAAGCCGCGTCGGAGGAAGGCGGCGATGCCCGGCTCGTCCTCGACAACCAGGATCGTCACGTCCGTCCTCCTCGGCCCGTCGGCGGCGACAGAGTGTGTCCCACGCAGGGTGCCCCTTCCTGACGTGGGGCTGAAGATCCCGTCAGGTTCCTGGCCGAGGGATCATCCCCCCGTCAGGCCCTCCTCATCCTCGGGCCGCACCCTGGGGGCAGAGCCCCGAACGGGAGAGGAGCCCCCATGCCAGCACGACGCACCATCGTCCTCGGTGCCCTCACCGCCGCCGTGGTCGTGGCCGGCGGCGCCGTCGCCGTCACCGCGCTCGACGACCCCGACGGGTCGGCCGCGCCGGTCGACATCAGCGACCGGTCCGCCGCGGACGTCGGCGAGCCCGCCCGGGAGGGCGCCAACCGCCAGGTCCCGGGCCTGGAGGAGCTGTCGGGCACCGTGACCGCCGACGACGACCACGGCCGCCACGACGACGTCGCCGACGACCTCGAGATCGACGGCGTCGACCTCGACTTCGGCCCCGACGACTGGGTGGCCACCGCCGAGGCCCCCGACGACTTCGACGGCGACGGCACGGTCGAGTCGCTGCGCGACGAGCTCGCCGGCCTGGTCGGCCGCGAGGTGACGCTGCTCGTGCGGTTCGACGACGACGGCGACGACGCCGACGTCTACGTCGTCGACGGCCGCACCTACCGCGACGTGTCGGCGCCGGCGCCGTGGCTGCCGCCCGGCTCGGCGGGTGACGAGGACCTGCAGGCCGCCGCGGCCGCCGCCGTCGGCGAGGGGGCCGAGGTCATCGAGCTCGATCCCGAGGACGACGGCGACGTCGCCTGGGAGGCGAAGGTCCGGGCGGCGGACGGCACCGTGCGCGAGGTGCTGCTCGACGCCGAGGGCAACGTCCTCGACGTGCACGTCGACGACTGACGCCACGGCCGCCGCGGGCGAACCCCGGTCGCCGGTGCGGGGGGACGGCGACCGGGGTCGTCCGCGAGGATGGGGCGGTGGAGCCGACCGCCGAGCTCGAGGCGTTGCCCGGCACCCGGGCGGCGCTGCACCGCCTGGCGGCCCACGTGCTGGGGCGGCGCCGGTCCGACGTGACCGGCCGGTTCGGCCTGCGGCCCGCCCCCGGCGGCCTCGCCACCCCGGCCTTCGGCGACGCCGGCGAGGTGGTCAGGGTGTGCGGGACCGTGCTCGTCGTCGAGCGGGCGGGCCGGCTGCACGCCGAGCCGGTGACGACGCTGGGCCGGGCCGCCGAGGCGGTGGGGGTCGACCTCGCGGTCCCGTTCGCCGTCGGCCGGGACACGCCGCCGGTCGGGGACCCCGACGAGCCGCTCGACCTCCGGCCCACCGCCGTCGAGGCGCTGGCGGCGTGGTGGGCGTTCGGCGACACCCTGCTGGCCGAGCTGGTCGCGGGCGCCGTCGGCGGGCGGGCCGCCGGCGGCGGGGCGGCGCCCCCCGGGCGGGTCGTCGCGGCCACCGTGCCGCAGCTGTGGCCCGAGCACTTCGACCACGCCGGCACGCTGACGGTGACGGCCGTCGCCGGCGACCCGGTCGAGGTCGAGGTCGGGGCGTCGCCGGGCGACGTCCACGAGGCGGAGCCGTACCTCTACGTGGGACCGCACGGCCCCGAGCGCCCCGGCGACGCCGCCTACTGGAACGCGCCGTTCGGCGCCCTGCTGCGCCGGTCCGACCTCCTCGCGGCCCCGCCGGGGGAGCGGCGCGCCCGGGCGCTCGCCTTCCTGGGGCGGGGTCTGGCGCTCGCCGCCGGCGCCGTCGCCTGACCCGGGGACCGGTCGCGCGCCCGGGCGCCCGGGCCGGGCGGTCAGCGGCGCAGCCCGGGGTGGCGCCGGGCGACCGCCGGCACGAGCAGCGAGCGGGGCGCCAGCCGGCCGCCGACGGCGACCAGGCGGTTGGCCACGCCGGGGACGACCGTCGCCCGGCCCTGCTCGAGCGCCTCGATGCCCGCCTCGGCCACCCGCTCGACCGGCACCCACAGCGGCCAGGGGAGCGCGGCCTCCGCCTCGGCGGGATCGAACCCGGCCCGCTCGGCGAACTCCGTGCGGACCGGCCCGGGGCACAGGGCGGTGACCGTCACCCCTGTGCCCCGCAGCTCGCCCCGCAGGGCCTGGCTGTAGGAGAGGACGAACGCCTTGGCCGCGGCGTAGCCCGCCTGGCCCGGCAGCGGCTGGAACGCCGCGGTCGAGGCCACGTTGAGCACGGCGCCCGCTCGGCGCTCGACCATGCCGGGCAGCACGAGGCTGCAGAGGTGGGCGACGGCCTCGACGTCGGTGCGCAGCATGGCGACCTCGGCGTCGGGGTCCGACGCGTGCACGGGGCCGACCGTGCTGACGCCGGCGGCGTTGACCAGCACGTGCGGCACGAGGCCGGCGGCCCGCACCGCCTCGACGACCCCGGTGCGGGCGGCGGCGTCGGCGAGGTCGGCGGGGACGACCTCGACCCGCACCCCGTGGGCGTCGGTGAGCTCCCGGGCCAGCTCGCGCAGGCGCTCCTCCCGCCGGGCCACGAGCGTCAGCCCGTGGCCGCGCCCGGCGAGCCCGCGGGCGATCTCCCGCCCGATGCCGGAGCTGGCACCCGTGACGACGGCGGTGCGGTCGGCAGCGGGGGCCGGGATGGCCATGGGCGCAGCGTAGGCGCGCCCGGCCGGTGGCGCCGCGGGTCAGAGCGCGATGAGGACGGCGGCGACGGCGCCGATCAGCAGCCCCGACCGCTGCATCGCCGACAGCCGCTCGCCGAGGACGAACCGGGCGAGGAGCACGGTGCCGGCCGGGTACAGCGCGGTGAGGACCGACACGACCGACAGCAGCCCGTGGCCGAGCGCCTCGAGGTAGAGCACGTTGGCGCCGGCGTCGAGCACGCCGCAGCCGACGGCCGGGCGGACGGCGCCCCGGGGCGGCGAGGCGGACACGACCCGGGCCGCGCCGAGGGCGACGAACAGGCTGACCGACGCCGTCCGGGCGCCGACGAGCGGCCAGACGCCGACGCCGTCGCCCGCCCGGTCGAGGGCGACGAAGAACAGGCCGAAGGCCACGCCCGAGGACAGGGCGAGGGCCAGGGCCCGCCAGCGGAGGGGGCTGGCGCCGAGCTGCTGCGGCTCCCGCGAGATGAGCACGACGGCGCCGAGCGCCAGCACGATGCCGACCAGCGCGGCGCTGGCCGGCCGCTCACCGGTGGCCAGGCCGACGACGACGGGCACGCCGGCCGAGAGCAGCGCGGCGACCGGCGCGACGACGCTCATCGCCCCCACGGCCAGCCCCCGGTAGAAGAGGGCGACGCCGCCGCCCCCGAGCACGCCGGCGAGGGCGCCGACGGCCAGCGCCCGGGAGGTCGGCTCGCCGCCGGCGAGGGGCGCGAGCCCGACGAGCAGCACGAGGCCGACGACGTGCGACCACAGCACGACCGCGGAGGCGGCGACCCGGCGCGCGGCGACACCGCCGAGGAAGTCGCCGATGCCGTACGCGGCGGCGGCGCCGAGGGCGAGGAGTGCGGCCATGGTTCCCCTTGTGCGGTGGTCGGGCGCGGGCGGGGTGGGCGCCCGCGCGGGTGGTCGTGGTCGGCATCGCCGGGCCCGCCCGGCTCCGGTGGATCGGTGAAGTGACCGACCCGGTGCAGCATAGTGACCGGTCACTGGAGAGAACCAACTGGTTGCTACAGTGAGCCGGTGCCCTCCGCGGAAGCCGTCGCCACGGCGGTCGCTCGCAACATCCGGCGCCTCCGCACCGCGCGGGGGTGGAGCCTCGACCAGCTCGCCGCCCGCAGCGGCGTGAGCAAGGGCATGCTCGTCCACCTCGAGCAGGCCCGCACCAACCCCAGCCTCGGCACGCTGTGCAAGGTCGCCGAGACCCTCGGCGTGTCGCTCGCCGCCCTGGTCGAGCTGCACGAGGCGCCGGTCGTGCGGGTGGTGCAGCCCGCGGAGGTCGTGCGGCTCTGGCAGAGCGAGGCCGGCAGCTTCGGCGACCTGCTCGTCGGCTCGGACGAGCGCGACCACCTGGAGCTGTGGCACTGGACCCTGGCCCCCGGCGACGCGCACGCCGCCGAGGCCCACGCCGGCGGTACCCGCGAGCTGGTGCACGTCGTCGCCGGCGACCTCACGCTCGAGGTCGACGGCGCGGCCCACGTCGTGCCGGGGGGCGGCGCCGTCCTGTTCCACGCCGACCGGCCCCACACCTACGCCAACGTCGGCCGCGAGCCGGTCCGGCTGGTCATGGTGGTGGTCCAGCCCGAGGCCGACCTCGAGGAGTGGGTGGCCGGCACGGGCACCGCCCCGCCGGTCGAGGTGCCCCCGGGGACGCCGCCCTGACCGCGGGGCGCGCCCGGTTCGCCACCTTGACCGTCGAGTCAATACAGTTCGGCCATGGACCTCAACGGGATCTCTGCCATCGTCACCGGCGGTGCGTCCGGGCTGGGCGCCGCCACCGTGAAGGCGCTCGCCGGCCGGGGCGCCAAGGTCGTCATCGCCGACCTCGAGCGCCAGAAGGAGAAGGGCGAGGCCCTCGCGCAGGAGGTCGGCGGCATCTTCTGTCCCACCGACGTCACCGACACCGACCAGGTGATCGCCGCCGTCGAGGCCGCCAAGGAGATGGGGCCCCTGCGCGCGCTGGTGACGGCGGCCGGGTTCGGTTGGGCCACCCGCACGATCGGCAAGGACGGCCAGTACAGCTCGGCCCACGACCTCGGCATCTTCCAGAAGGTCATCGAGGTCAACCTCGTCGGCACCTTCAACTGCATCCGGCTCGCCGCCACCGCCATGTCGCAGACCGAGCCGCTGGCCGACGGCGAGCGCGGCGCCATCGTCACCGTCGCCTCGGTCGCCGCCTTCGACGGCCAGATCGGCCAGGCCTCGTACTCCGCCTCCAAGGGCGGCGTCGTCGGCATGACCCTCCCGGTCGCCCGCGACCTGGCCGCCGTCGGCGTGCGGGTGAACTGCATCGCCCCGGGCCTGATCGACACCCCGATCTACGGCGAGGGCGAGGCCGCCGAGGCCTTCAAGGAGAAGCTGAAGAAGGACGTGCTGTTCCCCAAGCGGCTGGGCGTCCCCGAGGAGTTCGCCTCGCTGGCCGTCGAGCTGCTGAGCAACAGCTACATGAACGCGGAGGTCATCCGGCTCGACGGCGGCGTGCGCATGCAGCCGAAGTGACCGCTCCGGCGGCCCGGGCCGTGCGCGGCCCGGGCTCGCCGCCACCCGCGGTCTAAGCTGCCGGCGAGTGTCTGGGATGGGGGTAGCGGGGACCAGGTCGGCGCACCCCGCGCCGGCCACGACCACCGACGGTGGGGCCGCGCGCACCGCCGCGGCCCGCAGCGCCCACGTGCCCCCGGTGGCCACCTACGTCGCCGCCGACTGCGTCGCCATCGGCGTGTCCCTCGTCATCGCCCACCTGCTGCGCTTCGGCGTGTCGGCGGCGCTGCTCCCCGGCCCCAACGTCCCCTACGTCCTCGTCGGGCTGCTGGCGGTGCCGGTCTGGCTCGGCGTCCTCGCGGTCGCCGGCTGCTACGACCGGCGGATCCTGGGGGTCGGCTCCGACGAGTACCGGCGGGTCCTCAACGGCGGGGTCCACTTCCTCGCGGTCGTGGCCATCTCGCACTTCCTCGGGCAGCTCGTGATCGCCCGGGGCTACGTCGGTGTGCTCATCCCCGTCGCGGTCGTGCTCACGCTCCTCACCCGCGGCGCGCTGCGGCTGTGGCTCCGGCGCCAGCGGCGGCGGGGGCGCTACGTGCGCCGGCTGCTGCTGGTGGGCACGCCGTCGTCGGTCGTCGAGGTCGGCCAGCACCTCGTGCGGTCCGAGTGGACGGGCTTCCACGTGGCCGGCCTGTGCCTCGACGGCGACGTGCCGCCCGGCGACCACCCGACGCTGGCGATCGGCTCCCGCTCCGTGCCGGTCGTGGGCACGGTGGCCGACCTGCCGGCCGCCGTCGACCGGAGCCGGGCCGACGCGGTGGCGGTCACCACCGAGTCCGAGCCCGGCGAGCTGCGCGAGGTCGTCGCCAGCCTCGGCGACCGCGACGTCGAGGTCCTCGTCGCCCCCGCCATCGCGGATGTCGCCGGCCCCCGGACGGTCACCCGCGAGGTCGCCGGCGTCTCGCTGCTGCACGTCGAGGAGCCCACCTTCAGCGGCCCCCAGCGGGTGGCCAAGGAGGTGTTCGACCGGGCGGTCGCGGCCCTCGCCCTCGTCGTGCTCGCGCCGGTGTTCGCGGTCGTCGCGCTGGCGGTCAAGCTCGACAGCCCCGGCCCGGTCTTCTACCGGCAGGCCCGCGTCGGGCGCGACGGGCGGCGGTTCGAGATCGTCAAGTTCCGCACGATGGTGGTCGGCGCCGACCGGCTGCGGGCCGAGCTCGAGCACCGCAACGAGGCCGACGGCCTGCTGTTCAAGCTGCGCACCGACCCCCGTGTCACCCGCACCGGTCGCGTCCTGCGGCGCTGGTCCATCGACGAGCTGCCCCAGATCCTCAACGTGCTGCGGGGCGAGATGTCGCTCGTGGGGCCCCGGCCGCCGCTGCCCAGCGAGGTCGAGCAGTACGACCGCCACGTCACCCGCCGCCTGCTGGTCAAGCCCGGCATCACCGGCCTGTGGCAGGTGAGCGGCCGGTCGGACCTGCCGTGGGACGAGACCGTCCGGCTCGACCTGTACTACGTCGACCACTGGTCGCCGACCATGGACCTCACGATCATCGCCCGCACGTTCTCGGCCGTCGTCCGCGGTGCCGGCGCCTATTGACGGCCCCCGCGCCGCGCCGCGGTTCCGGCCGCCCCCACCCCCTGGCCTAGATTGACGCCCTCCATGTCCCTCGCTGTCCGCAGTCGCCCCCTCCTCGCGACGCGCCGGGCCCGCACCGTCGCGTTCGGCGTCGTCACCGTGGCCGTCGCCCTGGCCGGCGCCGTCGCCACGACGGCCGAGCCCACCGGCTACGCCCGGGCCGACGCCTTCTGGAGCGCAGCGCTCGTCGGGGTGGTGGCGTTCTTCGGCGCCACCGCCCGCCGGTGGACGTGGTTCCTGCCGGCCGGCGCCGCGGTCGTCGCCGGCGACGACCTGGCCCTGGCGTGCGCCGCGGTGGCGACGGTCGTCTCGTTCGTCTCGGTCCTGCGCGACACCCGCAGCCGTGCCCGGGGCGCGCTCGTCGCCGGGCTCGGCGTCATCGGGCTGCTGCGGGCCGAGCCGATCGGCTTCCACGGCCTCACCGCCCTGCTCACCGCGGCCGCGGTGCTGCCGGTCGTCGTGTCGGGCCACGCGCACGCCGGGCGGCGGGTCAAGGCCCGGGTGCGGCGGGTGGCGCTCGTCCTCGGCGGGATCGTCGGGCTCATGCTGGTCGGTGCGGCCATCGGCGTGATGACGGTCCTCGACGACCTCACCGACGGGATGCGGGCGGTCGACGACGGGCTCGAGGCGGCCCGCGACGCCGACGACGAGCAGGCGGCGGCCAAGCTCGACGAGGCCGCCCGGGCGCTGGCCATGGCCGACGACACGCTGTCGAGCTGGTTCGTCTCGCCGGCGAAGACGCTGCCGATCGTCGGGCCCAACATCGACGCCGTCAGCTCGCTCGCCGCCCGGGCCAGCGACGTGGCGGGGGTGTCGTCGCTGGCCGCCACGACGGCCGACGTCGACGCCCTGCGGTTCGTCGACGGCCGGCTCGACCCGCAGGCCGTCCGGGACATGCAGGGCCCGCTGACCGAGGTGCGCGACGCGGTCGTCAACCTGCGGGACGAGATCGACGAGGCCCGGTCGCCGTGGCTGGTCGACGCCGTCTCGTCCCGCATCGACGAGCTCGAGCGGCAGGTCGACGAGGCCGTGCCCGACGCCCAGTACGCGGTGCACGCCGTCAACATCGCCCCCGACCTGCTCGGCGCGGACGGCCCCAAGCGCTACCTCGTCCTGTTCACCACCCCGGTCGAGGCCCGGGGCCGCGTCGGCTTCCCGGGCAACTACGCCGAGCTGGTGCTCGACGACGGGAAGCTGTCGATGCCCGTGTTCGGGCGGGTCTCCGAGCTCGAGCAGTTCGACAGCGGCGCGCCGCGCCAGATCACGTCGTCGCCGGAGTTCGTGGCCCGCTACGGGCGCTTCGACGTCGCCGACACGTGGCGCAACATCACGATGACGCCCGACTTCGTCACGCTCGCCCACGTGGCGGCCGAGCTGTACCCGCAGTCCGGCGGGCAGCCGGTCGACGGCGTGCTGACCGTCGACCCGACCGGGCTGGCGGCCATCATGCGCTACACGGGCGACGTCCACGTCGAGGGGCTGCCCACGCCCCTCACCTCCGAGAACGTCGAGCAGTACCTGCTCTTCGACCAGTACGTCCAGTTCGCCGACGACAACGAGCAGCGGGTCGACCTGCTGGAGGACGTGGCCCGCACGACCTTCGAGCGCCTGACCAACGCCGACCTGCCCGGCCCCCGGAAGCTGAGCGAGCACCTCGACCCGGTGGTCGACGGCGGGCACATCCAGTTCACGACCTTCGACGAGACCAGCGCCCTCGTGCTGACCGGCTTCGGCGTCACCGGCTACATCCCCCCGCCGGACAACTCCGACTCGATCCTCCTCACGACGACCAACGCCGGCGCCAGCAAGATCGACGTCTTCCTGCGCCGCAGCGAGGCCTACGAGGTGCACTGGAACCCGGAGACCGGCGAGGTCCGGGCCACGCTGCGGGTGACGCTGGAGAACACGGCGCCGGCCGAGGGGCTGCCCGACTACGTGATCGGCAACTCGGTCGGGCTGCCGAACGGCTTCAACCGGTCGTACGTCTCGATGTACAGCCCGTTCGACCTCGAGGCGGCCCGGATCGACGGCCAGCCGGCGATGGTGCAGGCCGAGCGCGAGATGCAGCGCAACGTCTACTCGACCTTCGTCGACATCCCGCCCGGCGGGTCGGTGCAGATCGAGCTCGACCTCGTCGGCACCATCACCGGCCGCCGGTACCGGCTCGACCTGCCGGCGCAGCCCTTCGTCGACCCCGACGACGTGGCGGTGGCGGTGACGGTCGAGGGCGGCGCCACCGCTGCCAGCCGGGAGGCGCAGGTCGACGGCAACGTCGCGACCTGGATCTCGACGCTCGACCTGCCCCGGACGCTCACCGTCACCGCGCCCCGCGGCTGAGCCCTGTCGACCGCCGGGGCGGGCGGTGCGCGAGCTGTTGACCCGGCGTCAACAGCTCCGGCTGTGGTAGACCCTGGCCGGTCGTGAGAGGCAGGGCGCCGACGGGGGACGGCGCCGAGGGGGGAGCGCATGCGCAAGCGACTGCTGGCCGTCGCGGCCGCCGCGCTGGCCGCCGCCGTCGTGGCGGCCGCGCCGGCGGGCGCCCAGGCCTACCCGCCGCCGGTCCGGTCGATCAGCGTCGACGACCCCACCCCCGCGCCCGGCCAGGCGATCACGGTCACGCTGCGGACCTGCACGCCGCGGACGGTCGCCCTGATCGGCATCGACCTCTGGCTGGTGGCGGCACCCGTCGTCGGCCCGGACGGCGTCGCCCGGGCCACCGTCACCGTGCCGCCCTCGCTCCGGCCCGGGCGCCACGCCGTGTCCGGCCTCTGCGTCGCGGACGGCCGCCTGCTGTTCCTCACCACCACCATCACGGTCGAGCGGGCCGCGGGCCCGCCGCCCGGCGCCCCCTCCGGCGGTCCCGGTGCCACCGCCCCCGGCGGCGGCCCGGGCGGCGGACCCCCGGTGCCGCCCGCCGGGGGGGGGGCGCCCCCCCGGTCCCGGGACCCGGGCCGGGGACCCTGGCCAGCGGACCCCGGGGAGGGGGCGCCGCGGTCACCACGCTGGCGGTCTCTTATACACCTCTAACGCTCACCACGCTACCCT
>PKRH01000091.1 GCA_017577565.1 Thermoanaerobacterales bacterium | reverse complement strand
TCCACATCCTCACGCCCTATCCCGGGACCCGGCTCTACGACCGGATGGCCCGGGCGGGCCGGATCCTCCACCACGACTGGGATCTCTACGACACCCGGCACGCCGTCTTCCGGCCCGCGCGGATGACCCCGGAGGAGCTGGAGGAGGGCTACTGGCGGGCGGACCGCGCGCTCTACCCGGGGGGGGGGGGCCCCCGCGGGGCCCCCCCGCGCCCCGGCCCCGCCGCTTTGTTCGGGCGGTTCGGCGCGGGGGGCAAGGCCCGCCCCCGCCCGCCACGCCGACACCTGGCTGATGTGGGGCGAGCCGCCGGCGGACGCCGCCGAGCAGCTCGCCGAGGTGAGGGCGCTGGCCGCCGAGGCCGGCCGCACGCTGTCGTTCGGCATCCGGCTGCACGTCATCACGCGGGACACGGCCGACGAGGCGTGGGCCGTCACCGAGAAGCTCCTCGCCGCCATGCCCGACGAGCTGATCGAGCTCGCCCAGCGGCACCTCACCTACAGCGATTCCGTCGGTCAGGCCCGCATGCGGGCCCTCCACGGCGGCCGACGGGACGACCTCGTCGTGGCGCCCAACCTCTGGGCGGGGTTCGGCCTCGTCCGGGGCGGTGCGGGCACCGCCCTGGTGGGCAGCCACGACGAGGTCACCGCTCGCATCGTCGAGTACCACCAGCTCGGCTTCGACCACTTCATCCTCTCGGGCCAGCCGCACCTCGAGGAGGCGTACTGGTTCGGCGAGGGCGTCATCCCCCGCCTGCGGGAGGCCGGGCTGCTGGCCGACCCGCCCGGCGCGGCCGGCGAGCGGGCCGCCGGCGCGGCCCCGGCGCTGGCCGGGCAGGGCTGACCCGCGGCCGGTGTTGACAGCACCCTGTCAAGATGACAGGGTGCTGTCAAGCATCGAGCCGACGAAGGGGATGGACCCATGCCGAGGACCGTGCACGTCGCCGTCTACGACACGCTGGCCGACTGGGAGGTCGGCCACGCCACCGCCCACATCGCCAACCCCGCCTGGCAGCGCGACCCGGGCGCCTACGAGATCGTGACGGTGGGCGAGACCGGCGCCCCGGTGCGGACGATGGGCGGGATGCGCATCACGCCGGACATGGCCCTGGCCGACCTCGACCCGGCCGAGAGCGCCATGCTCGTCCTGCCCGGCGCCGAGACCTGGCTGCACGGCGGCAACGCGGCGTTCGCCGCCGCGGCGGGCGAGGTCCTCGCGGCCGGGGGCGCCGTCGCCGCCATCTGCGGCGCCACCGTCGGGCTGGCCGCCGCCGGGCTGCTCGACGACCGCTGGCACACGAGCAACGCCCCCGAGGCGCTCGCCGCCACCGGCTACGCCGGCGGCCACCGCTACCGGCACGAGCCGGCGGTCACCGACGGCCGGCTGATCACCGCCAGCGGGGTCGAGCCGGTGGCCTTCGCACGCGAGGTCCTGGCCCTGCTCGAGGTCTACGATCCTCCCGTGCTGGACGCCTGGTACCGGCTCTACGGCGACCACGACCCCGCCGGCTACCACGACCTCGTGGCCGCCACGCGGGCCTGACGCCGACCGGTGGGACACCGACGCGCCCAGGAGCTGCTGTCGGGGCTGGCCCTCACGGCCTTCCGCCTGAACGGCCAGTTCCTGGGCGTGGCCGAGCAGCTCGCCCGCCCGGTCGGGCTCACCGCCGCGTGGTGGCAGGTGCTGGGCGCCGTGCTGCGGGAGCCGCTGCCGGTCGCCGAGATCGCCCGGGTCATGGGTGTGACCCGTCAGAGCGTGCAGCGCATCGCCGACCTCCTCGTCGACCGGGGCCTGGCCGAGTACCTGCCCAACCCCGCCCACCGGCGGGCGAAGCTGCTGCGCCCCACCGACGCCGGCCACGCCGCCGTGGCCCGCATCGACCCGGCCCACGCCGCGTTCGCCGAGCGGCTCGTCGACCACCTGGGGGAGGAGCGGCTCGCCCGGATCCTCGACGACCTCCGCACGCTGTCGCAGGCGCTCGACGAGCTGGCCCCGGACGCGGGGGAGGGGCGGTGAGGCCGCCCGCCCCCGGCTGGTGCGGGCGGTCGAGCGCCTCGCGCTGCGGGGCGAGGAGGACGTGGTCGAGGTCGGCTGCGGCGCCGGGGTCGCCGTCGACCTCGTCGCCGAGCGCCTGGTGACCGGGACGGTCGTCGCCGTCGACCGCTCGCCGGCGATGGTCGGCCGTCGACCGGCTCGACGGTCGGCGCATCCTCGGCGTGCGGGCGGTCCGCCGCTGAGCTTCACAGCGTCGGCCCGCCGCGTCTACTGTCCCTCCGGGGCGTGCCGGGAAGTCTGGTCGGCGATCCACGTGGACGCGCGACCAGGCAGGACCCCCGATGCCCGACGCCCCCCTCGCCGAACCGACCGGCGCAGGCCCGCAGGCCCCCGTGCCCGCCGCCCGGAGGCCCTGAGCCCGTGCTGTTCGCCCTCCTCGGAGCCCACGCCGCGAGCGCCGCCGCCGTCCTCGCCGCCCGGCGCCGGCTGGGCCGCGCCGCCTGGGTCGTCGGCGCGCTGGGCCCGGCGGCGGTCCTCGCGTGGCTGGCCGCCAACGCCGGCCGCCTGGCCGACGGCGAGGCGGTCGAGGCCCGGGCCGAGTGGATCGGCGGGCTGGACCTGGCCCTCGACCTGCGGGTGGACGCCTTCGCCGCGCTGATGCTCGTGCTCGTCGCCGGCATCGGCGTGCTCGTGTTCGCCTACGCCCGCAGCTACCTCGGCCCGGCGCCCCGGGCGGCCCGGGCCGCCGCGCTGCTCGCCCTGTTCGCCGGGGCCATGACCGGCGTCGTCGTCGCCGACAACGTGCTCGTCCTCTACGTCGCCTGGGAGCTGACGTCGGTCACCTCGTACCTGCTCATCGGCCTCGACGACGAGGACGCCGGCGCCCGCGCCGCCGCCCAGCACGCGCTGCTCGTCACCGCGCTGGGCGGGCTGGCGATGCTCGCCGGGCTCGTCCTGCTCGGCCAGCAGGCGGGGACCTTCCGGCTCGGCGAGCTCGTGGCGGCCCCGCCGTCCGGCACGGTCACGGTGGCGGCGCTGGTGCTCGTGCTGGTCGGGGCGTTCACCAAGTCGGCGCAGTACCCGTTCCACTCGTGGCTGCCGGGGGCGATGGTGGCGCCCACCCCGGTCAGCGCCTACCTGCACGCCGCCGCCATGGTGAAGGCGGGCGTCTACCTCGTCGCCCGGCTGGCGCCCGCGTTCGCCGACGTCGGCGTCTGGCGCCCGCTCGTCGTCACCGTCGGCCTGGTCACGATGGTCGCCGGGGGGCTGCGCGCCCTGCGGCCGTTCGACCTCAAGCAGCTCCTCGCCTTTGGCACGATCAGCCAGCTCGGGTTCCTCGTCGTGCTGTTCGGCATCGGCCGGCCCGAGGCGACCGTCGCCGGCTGCGCCCTGCTCCTGGCCCACGGCCTGTTCAAGGCCGCCCTGTTCATGGTGGTGGGCATCGTCGACCACGAGACCGGGACCCGCGACGTCCGCCGCCTGCCGGCCCTGGCCGGCCGCGGCTGGCGGACGGTGCGGGCGGTCGCGGTGGCCAGCGCCGCCTCGATGGCCGCCGTCCCGCCGCTCGCCGGGTTCGTCGCCAAGGAGGAGGCCTACGGCGCGCTCGTCGACGGTCCGGGCGGCGACCGCCTCGTGCTGGCCGGCATCGTCGCCGGATCGGTGCTCACCGTCGCCTACAGCCTGCGGTTCGTGGTCGCCCTCCTGCGGCCCGGCGCGGTCGCCGGCGCCGCCGGGTCGCGGGCCCCGGCGGCGCACGCCCCGCCGGGGGCGTTCGTCGCCCCGGCCGTCGTGCTCGCCGCCGCCACCGTCGTGCTGGGCGTCGCCCCCGCCGTGTGGTCGGGGCTGGTCGACCACGCGGCCCACGCCCTCGACGGGCGCGCCCACGCCCACCTCTCGCTGTGGCACGGGCCCTCCGTGCCGCTCCTGCTGTCGGCGGCCACGCTGGCCGCCGGCGCGGCGCTGTTCGCGGCCCGCCGCCCGGTCGCGGCGCTGCAGGCCGCCACCGCCCCGCCGGTGTCCGGCACCCGGGTCTACGACGCCGCGGTGCGGGGCCTCCTGCGGGGCGCCGCCCGGCTGACGGCCGTGGTGCAGCCGGGCTCGTTGCCGCTCTACGCCGGGGTCATCCTGCTCACCGCCGCGGTGGCGACGACCGTCGCGCTGGTGTCGGGCCCCTGGTGGCCGGGGTGGCCGGACGCGGTGGGCCGGACGGCGCACGTGCCCGTCGCCGCCCTCCTCGTGGTGGGTGCGGTCGCCTCCACGGTCGCCCGCCGCCGCTTCGCCGCGGTCATGCTGCTCGGCGTCGTCGGCTACGCCATGGCCGTCCTGTTCGTGGTGCAGGGCGCCCCCGACCTGGCGCTCACCCAGTTCGGCGTCGAGACGCTGTTCGTCGTCGTCTTCCTGCTCGTGCTGCGCCAGCTGCCCGACCGCTTCGAGCACCGCCGCACCGGGGCCGGCCGCCTGGTCCGCCTGGCCGTCTCGGCGGTGGTCGGGGTGTTCGTCATGGTGGCGGCCGTGGCGGCGGCCGGGTCGCGCACGGCCGAGCCGGTGTCGCGGGCGATGTCCGAGCAGGCCTGGCCCGAGGGCCACGGCCGCAACGTGGTCAACGTGATCCTGGTCGACATCCGCGGCTTCGACACGCTGGGCGAGATCACCGTGCTCGTCGCCGCCGCCATCGGCATCGTCGCCCTCGCCCGGGCCGGGCGCCGACCCCGCCCGCGGGCCCGGGACCGGGCGCTGACCGGTGAGGAGGTCGGCTCGTGAGGCTGCGGTCGGTGATCCTCGACACCACGGTGCGGCTGGTGTTCGACGCCGCGCTCGTGCTGTCCGTCTACATGCTGTTCGCCGGGCACAACCAGCCCGGCGGCGGGTTCGTCGGCGGCCTGGTGGCCGGCGCGGCGATCGGGCTGCGCTACGTCGCCGGCGGCCTCGACGAGGCGCTGGCCGTCGTGCCCGTGCGGCCGTCGCTGCTCCCGGCGGTCGGGCTGGCGCTGGCCGTCGGGACCGCGCTGTGGCCGCTGGCCGGCGACGAGCCGCCGCTCGACCACCGGGTGCTCGAGTGGCACCTCCCGGTGCTCGGCGAGGTCGCCCTGGCCACGGCGACGATCTTCGACGCCGGCGTCTACCTGATCGTCGTCGGGCTGGTGCTCATGGTGCTCGACGGCCTCGGCCGCGAGGGCGACGAGGAGGCCGAGGGCGGATGACGGGGCTGCTGGTCGTCGCCGCCGGCGTGCTGTGCGCCTGCGGCACCTACCTCGTGCTCGGCCGCCAGCTCAGCCGGGTGATCATCGGCTTCGGGCTGCTCGGCCACGGCGTCAACCTGCTGCTCGTGCTGTCGGGCGGCGACGGCGGCGACCCGGCCTTCGCCGGCCCGGGCACGACGGCCGCCGACGTCGACCGGTTCGCCGACCCGCTCCCGCAGGCGTTCGTGCTCACCGCCATCGTCATCACCTTCGGCGTCGTCGCCTTCCTGCTGGCGCTGGCCCACCGGAGCTGGCGCCTGACCGCCGACGACGAGGTCGAGGACGACATCGAGGACCGGCGCATCGCCGCGGCCGCCCGGGAGGGCGACCGGGCCGGAGGGGACGCGTGACCGCCCTCGTCCCGCTACCGGTCCTGCTGCCCCTGCTGGGCGCCGCGGTCTCGCTGGCCGCCGGGCGCTCCCGCGGGGTGCAACGGGCCGTCGGCGTGACCACGCTCGCGGCGGTGTCGGCGGTGGCGGCCGCCCTGCTCGCCCACGTCGACGGCGACGGCCCGGTGGCCGTCCAGGTCGGCGGCTGGCCGGCGCCGGTGGGCATCACGCTGGTGGCCGACCGGACCTCGGTCGTGCTGCTCTTGGCCTCGGTGCTGACGATGCTGGCCGTGCTCGTCTTCGCCGTCGGCGAGGGCGGCGCCGAGCGGACCCAGGCCGGGTTCCACCCGCTCTACCTGGTCCTGGCCGCCGGCGTGGCGGCGTCGTTCCTGACCGGCGACCTCTTCAACCTGTTCGTGGCCTTCGAGGTCATGCTCATGGCCAGCTACGCGCTGATCACGCTCGGGGGCCGGCCGGCGCAGGTCCGCTCGGGCATGACCTACGTCGTCATCAGCCTCGTCGCCTCGACGCTGTTCCTGCTGTCGCTGGCGCTCGTCTACGCGGCGACGGGGACCGTCAACATGGCCGACCTCCACACCGAGGTCGCCGACCTGCCGGCCGGGGTCCGCAGCGGCCTCGCCGTCCTGCTCGTCGCCGTGTTCGGCATCAAGTCGGCGGTGTTCCCGCTGTTCTTCTGGCTGCCGGACAGCTACCCGACCGCGGCGGCGCCGGTCACCGCGGTGTTCGCCGGGCTGCTCACGAAGATCGGCGTCTACGCCATGATCCGCAGCCAGACGCTGCTCTTCCCGCCCGAGACCCGGCCGGCCGGGCTGCTGCTCGTCGTCGCGGGCCTGACCATGGTCGTCGGCGTGCTGGGCGCGGTGGCCCAGAACGACGTCCGCCGCCTGCTCTCGTTCCACATCGTCAGCCAGATCGGCTACATGGTCATGGGCCTGGGGCTGTTCACGGTCGCCGGCCTGGCCGCCGCCGTCTACTTCATCGTCCACCAGATCGTGGTGAAGACCTCGCTGTTCCTGGTGGCCGGGGTGGTCGAGCGGCGCACCGGCACCGGCCACCTCGACCGGCTCTCCGGGCTGGCCCGGGTCGAACCGCTGCTCGCCGGCCTCTTCCTGCTGGCGGCGCTGAGCCTGGCCGGCATCCCGCCGCTGTCGGGCTTCGTCGGCAAGCTCGGGCTGGTCGAGGCCGGTCTCGACGCGGGGTCGTACGCGATCGTGGCCGTGAGCCTGGCGGTCAGCCTGCTGACGCTGTTCTCGATGACCAAGATCTGGTCCAACGCCTTCTGGGGCCCGCCGCCCGAGCCGGAGGCGAACGGCACCGAGGGCGGACCGCCGGGCCGGCGGCTGATGCTGGCCGCGACCGGTGCGCTCGTCGCCCTCAGCCTGGCCGTCGCGGTGGGCGCCGGGCCGCTGTACGGCCTGGCCGAGCGGGCCGGGCACGACCTGGTCGACCCGACCACCTACCTCGAGGCGGTGCTGGCGCCGTGAACCGCCTCGTCCGCCTCGTGCTGCTGACCGCGATCTGGGTCGTGCTGTGGTCGGAGCCGTCGGTCGCCAACGTCGTCGGCGGCCTGGTCGTCGCGGGCGTGATCGTCGCCCTGTTCGACACCTGGCGTCGCGGCCCGGTGATCGTCCGCCCGCTGGCCGCCGCCCGGTTCCTCGCCTGGTTCCTCTGGAAGCTGGTCGAGTCCAACGTCGTCGTCGCCCGCACGGTCGTGGCGCCGCGCGACCGCATCCGCACCGGGATCGTCGCCGTGCCGCTGCGGGGCTGCTCCGACGCGGTGGCGACGCTCATCGCCGACGCCATCAGCCTGACGCCGGGGACGCTCACGCTGGAGGTCCGTCGCGACCCGCTCACGCTCTACGTCCACGCGCTCGACACCCGGGACGTCGAGCAGGTGCAGCGGGACGTCCGCACCCTCGAGGTGCTGGCCGTGCGGGCCTTCGGCGACGACGCCGCGCTCGCCGGCCTGGCCGACGACGACACGACCTCGTGGAGGGCCTCGTGATCGCGCTCGCGCTCGTCCTGCTGCTCGTCGCCGGCGCCTGCTACCTCGTGCGCCTCGTCGTCGGGCCGTCGCTGGCCGACCGCATCGTCGCCCTCGACGGCCTGGTCGTCGTGATCGTCGCCGCCGTGTTCGTCGACGCCGTCCGGGACGACTCGCCCCGGTTCCTCGACATCACCCTCGTCGTCGCCATGGTCGGCTTCACCGGGGCCACGGCGGCCGCCCGGTTCGTCGAGCGGCGGGGAGGCTGACGCCGTGATGGACGCGCTCACCGGCACCCTGGCGGTCCTCGGCGCGCTGCTGGTCGTCCTGGCCGGCGTCGGGGTGCTCCGCTTCCGCGACCTCTACAGCCGCATGCACGCCGCCACGAAGGCGACGACCCTCGGCTTCGCCCTCGTCGCCCTGGCCGCCGCCCTCGCCGTCGACGCGGGGCGGGGCAAGATCCTGCTCGCCACGGTGTTCATCTTCGTCACGGGCCCGGCGTCGGCCCACTTCATCGGGCGGGCCGCCTACCGGGCCGAGGGCATCGACGTCCGGCTCGACGGCCCCGACGACCTGGGCGACCTGCTCGACGGCGCCGCCGGGTCCCCGGGCGAGTGACCCGGCGGTGGGGGCCCGGGGCCGTCATCCCGGGCCCCCACCGCGCGGGCCGGGGGCGGCGCGGGCGGTCAGCCCGCCCGCGCCGGCTCCTCCTCGCCGTGCGCGTGGGGGTCGAACCCCGCCGGCGGACGGTCGATGAAGGTGGTGATCGCCCGCACCCGGCCGTCGCCGTCGAGCTCGAGCACGTCGGTGCCGGTGCCGAACGACGTGCCGTCGGCCAGCACGATGTCCCACGGGACGCGGGCCCGGTCGTTGTGGAGGTCGGGTGCGCGGCGGGCGGTGACGGTGATGGCGCCGATCTCGGCGGTGAGCTGCCGGCGGAACTCGACCAGCGGGCCCACACCGGTGGTGACGCCGATCGGGGCGCGGTGCTCGACGTCGGGGGCGAACACCTCGGCGGCGATGCGCCGCTGCTCGTCGCCGTCGGCGTTCCAGAAGGCCAGGTAGGTCTCGACCGTGCGGTCGAGGTCGGTGGTGGTGGTCATGGGGGTCTCCTCTCGGGGGGTGCAGCACCCGGCGGTGCCGCCCCCGTACGGTGCGCGCCGGGGCCGCGCCGTGTCGATGACCCCGGAGGTCATTGCCCGGCGGCGGGGGAGGGGAGCACGCTGGCGGCATGACCTCCGACGGCCACGCCGGCGCCCTCGTCCGGCGGTGGCGCACGCGGCGGCACCGGTCGCAGCTCGACGTGGCGGTCTCCGCGGGGATCTCGACCCGCCACCTCAGCTACGTCGAGACCGGGCGGTCGACGCCGAGCCGGGCGATGATCGAGCGGATCTGCGACGAGCTCGACGTGCCCCTGCGCGACCGCAACGAGATCTACCTGGCCGCGGGGCTGGCACCGGCCCACCGGGAGCGCCCCCTCACCGACCTGGGGCCGGCCCGGGCCGCGGTCGACGCCGTGCTCGCCGGCCACGAGCCCAACCCCGCCGTGGCGGTGAACGTCCGCTGGGACGTGCTCGCCGCCAACCGGGCCATGCAGCGCTTCCTCGCCGACCTGCCCCCGGCGCTGGCGGGCCCGCCGCTCAACGTGCTGCGGGCCACGCTGCACCCCGAGGGCCTGGCCCGCCGCCTGCGCGACGGCGCCCGGTGGCGGGCCGGGCTGCTGCGCCGGGTGCGTCGCCAGCACGAGCGGGTCGGGGACCCGGCGCTCGCCGAGCTGCTGGCCGAGCTCGAGTCGTACCCGCCGCCGCCGGGCGGGGACGGCGACGGCGCCGCCGACGACATCGCCGTGCCGCTGCGGCTCGCCGTGGACGGCGGCGAGCTGTCGTTCCTCTACACGGTCACCGTCTTCGGCTCGCCCCGGGACGTCACCCTCGACGAGATCGCCGTCGAGACCTTCTTCCCCGCCGACGACGCCACCCGGGAGGCCCTGGCCGCCCTGGCCGGCCGGTGGGTCCCGGCCGGTCAGGCGCCGACGTAGTCGGCCAGGTGCCGGCCGGTGAGCGTCGCCCGGGAGGCGACGAGGTCGGCCGGCGTGCCCTCGAAGACGACCCGGCCGCCGTCGTGGCCGGCCCCGGGGCCCAGGTCGATGATCCAGTCGGCGTGGGCGACCACCGCCTGGTGGTGCTCGACGACGATGACCGACCGGCCGGAGTCGACCAGCCGGTCGAGCAGCCCCAGCAGCTGCTCGACGTCGGCCAGGTGCAGGCCGCTCGTCGGCTCGTCGAGGATGTAGACGGACGCGCTCCCGTCGCCCATGCGGGCGGCGAGCTTGAGCCGCTGCCGCTCGCCGCCCGAGAGGGTGGTCAGCGGCTGGCCCAGCGTGAGGTAGCCGAGGCCGACGTCCGAGAGCCGCTGCAGGATCTTCCGGGCGGCCGGCGTGCGGGCCTCGCCCTCGGCGAACAGCGCAGCCGCCTCGTCGACCGACATGGCCAGCACCTCGGCGATGTCCCGGCCGCCGAGCCGGTGCTCGAGCACCGACGGGTGGAACCGCCGGCCCTCGCAGTCCTCGCAGGTGGTGGCCACCTCGGCCATGATGCCGAGGTCGGTGTAGACGACCCCGGCGCCCTTGCAGGTGGGGCAGGCGCCCTCGGAGTTGGCGCTGAACAGCGACGGCTTCACGCCGTTGGCCTTGGCGAACGCCTTGCGGATCGGGTCGAGCAGCCCGGTGTAGGTGGCCGGGTTGCTGCGCCGCGAGCCGCGGATCGGGCTCTGGTCGATGGCGACGACGCCCTCGCGGCCGGCGAGCGACCCGTCGACCAGCGAGCTCTTGCCCGAACCGGCGACGCCGGTGACGGCGACGAGCACGCCGAGGGGGATGTCGACGTCGACGTCCTGCAGGTTGTTGCGGTTGGCGCCCCGCACCTCGAGGACGCCGGTCGGCGTGCGCACCGAGTCCTTCAGCCGGGCGCGGTCCCCCAGGTGGCGCCCGGTGATCGTGCCGCTCGTGCGCAGCCCGTCGACGGGGCCCTCGTAGCAGACCGTGCCGCCCGCGGCCCCGGCCCCCGGCCCGAGGTCGACGACGTGGTCGGCGATGGCGACGACCTCGGGCTTGTGCTCGACGACCAGCACGGTGTTGCCCTTGTCCCGCAGCCGCAGCAGCAGGTCGTTCATCCGCTGGACGTCGTGGGGGTGCAGGCCCGCCGTCGGCTCGTCGAAGACGTAGGTGACGTCGGTCAGCGGCGACCCGAGGTGGCGGATCATCTTGGTCCGCTGGGCCTCGCCGCCGGACAGGGTGCTCGCCGGCCGGTCGAGCGACAGGTAGCCGAGGCCGATCTCGACGAAGGAGTCGAGCGTCTGCAGCAGGGCGGCGAGCAGCGGCTCGACCGACGGCTCGTCCAGCTCCCGGACCCACTCGGCCAGGTCGCTGATCTGCATGGCGCAGGCGTCCGCGATGCTGATCCCCCGGATCTTCGAGGACCGGGCCGCCTCGTTCAGGCGGGTGCCGTCGCACTCGGGGCACGTGGTGAAGGTGACCGCCCGCTCGACGAAGGCCCGGACGTGGGGCTGCATCGACTCGGGGTCCTTGGAGAGGAACGACTTGCGGACCTTCGGGACCAGGCCCTCGTAGGTGAGGTTGATCCCGTCGACCTTGACCTTCGTCGGCTCCTTGTGGAGGAAGTCCTCGAGCTCCTGGGGCGTGTAGTCGCGGATGGGCTTGTCGGGGTCGACGAAGCCGGACTCGGCGTAGAGCTTGACGGTCCAGAGGTTGTCGGACCGCCAGCCGGGGATGGTGATGGCGCCCTCGCGCAGCGACTTCGAGTCGTCGTAGAGCTGGGTGAGGTCGATGTCCGAGACCGTGCCCCGGCCCTCGCAGTGGGGGCACATGCCGCCCAGCCGGGTGTAGGTCTGCCGGACCGGCTTCGCCTTGCCCTTGCCCTTCTCGACGGTGACGGCGCCGGTCGCCCGGACGGAGGGGACGTTGAACGCGAACGCGCTGGGCGGGCCGATGTGCGGCTCGCCCAGGCGGCTGAAGAGGATCCGCAGCATGGCGTTCGCGTCGGTGGCGGTGCCGACCGTCGAGCGGACGTCGCCGCCCATGCGCTGCTGGTCGACGACGATCGCCGTCGTGAGCCCCTCCAGCACGTCGACCTCGGGCCGGGCGATCGTGGGCATGAAGCCCTGCACGAAGGCGCTGTAGGTCTCGTTGACGAGCCGCTGCGACTCGGCGGCGATCGTGCCGAAGACGAGCGAGCTCTTGCCCGAGCCGGAGACGCCGGTGAACACGGTCAGGCGCCGCTTGGGGATCTCGACGCTGACGTCCTTCAGGTTGTTCACCCGGGCGCCGATCACCCGGATGACGTCGTGGCGGTCGGCGGCGTGCGCCGCGGTCGGCGTCGAGGACTCGCTCATCGGCTCTCCGGCTCGGTCGGTCGGTGGGTCGGTGGTGGTCAGGCCTGGGCGATGCGGAGCAGGTTGCCCGAGGGGTCGCGGAAGGCGCAGTCCCGGACGCCCCAGGGCTGGTCGGCCGGCTCCTGCAGGACCTCGGCGCCGGACGCCCGCAGCTTCTCGAAGGTGGCGTCGAGGTCGTCGGTCCGGAAGATGGCGGACTGGAGCGCGCCCTTGGTGACGAGGGTCAGCAGGGCGTCGGCGTCCTGCGGGGCCATGCCGCCCTGGGGCTGGAACAGGACGACGTCGAGGTCCTCCTGGCCCGGCGCCCCGATGGTGACCCAGCGGAAGCCGTCGGCGGCGACGTCCTTGCGGACCTCGAGGCCGAGGCCGTCGCAGTAGAAGGCGATCGCCTCGTCGGGGTCGTGGACGGGGATGAACATGGTGGACACGGTGACTGCCATGGCGCCGACGGTACGGCGGGCCCCCGGGCTCCCGCTTCTCCGATCCTGCTCGGTTCGCGGCGTCACCCGGCCGCCGTCGCCGGTTGGGTGGCCGTCCCGGCCTTCGTGCGGCGGGGGCGGGTGACCACCATCGCCACGCAGGACGGGACGCTCGCCATCCCGCTGTGGTCCCGCGCCCGGTACTCCGAGGGCGTCACGCCCACGATCTCGGTGAAGCGGGAGCTGAACGACCCGAGCGACGTGGCGCCGACGGCGACGCAGGCCTCGGTCACCGTCAGGCCCGCCCGGAGCAGCGCCTTGGCCCGCTCGATGCGCCGGGTCATGAGGTAGGAGTACGGCGTCTCGCCGTAGAGGGCCCGGAAGCGCCGGGAGAAGTGCGACGGCGACATGCACGCCGCCCGGGCCATGGCCGGCACGTCCAGCGGCCGCCAGTACTCGCGGTCCATGAGGTCCCGCGCCCGGCGCAGGTGCGCGATCTCGGCCAGCTCCTCCGGGGTCATGCCGGACGACGCTACGCGACGCGCGCGGCGGTGGCGAGGCGTCGCCGGCACGACCCCGGAGGGTCGCCGGTGGGGTGGCCGTCGGTGGTCGGGCCGGTCAGCCGGCGGCCACGGTCTCGAGGGTGGGCCGGACGACGTCCATCACGTAGGGGAGGGACAGGGCCGAGGGCGTGTTGATGCCGACGACGTCGGTGTACTCGAACTCGTGCACCGTGCCGTTCCGGACCGCCCGCAGGTTGTCCCAGCCGGGCAGGGCGGAGGGGTCGGCGCCCTGCGTGAGGATGCCGATGAAGTCGGCGTCGAGCAGCTCGACCTGCTCGAAGCTGAGCTGCACCCGGCCGACGTCGGCGCCCTCCAGCTCGAGGACCTGCGGCGCGATCTGCATGCCGAGGGCGGTGAAGAACCCGGTCGAGCCGTCCTCGGGGTCGGCCACGACGTAGATGCCGTCGCCCTCGATGTAGTTGGCGAACGTGAACGTCTTGCCCTCGAGGCCGGGCAGCTCCTCGGCCATGGCCTCGAGCTCGCCCTCGACCTCGGCGACGACCTCCGCCGCCTCGTCGGGCTCGCCCAGGACCTCGCCCAGCACCTCGACGTGGTCCTGCCAGTCGTCGACGACCTCGGAGAGGTTGGGGATCGTCGGAGCGATCTCCGACAGCGTCTCGTACTCGGACTCGTCGGTGACGAGGAAGTTGGCCAGGATGAGGTCGGGCTCGTAGGAGGCGATCTCCTCGTAGGGGATCGTGCCGTTGGTGGTGATGGCCTCGGCGTCCTCCAGCAGGCCCTCCTGCCAGGGGTAGGGCTCGGTCTCCAGGTTGGCCTCGTCGAGCACGTAGGCGACCGGCTGCTCGCCCAGGGCGAGCAGGGCGTCGGTCCACTGCTGGTTGAGGGTGACGATCCGCTCGGGGCGCTGCTCGATGGTCGTCTCCCCGGCCGCGTGCTCGATCGTGACCGGGTAGCCCTCCTGCTGCTCGGCGCGGTCGCCGTCCTCGGAGCCCTCGGCCGTGCCGTCGTCGCTGCCGCACGCGGCCAGGGCGGCGAGCGCCACCAGCGCCGCCACGACGAGCCGCGTCGCCCGCCACATCTCGGTTCTGCGCATGGGTGCAGACAGTACTCGTTAGGTGAACTTGACGACAGATGGGACGGCAGCCTCACACCGTCCCATCCGCCGGGGCCGTCAGATCACCAGGCTGAGGCCGCCGTCGACGAGGAGGGACTGGCCGGTCACGTAGCGACTCGAGATCAGCGCCATGCAGGCGTCGGCCACGTCCTCGGGCGTCGCCACCCGGTGGAGGGGCGC
>PKRH01000226.1 GCA_017577565.1 Thermoanaerobacterales bacterium | reverse complement strand
TTCACTCTAAATCGTTCTTTTTTTTTTTCAAAGCAAATGCGGGGTTCGGGTACTAGTACCGTCTTGTTGGCTCGGAAGTGTTTATAAGGGACAGGTCCAAGCCCTCTGCGGGGGCCCCTTCGCCGTTCCGGAACACGCCGCCGCCCCGGTCGGTCGGCTGCTGCGCCGGGTGGCTCGGCTGGCGGCGACACCGCCCCTCGCCGGGGCGCGGTTCGCCGCCCTCGCCCGCGAGCTCGACGAGGGCGCCCACCGGGCGCCGCCGCCCCGGCGCCGTCCGGTCGGCACGCTGGCGGCGACGGCGTCGTCGGGGTCGCCGATCGCGCCGGGCGGCGAGCTCACCGTCGACCGGGACGGCCTGCCGGGCCTCGTCGCCGGGGCCGTCGTCACGGGCCGGCGGTGCGGCACCTCCGAGGTCGAGGTGCGCATCGCCCGCTTCGGGGACCGCCGCGACCTGTGGGCCCGGGCGCTCGACCGGTCCGACCGCACCGTCGTGGCGATGGGGCCGTTCCGCCCCGAGGGCGACGACGCCGTCGCGCTCCTGCTCGTGCCGCCCGACGCCATGGGGCGGGTGGCCCTCGAGGTGACCGAGCGGCCCGGTGACGAGCCCGCGTCGGCCGCCCTGTCCACGGTCACCCGGGCGGTCCAGGAGGGGGTGGCGGCCGCCCGGGCCGAGCGGCTCGGCGACCGGCGCGCCGCGCTCGGGGCCTGGCACCGATGCGCGCACGCCTGGGCGGCCGCCGGCGACCCCGCGCGGGCCGAGGACGCCCGGCGGCTCGCGAGCCAGCTGCGGGGGCCCCGGTCGTCGTGGCCCGAGCGTGTCGTCCCGCCGCTGGTCGTCGACCGGCTCCTTGCCGGCCTCGGTCCCTGACCGGGCCGGCGGGCGCTCAGAGGTTGGCCCGGGCCGACAGCTCCTCGCGCAGCGCGGGGGTCAGCACCTGGCCGATGCGGGCGACGAGCACGCTCATCTCGTAGCCGACGAGGCCGATGTCGGCCTCGGGCCCGGAGACCACGGCGAGGGCCGAGCCCTCGCTGATGGTCGTGATGAACAGGAACCCGCCCTCCATCTCGACGATCACCTGGTTGACGGCGCCGGTCTGCAGGTGGTGGGCCGCGCCGCTGCTGAGGCTGGCCAGCCCCGAGCTGACCGCGGCGAGCGTCTCGGCGCGGTCGCGGGGCAGGTCCTGCGACGCAGCCAGCGCCAGGCCGTCGGTGGACAGCACGACCACGCTCGTCACGCCCGGGATGCGCTGGGCGAAGCTGGTGATGAGCCAGTCGAGGTCCCGCTCGTCGGCCGAAGGTGTGGTCACGGGTGTTCCTGCTCCGATCGGTCGGTCGGTGGTGGTGGCGGTGCGCTCCCCGGGGTGCCGGCGACCAACCGGCCGGCACGCTGGCTGGCCTGGAAGCGGCTGAGCATGGTGCGGGTGCGCTCGGGGTCGCGGCCGGGCGTGCCCGCGGCGGGGGCCGCCGGGGGCGCCTCCGGCGGGTCGTTGCGGCGCAGCGACGCCAGGTTGGCACCGGGCACCCGGCGGGCGAGGCCGCCGGCCGTGGTCGCCGGCTCGTCCGGGTCGGGTGCCGGGCCACCGGCCTCGGCCCCCGGCGGGTCATCGTGGGGGGCCAGGCGGTCCTGTCTCTTATACAAATCCGACCGTGCAGACGAATAGAGAGGCGGGGACCTCTGGGGTTGTCCCATATATAAAAACAAAAAACCAGCAGAGAGAAACTGACGACGCACACGCGACAACGTTAGTGATACTCGA
>PKRH01000090.1 GCA_017577565.1 Thermoanaerobacterales bacterium | reverse complement strand
GCCTCGAGGCCCGCCGGCGTCATGACGTGGCGCTCGAGGATCAGGTCGCGGAAGCCGGGCGCGTGGGCCTCGACCCGGGCCTCGATGCGCTCGACGATGGCGTCGCGGTCGGCGGCGTCCCACCGGCCGGTGATCCGACCGGCGGCGTCGCCCGCCACCGTGCCCGGGACGTGGGTGTAGGCCCAGGCCGACTCGGTGCCCGCCGGCGACCGCGAGGGGTCGGCCGTCGTCATCTGGCCGAGCACGACGAACGGCGACCGGGGCACGAGGCCGCAGGCCAGCTCGGCCGCGGTCATGGTCAGCTCATCGAGCGAGTCGGCGATGTGGACCGTGCCGGCCCGGCGGACGTCGGGGTCGGTCCAGGGGATCGGCGCCCGCAGCGCCCAGTCGACCTTGACCGTGCCGTCGCCCCGCTGGAAGCGGGCGAGCCGGTCGCGGAAGGCCGGCGGCAGGACGTCGGCCGGCACGAGGCGGCGGTAGAGGATCTCCGCGTGGCAGGCGGCCACCACCGCCCGCCGGGCGAGGATCGGCGAGCCGTCGACCACGACACCCCGGGCCGTGCCGCCCTCGACCAGCACCTCCTCGACCGGGTGACCGCAGACGACCCGCCCGCCGCGGGCGACGAGCCGGGCCACGAGGGCGTCGGCCAGCGCCTGCGCCCCGCCGGCGGGGACCGGGAAGCCGACCTGCCGGCCGAGCGACACGAGCAGCCAGCCGAACAGCCCGCTGAGGTTCGACCCGGGGGCGAGGTCGGAGTGCAGGGCGTTGCCGGCCAGCAGCAGCGCCCCGCCCTCGCCCAGCCGCTCCTCCTCGGCCATGCGCCGCACCGGCAGCAGGGCGAAGCGGGCGACGTCGAGCCACCGGCGGGGGCCGACGCGGGCGGCCAGGCGGGCGCCGTGGCGCAGCGGCGGCAGCGGCGCGAGGAGGGCGTCGAGCAGCGGTCCGCCCAGCTCCTGCCAGCGGGCGTCGAGCCGCTCCCAGGCCTCGCCGCTGCCCGGGGCGAAGCGGTCGAGCGACGCCGCCGTCTCCCCCGGCCTGCGCGAGACGACCGCGGCCGGGCCGCCGGGGGTGGGGTGGGCGACGGCCAGCGGCGCGTGGCGCCAGCGGAGGCCGTGGGCCTCGAGGTCGAGCGCGGCGATGACCGGCGACGCGGCCGCCAGGGGGTAGAAGGCGCTGAACACGTCGTTGCGGAACCCGGGAGCCGTCAGCTCCTCGGTGCGGACGGCGCCGCCGGGGCGGGGGCCGGCCTCGACGACCAGCACGTCCCACCCGGCGTCGGCGAGCAGGTTGGCGGCGACGAGGCCGTTCGGCCCCGCGCCGATCACGACGGCGTCGTGCCGGTCAGCGGCCATGCGTGCCGAGCGCTTCCACGGCGCCGGTCCGGCAAACCCCGGCGGCAGTGGCCGGGGCGGGGGCGACGCCGGGGGCGGTGTGCCGGCGGGTCACACCGTCACCCGCACGTCGCGGAAGCGGACGAGCGAGTCGTCGTCGTGGTTCTGCAGGCCGACGTACCCCCGGGTCCGGCGGTCGCCGGTGAAGTCGACGACCTCGACCCCGTTGAGCTCGACCCGGTAGCGCTGCCCGGTCACGCTGATCCGGAAGTGGTTCCACTCCCCCGGCGGCCGGGACGCCGGCCGCGACGGCGCCGCCATCAGGTAGATGGCGCCGGTCGACCGCTCGGCCCGATCCGCGGCGTCGAGGATCTGCACCTCGTAGCCGTGGTGGACCGCCACCCAGGGGTCGTCGCCGGGGTCGGGGAAGCGCAGGAAGACGCCGGAGTTGTCCTCGGGCTTGGTGACCGACCAGTCGAGGTCGAGCACGAAGTCGCTCAGCTCGCGAGCGCCGTACCACAGCAGCCCCATGCCGCCGCGTGTCTCGAGCACGCCGTCGACGACCTCGAAGCCGCCCGGCCCGCACATCCGCCAGCCGTCGAGGCCGCGCCCGTCGAACAGGACGATCGTCTCGGCCATGCGGGCACGGTACGACACCCGGCCCCGGCGATGGGGGTGCGGGCCTCAGTCGTCGAGCAGCCGCAGGGCCCGCAGCCGGCGGGCCGTGGCCTGGGACCGCAGGCGTGCCGCGCCGGCCTCGTCGCCCATGAGGTCGGCGACCTCGGCCAGCCCGTCGAGCCGGTCGGCCAGGTCGGCCAGCCGCTGCGCCTCGGCGCGCCGCTCGTCGTCCACGGGGCCCGTCCTACCCGCCGGCGCCGTCCATCGCACGGTCGGCGCGCGTCCACCGCCTGGTTCTGGCGTCCCCCACGCGGTCATCGGCGCGCCAGGGACGCCGGGAGGGATCGGGGGCCGCCGGCGACGGCCCCCGGTCCCCGCCGACCGGTCCGCCGCCCCGCTGGCGGTCCGGCCGGGGCGGGTCAGGCGGGGGTGAGCCGGGCCTTCATGCGCCGGAACTCCTCGTCGTCGATGACGCCGTCGGCCCTGAGCGAGGCGAGCACCGACAGCCGGTCGGCCTGGCCCGTCGACGGGGTCGCGGCCGCCTCGCGGACGTAGGCGCGGAACGCCTCGTCGCGGTGCCGGGCCTCCTCGGCGGCGCGTTCGCCCATGCGCTGCCCGCGGACGATCAGGTAGGCGAAGATCCCCAGGTAGGGCAGGACGATCACGAAGATCGACCACGCGGCCTTGCCCCACCCGGACAGGTCGCGGCTCCGGAAGATGTCCGCGAAGACCGCGAACACGAGCCAGATCCAGAGCACGAACAGGAAGAACCACAGCATCGAGAGGAAGACCTCGCCGGTGCCGAACTCTGCAGCGAGCATCGGACACTCCTTGGTGATGGGACGAGCGACTCGTCACCCGGTCCGAGCGTCCTCCGCCGGGTGGGCGGCGGCATCACCCTCGGAGGACGATCTCGCCCGCCGCCGGACGGCCCGGCGGCCGGCCCGGCGGATCATCCCGGCGGGATGACGATCCCCTGGTCGATCAGGCCCATGCTCGGTGGCACGCCACCGAGGAGGACGAGATGACGGCTCGCGACGTCCACCGGCCGACCGGCACCGATCCCCGCCGAGGAGCTCGCGGCCGCGACTGCCCGGACCCACGGCGGCTGACGGGCGTGGCCGGCGACCACGACGGGGGTGCACCGTGCGGCGCCAGAGGACCGGCGACCTCGCCGACGAGCTGACCGCGGAGTGCGACGCATTCCTCCGGGGCGCCTACCCGGCGGCCCTGGCGAGGGCGCACCGGCCGGCGCCGGTGTGGGCGTGGACGAGCGCGCTCGCCCACGGGTCGGCGGAGGACCTCCATGACCTGGTCCGCAGCCGCCACGTCCACGCCCGGGCGTCGGGCCGGTGGGCGCTGGCGTGCGCCTACCTCGCGGGCGAGGTGCTGGACCTCGCCGAGCGGCACGGGCCGCTCGACCGCCTGCAGGCCGAGCTGCTGATCCCGCTGGAGCTCGAGCTCGCGACGCGCGCCGAGGTCGACGCCTGGAGCCCGGGCCCCTGGGTCACCGCGGTGACCGACGCGCTGGCGGCCTACGAGCGCGAGCGCGCGCACCGGTAGGCGCGTCCGGACGTCGCTCGTCCCCGACGGGCCACGCCTCCGCTGCGCCCGCTCGCGGGTCACGTCCGGCGCTCCTCGCGCCGGCGGTGGCGCCGCACCACCCCGAGACCGAGCCAGACGACGGCCCCCAGCAACGCCGAGGCCAGGGTGAGCTGCCAGACCGACACCGTGAAGTCCCACCAGAGGAAGCTCACCTCCACGTCGGCGGTGTTCTGCGCCATGAAGACGACGAGCGCCGCCACCCCGACGCACGACGCGACGGCGCCGCCGCTCATCCCCAGCCGACCGCCTCGCCCGTCGCCGCCGGGCGGGCCGTCCTCTCGGCGCAGGTTCACGGCGCGCCCCCGTCGACGCCGGCGGCGGCGTCCGGCGGGACGTCGGGCAGGCGGAGGGCGGCGACGAGCCCGATCAGCCCGGCGATCCCCAGCGCCACCATGGCGAGGCCGTACGACCGGTCGGTGAGGTTCGCGACGAGGATCGTCCCCGCGACGGCGGTGCCGAGCGACGAGCCCAGGTTGGACACGCTGCGGGACACGCCGGAGATCTCGCCCTGGCGCTCCTCGGGGAAGCTCGACTGCACGACGTTGACCGACGGGGTCAGCATCGCCCCGACGCCGAGCCCGATGAGCAGCAGACCCGGGGCGAACGCGTAGGCGCTGGGGGTGCCCGCCACCATCGCCAGCAGGACGCCGATGCCCAGGAAGCTGGTGAGGAAGCCGGCGACGATCAGCGTGCGCTGCGAGTGCCGCGAGGCCAGCCGTTCGGCGGCGAGCGACGAGACGAGGATGCCGCCCGTCGCCGCGGTGAAGACGACGCCGGTTTGGATCGCGTCGTAGCCCCGCACGACCTGGAGGTAGGCGGACACGACGAACGCGATCCCGAGCAGCATGAGCCACTGGACGTTCTGCGTGACGAGGCCGAGGTTGGCGACCCGGTTGCGGAGGATCCCGCTGGACAGCAGCGGCTCCCGGCCGGCCCGCTCCTCGGCCCGGACGTGCCGAGCGAAGACGGCCAGCACGAGCGCCCCGGCGGCCATCAGGCCGAGCGTCAGGAGGGCGCTGTCATCGGCGGCGAGCACGCCGAGGACGACGAGGACGAGTCCGACCGCCGAGAGGACCGCCCCCGTCGTGTCGAACCGCCGGGCCGGGTCGGCCGGCACGGGGTCGACGATCGGGCGGCTGAGCACGACGATCGCCGCGACGACGACGGCCTGGAAGGCGAACGCCGCCCGCCAGCTGATCGCCGAGGTGATGAGGCCGCCGATCAGCGGCCCGGCCGCGGCGCCGACGCCGCCCATCCCGGCGATGACCCCGAACGCCCGGGCGCGCGAGGTGACGTCGGTCACCAGCATGGTCGTGAGGATGTAGACGGGCGGGATCAGCAGCGCCGTGCCGACGCCCTCGAGGATCGAGTTGCCCAGGATGAGCACGCCGAGGCCGGGGGCGACGGCGCTCAGCACCGCACCGACGCCGTAGACGGTGAGCCCGACGGTGAAGCACCGGGTGCGACCCCAGCGGTCGGTCAGCTTGCCGGCCGGGATCATCAGCGCCGCCATGACCAGCAGGAACAGCGTGATGGCGACCTGCACGCCCTGGACCGTCGTGTCCAGGTCGCGGCTGATGTCGTTGATCATCACGTTCATGTTCGAGCCGGCGAAGCTGCAGATGAACTGCGCCAGGGCGAGCGGGACGAGCACCCGCCGCACGGTCGTGGCAGGCGTCGCCGCGCTCGCGGTGTCAGCCATGCGGCGACGCCACGGCTCGCTCGGCCGCCGCCACCCGGGGGTCGTCGAGCGCCCGGTCGAGGTTGAGGACGGCGGCGATGAGGGCCAGGTGGGTGAAGGCCTGCGGGAAGTTGCCGACCTGCCGCCCGGTCGGGTCGATCTCCTCGGCGTAGAGGCCGAGGTGGTTCCCGTAGGTGAGCATCTTCGAGAACGTGAGGCGGGCCTCGTCGAGCCGCCCCGAGCGGGCGAGCGCGTCGACGTAGAGGAACGTGCAGAGCGAGAAGGTGCCCTCCGAGCCCGGCAGCCCGTCCGGTGACGCCTGGGGGTCGTAGCGGTAGACGAGGCTGTCCTCGACGAGCGTCCGCTCCATCGCCGCCATCGTCGACTGCCACCGCGGGTCGTTCGGCACGATGAAGCCCATCAGCGGCATGAGCACGAGCGACGCGTCGAGCACGTCGCCGCCCTCGTACTGCACGAACGCGCCGAGCTCCTCGTTCCAGCCCGCGGACATGACCTGGGCCTGGATCCGGTCACGCTCGCGGATCCACCGGTCCACGTCGGCGGGCCGCCCCCGGTCCCGGGCCATGCGGATGGCGCGGTCGAACGCCACCCACGACATGAGCTGCCCGTAGACGAACGGCCGGCGGCCGCCGCGCGTCTCCCAGATCCCCTCGTCGGGGTCGTGCCAGTGCTCGCACAGCCAGTCGACGACGTCGACGATGTGCGTCCAGCCGTCGTGGCCGACGCCCCAGTCGCCGAGCGCACCGCTGTCGAGGGCGTGGATCGAGTTGAGCGCCTCGCCGTAGATGTCGAGCTGCAGCTGGTCGGCGGCGCCGTTGCCCACCCGCACGGGCCGGGACCCCATGTAGCCGTCGAGGTGGTCGAGCGTCTCCTCGTCGAGGTCCGAGCTGCCGTCGACCCGGTACATGATCCGGAGCGGGCCGGAGCCGTCGCCGGCTCGCTCGTCGAGGCGGGCGCGCAACCAGTTGCCGAAGGCGGCCGCCTCCTCGGTGAACCCGAGGCCCAGGAGCGCGAAGACCGAGAACGAGGCGTCCCGCACCCAGGTGAAGCGGTAGTCCCAGTTGCGGGGACCGCCGATCTGCTCGGGCAGCCCCGCGGTCGGCGCGGCGACGAGGCCGCCCGAGGGCGCGTAGGTCATGAGCTTGAGCGTGATCGCCGACCGCTCGACGGCCTCGCGCCACCGGCCGCGGTACGTGCTCTGCTCGAGCCACCGGTGCCAGTACGCCTCGGTGTCGAGGTAGAGCTGGAGGATCCGCCCGCCGCCGATCTGCTGCGGCGTGCCGGGGGCGCCCGACTCGAGGACCATCCCGACGGTCTCGCCGGCCCGTACGGTGAAGCGCGAGCGGACGTCGGTGCCGTCGCGGTCGAGCGGCGTCACGCTCGTGAGGTGGAGGCGCTCCCCCGCGTCCGACTCGAAGGTGGCCGTCGTGCCGTCGACGTGCACCCGGTGCGACCGGCGCCCGTAGTCGAAGCGGGGTGCGATCCGGGCTTCGAGCTCGACCTCGCCGCGCACGCCGCGGACGGCCCGCACGATGCGGCGCCGTTCGGAGACCGTGTGGGGGTCCTCGATCGGCATGAAGTCGACGACCTCGGCGATGCCGGCCTCCGAGAGGAACCGGGTGACGAGGATCGCCGTGTCCGGCATGTACATCTGCTTGGTCGTGCGCGGCGAAGTCACCGGGGCCAGCGCGAAGCTGCCGCCCCGGCGGTCGTCGAGCAGGGACGCGAACACGCTCGGCGAGTCGAACCGGGGGCAGCAGAACCAGTCGATCGTGCCGTCGGTGGCCACCAGCGCCGCGCTCTGGAGGTCGCCGATCAGGCCGTGGTCGGCGATGGACGGGTAGCTCATCAGCGGCCTCCTGACCTCGGCGAGGGCGCTCCACACCGGTCCGACGTCCCTCGGCCCGTCGATCGTGCCGCCGTTCCGGCGGCCTGACGTCATCCCCGACGGGTGATTCCCGGGGCCCCCTCGCTCCGGCGTCGCTCGGACGCGCATCCGCGCGCCACGGACCGGAAGCCCGGTGGGTCGCGGGCCCACCGCCGGACCGGCGTCTCTCACACGCGCATGCGCGCGCCACGGGTACCGGAACGCCGGGCCCGGGGCGCAGGCGGCTCAGCGGCCGGGGTTGGGGTCGAGGTGGTCGAAGCGGCCCGCCGGGCGGATGGCCCGGTAGGCCTCGACCACCGGGGCCAGCTCGTCCGGCGTGGCGCCGTGCATGATGACGCCGTCGACGCCGAGGTCGAACTGGCGCAGGACCCGCTCGGCGCAGCGCTGCGGCGACCCGGTGGCGGCGGGCTCCAACCACTCGTCCGGCAGCAGCTCGGCGATGTGCTCGAGGGTCGCGGTGTCGGCCTTGGCGTCGATGGCGCCCCCGACCGACGACACGACGGGGTCGGCCCGGAGCCGCTCCAGCACCGCCGGGTCCCACCCGTTGGTGCGGACCAGCAGGTCGCCGTAGCCCTGCAGGTAGGTGGCCAGGCGCCCGACGGTCTTGCGCAGGCGCACCTCCTCGGGCAGCCCGTCGTGGACGGTGGCGTAGCACGACCAGATGCGCACCGACGCCGGGTCCCGGCCCGCCTCCTCGGCCGCCCGGCGGACCGTGGCCACGGCGCGCTCGACGGTCTCGTCGGTGAAGAAGGTGTGCAGGACGACCATGTCCATCGCCCGGCCGGCCAGGGCGAGCGAGTTGGGCCCGAAGGCGACGAGGCCGAGCGGGATGTCCTCGTCGAAGTCGGCGTCGAGGTGGAGGATCGGGTACCGGCCCGCCGGGCCGTCGTGGCCGACGACGACCTCGCCCCGGAACAGCCGGCGCAGCAGGCCGGCCATGTCCTCCAGCTGGGCGGTGGTGATGCGGGGCAGGCCGTAGGCGTCGAACAGCGGGGCGATGCCCCGCCCCAGCCCCAGGGTGAACCGGCCGCCGGTCAGCCGGTGCATGGTCGTGGCGTACGAGGCGGTGACGATCGGGTGCCGGGTGTTGTGGTTGGTCGCGGCCGTGGCGATGCCCAGGCGGCGCGACGTCGCCCCGACCGCCCCCGAGAGCGTGACCGCCTCCTTGATGTTGAAGCGCTCGGAGATGAAGACGCTGCCGAGGCCGAGGGCCTCCGCCGCAGGCACCTCGTCGAGTAGCTCGGCGGGCGACCTCGGCGCCCCCGCCAACGTGTAGAACCCGAGCTCGTTGAGCTGCTCCACGCCCCTCCCCTCGTCGACGCCGACCCGGGCGCGGGTCTCGAACCGCCGATCCTGCGCCCGAACGCTAGTTCACGCCCGCGTCGGCGCCGGCGCCACCGGGTGGGCGCCGGGCGGTGGCCGGATCCGCCGTCGCCGGCGACGTCGGGCCCGCCCCGGAACGGGGGTGCGCGGCCTGCACCTGGGCCTCGCCTGCCGACGCCGTGTCGCCACCGAGCGCTCCCGGGTGTGCGTCGAGGTGCTTGGCGAGGACGGCGTGGCCGGCCGCGGCGCCCACCAGCGCACCGATCCGCACGGCGGTTCCCGGCTACCGGGGCGCCGGGTCGGGCCCGGCGATCGCCCAGGCGAACGCGCACCCCGCGACGAGGTGGTGGGCGTGGACGGCCGCGTGCACGGCGCCGTCGGACTCGGCCGCGGTGTAGAGCGGTGTGGGTGCGGCTCGGCCGGCGATGCCGGCCGAGGGCGTCTCAGCTGCCGCAGCAGTCGCAGGCGCCGGACGCGAGCACGGCCGGGTCGGCGAACAGGTCGCTGTCGCCGCGCTTCACGTACCACTCCCACCGGGTGCCGTCGGGGCCGGTGAGCCAGGTCTCGGTCTTCCGGGCGTAGCAGCACTCGGTGTCGGCGACGCCGGTGGTCTCGAGGTCGGCCGCCCGCAGCCGGGCCTCGGCGGCCACGACCTCGTCGGCGGTCTCGGTCTCGACCCCCAGGTGGTTGATGGTGCCCGGCTCGCCCTGCCCCTCGAACAGGACGAGCTTCAGCGGCGGCTGGTCGATGGCGAAGTTGGCGTAGCCCGGGCGCACCTTGGCCGGGGCGACGCCGAACATGCGGCGGTAGAAGTCGACGGCCTCGTCGAGGTCGGCGACGTTGAGGGCGAGCTGGAGGCGCATGGCGGTCGCTCCCTGTGTCGGGTCGGTAGAGTTGCATCGACGAACATCGATTTGATGTTCGTCGATACGATATCGGAACGGATCGAAGGATGTCGATGTGACGAGCCGTCGCGACGCAGGAGGGACGCCGCCGACACCGTGCTGTCCGCCGGTGATCGGCGGGCGTCTCGACGACGCCCAGGCGGCCGAGCTCGCCGCCGTGCTCAAGGCGCTGGCCGACCCCGTGCGGCTGCAGCTCGTCAGCATCATCGGCGCCGCCGGCGAGATCTGCACCTGCGACCTCCCCGCCCTCGTCGGCCGGTCGCAGCCCACGGTGAGCCACCACCTCGCCCAGCTGGTCAAGGCGGGCCTCGTCACCCGCGAGCAGCGGGGCAAGTGGGCGTGGTTCCGCCTCCGCCCGGAGACCTTCGCCGCGCTCCGCGCCGCGCTGGGCGGCGACACGCCTCCCGCCGACGCCCGCGCGCTGACCCACGCCGGCTGAGACCGCCGCCTGCGACAGGGCCGGTCGGCCGCGGGGTTCCGCGCCGGGTCGTGCTGTTGGAGGTCGTCGCTGCGGCGCCCGCCCCGGGTGGCCGTCACTGCGTCCCGGCGGCAGCGCGCGTCAGAATCGGGGCGTGCGGGATCGGGGCGGGCACGGGGACGAGCTCCTGCCGGGGCTCTACGACACGATCATCGACCGGGCGCTGGCCGAGCGGATAGACGCCCTTGCGGCCCGGCGCCTCAAACCCCGACGGGACTCGATCGAGCCGGCGGAACTGCCGGACCGCATCGCCGAGGTCATCGCCGGATGGGTCCGCGAGGTCCTCGCGGCGGTACCGGAGCACGAACGGGCAGAGATCGCCCTGACGGTCGCTGCCCGCGTCCTCGACGTGCTGCTCGAGACCGGCCGCCTGGACGACTTGGCCCGGCGCCGACTCGACCCGAAGCTCCGTCGCCTCCTTGCGGTCGAGGCGCTGACCCCGACGGGCGAGCCCGCGGCCATCCCCCGCCCCCTGACGCCCCTGCGGGACACCGTGCTCATGACCAATGCGCCCGACCAGCCCTCGGTCGGGCGGGAGATCGCCGCGGAGATCGCGTCCGCCGACCGCATCGACGCCGTACTCGCCTTCATCCGCTGGACGGGCGTGCGCGATCTCCTTGCCGCCCTCCGCCGCCACACCGAGGCCGGCAGGCCGCTCCGGATCATCACCACGACGTATACGGGCACGACGGAGCTGCGTGCCGTCCAGGCGCTGGTGGACGCCGGCGCCGAGGTCAAGGTTTCCTACGACACGACCAGCACGCGCCTGCACGCCAAGGCCTGGTGCTTCCACCGGGCCACGGGGTTCTCGACCGTCTACATCGGCTCGTCGAACCTGACGTTCTCGGCCCAGGTGACCGGCCGGGAGTGGAACGTCCGGGCCTCCCAGCAACGGAACCCCGACCTGGTCGCCGCGTTCGAGCGGGTCTTCGAGACCTACTGGGCCGACCCCCACCTCGAGCCGTTCGACCCCGAGCGGTTCGCGGCGGCGACGGCCCGGGCGGCCGACGACTCGATCGACACGCCGTTCTCGATCGAGCCCTACCCCTTTCAGCGCCAGATCCTGGAGAAGCTCGAGGTCGAACGCCGCCGGGGGCGACCGCACAACCTGGTCGTGGCCGCCACCGGCACCGGCAAGACAGTCGTGGCCGCACTCGACTACCGGCGGCTGCGCGAGCGCCTCGACCGGGCCCGGCTGCTGTTCGTCGCCCACCGTAAGGAGATCCTCGAACGGTCGCGGACGACGTTCCGGCACGTCCTCCAGGACGGCAGCTTCGGCGAGCTGTGGGTGGCCGGTGCTCGGCCACAGCGCTGGGAGCACGTCTTCGCCTCGATCCAGTCGCTGTCGGCGGGCGACCTGCGGGCGCTCGATCCCGAGCACTTCGACGTGGTGATCGTCGACGAGTTCCACCACGCCGCTGCGGCCACCTACACGGCGCTGCTCGACCACGTGCGCCCGGTGCACCTGCTGGGCCTGACGGCGACGCCGGAGCGGTCCGACGGGCTCGACGTCCTGCGCTGGTTCGGCGGCCGCATCGCCGTCGAGCTGCGCCTGTGGGACGCGCTCGAACAGGACCTGCTGGCGCCGTTCCACTACTACGGGATCCACGACGGCACCGACCTGCGACACGTCCGTTGGCGGCGGGGTCGCGGCTACGACCCGACCGAGCTGACCAACGTCTACACGGCCGACGACCTCTGGGTCGGCAAGGTGATCAGCGCGGTGCGGGAGAAGGTGGGCGACCCGCAGCGCATGCGGGCCCTCGGCTTCGGCGTGAGCATCGCCCACTGCGAGTTCCTCGCCGACCGCTTCAACCGGGCCGGCATCGCGGCCCGCGCCGTCTCGGCCAACAGCAGCGCGACCGAACGGGACGACGCCCTCCACGCCCTGGCGTCGGGCGAGATCCAGGTCCTGTTCTCGGTCGACCTGTTCAACGAGGGCGTCGACGTGCCCGCGGTCGATGTTCTGCTCATGCTGCGTCCCACGGAGAGCGCGACCGTGTTCCTGCAGCAGCTGGGTCGGGGTCTCCGGCGCAGCCCCGGCAAGGACGTGCTGACGGTGCTCGACTTCGTCGGCCACCAGTCCCGCTCGTTCCGCTTGGACCTCCGCTACCGCCGCCTGCTCGGGCGGACCCGACGGGAGCTGGAGCGCGACGTCGCCGAGGACTTCCCCTACCTGCCCGCCGGGTGCCAGATGCACCTCGACCCGGTGGCCAAGGAGATCGTCCTCGACAACATCCGCACCTCGCTGCCGTCGCGCTGGCCCGAGCTGGTCCGGGAGCTGCGCGAGCTGGGCGATGTGCCGCTTGCGGACTACCTGCACGAGACCGGGCTCGATCTCGACGACGTCTACCGCGGAGGCCACTCGTTCACGGAGATGCGCCGGGCCGCGGGCTTGCTACCGGGAACGCCACCCGACGGCGAGGCCCGGCTGGCCAAGGGGCTGGCCCGGCTGCTCCACCTCGACGACCTCGACCGCATCGAGACCTACGCCGAGTTGCTCGGCGCCGACCGGCCGCCCCGAGCCCGCGACCTCGACGAACGCCGCACCCGCCAGCTCCAGGGGCTGCTGCTCTCGCTGCTCAGCCCGCGGCGAGGCACGTATCCCTCGCTCGACGACGCCGTCGACCACCTGTGGGCGCACCCGGCTCTGCGAGAGGAGCTGCTGCAGCTCCTCCCCCTCCTCGGCGAACAGGTCACCCACCTGCACGCCCCGCTCGGGTTGCTCCAGCCCGTACCCCTCCAGCTGCACGCCACCTACACGCGGGAGGAGATCCTCGCCGGGTTCGGCGCGTCGACGGTCTCGGCACCCCTTCCCCTGCAGACCGGGGTCTACTGGCACGAACCGAGCCGGACCGACCTGCTCTTCGTCACCCTCGACAAGAGCGAGAAGCACTACTCCCCCACTACCCGCTACCGCGATTACGCCATCAGCGACCGGCTCTTCCACTGGGAGTCACAATCGACGACGGCGGCGGGCAGCACCACCGGCCAGCGCTACATCCACCACGAGGCGATGGGCACGAACGTCGTGCTGTTCGTGCGCACCAGTCGCACCGACATCAACGGGCGGACACGCCCCTACTTCTGTGCCGGCCGGGCCCGCTACGTGGAGCACCGTTCCGAGCGACCGATGCAGATCACCTGGGAACTGCACGACCCGCTCCCCGGCGACGTCTTCAGCGCCTTCCGCGCCGCGGTGGCCTGAGGTCGGCGCCGGGCCGGCGAGCGAGGCCCGGCCGCCGCCTCACACCGGCAGGGTGAAGGTGACCGAGGCCCCGCCGGTCGTGGGGTCGTTGCCGGCCTCGATCGTGCCGCCGTGGGCGCGGATCAGGTCGCGGGCGATCGACAGCCCGAGGCCGCTGCCCCGGGAGTCGCCCGCCGGTTCGAACCGCTCGAACAGCCGGCCCAGCCGGTCCTCGCGGAACCCGGGGCCGGCGTCGGTCACCCGGCAGCGCACCATCGGCGCGTCGCCCGCGCCGGCCCCGGCGACCGGCGCGACCTCCACCAGCACCTCGCCGCAGGACCAGGCGCCCGGTCTCGGCGAGCGCCAGCGTGTGCAGGTCGTCGACCAGCCGGCCGAGCCGCCGGGTCTCCTCCAGGAGCGACGCGAGTGGCGGTCGTCCCCGGGGGGGAGCCCCCCGAGCTGGGCCCCCCCCCCGCTGCTCAGCCCCCCCCGCGGCCGTGGGGGGTGATGGCCACGGAGGAGCGCCCGCGCCCCGCCGTGGCCGCCCCCCAGCCCCCCCACGCGGTCGAGGACCACGTACTCCTCGGCCATGAGCCGGTGCTCTCCCTGTTCGTCGACCTCCGTCCAGCGGAGGGTCTCCGAGCTGGTGCGCCCGTCCCTGATGGCCACGGTGCGCTTCACATGCTGGGCGACCAGCGGGTCGTGGGTGACCACGACGATCGTCGTCCCCGTCTCGTTCACGCGCTTGAGCGTCTCGAAGATCTCCGAGCTGGTGCCCTCGTCGAGCTCGCCCGTCGGCTCGTCGGCGAAGAGGACGCTGGGCCCGTTGGCGAGGGCGACGGCGATGGCGACGCGCTGCTGCTCGCCGCCGGAGAGCTGGTGGGGCCGGTGCCTGGGGCGGTGGCTCATCCCGACCAGGTCGAGCAGCTCCATGGCGCGCCCGCGCCACTCCCGTGACGGCCGCCCGTCGATGATCATCGGCAGCTCCACGTTCTCCACCGCGTTCAGGTACGGGAACAGGTTTCGGCTGGTCTGTTGGCGGATGAACCCGATGACGCTGCGCCGGTACCGGGTGCGCTGCCGGGGCGTCATGTTGAGGAGGTCGATGCCGGCGACGTGCACCGTGCCCGCGGAGGGCGTGTCCAGGCCACCGAGGATGTTGAGGAGGGTGGACTTGCCGCTCCCGGAAGCCCCGACGATGGCGACGAACTCGCCCGGCTCCACGACCAGGTCCAAGC
>PKRH01000008.1 GCA_017577565.1 Thermoanaerobacterales bacterium | reverse complement strand
GCTGTGGGCCGTGCGGCTGTACAAGACCCGGGGCCTGGCCACCGAGGCGTGCCGGGGCGGGCACGTGCGGGTCAACGGCGTGACGGCCAAGCCGGCGACGCCCGTGCGGGTCGGCGACCGGGTCCAGGCCCACGTCAACGGCCGGACCCGGGTGCTCGAGGTCGCCCGGGTCATCGACAAGCGCGTGGGCGCGCCGGTGGCCGCGACCTGCGTGATCGACCACACCCCGCCGGTGCCGGCGGCCGAGCGCGCCCCGGTCTTCGCCCGGGAGCGCGGCGCCGGCCGCCCCACGAAGCGGGAGCGTCGCCAGCTCGACCGGCTGCGCTGGCGCCGGCGCTGACCGGCCGGCAGGGCCGGCGCGTGGACCGGGGTCGCCCGCCCGACCCCGGCTCACCCACCCCTACGTCGGTGGTCCGCCTGGCCCCGTGGCCACCGGGGAGGGGATGCCCGCCCGAGCTGGTCTCCTCCCCGGCACCGACGTAGGGCTTGTTTGCACCCTGTAGATCGCGCCAGGGTCCCCGGGCGTTACAGACCGGCGGAAGATCTTCCGCGATCCTGACGCGCGGGGCTCAGGGGGCGGTGCCGCCGGCCGTCGTGCCCGTCCCGGGCGCGCCCGCCGGGCCGCTCATGGGCGTCACCGGCTCGACCTCGGTGGTCGTGGTGGTCGACGTGGGGGGCGTGGTGGTGGGCGGCGGCTCGGTGGTGGGGGTGGTGGTCGGCGTCGGGGCCTCGGTCGTGGCCGTCGGCGCGGGCTCGCCCGCGTCGGGCACGGTGGTCGTGGGCGTCCCGGCCGTGCCGGCGTCGGTCCCGGTGGTCGTCGTGGTGGTCGTCGCCGGGGCGGCCTCGCACGGCGCCGCGGTCGGGCCGGTCGCGGGGTCGCAGGCCGTCGTCGTCGGGGTGCCGGCCGGCGTGCCCGACCGGGCCTCGGCCCCGGCGGTCGTCGTCGTCCGGCGGGCCGTCCGGTCGACGGTGGTCGTCGTGGGCTCGTCGGTGCGGATCTCCTCGATGGCGGGCACGACGACCTTGGCGACGATGCCGGTGGTGGCGGCCGCGGCGGCGACGCCCAGCCCGACGGCGGTGGCGGCCGCGGCCGCCTTGACCGCGAGGACCCGGCCCAGGGTCCGGGCGGCCGGGTGCGACGACGCCGCCAGTCGGGCGACGGCGCGCTCCGCGGCGGTGCGGGGGCGGAGGTGGCGGGGGCCGCGGTCCCGCAGGTCGACGACGTCCGCCACGGTGGTCGCCGCCGGGTCGGCGCCCGGCTCGGTGGCGGTGCGGGCCGGGGGCAGCGGGTCGAGGATCGTGGCGTCGGCCGGCTCGACCTCGTGGCCGGCGAGCGCGGTGCGGCGGACGACGGACATGGCGCGCACGATCGCCGCCTCGTCGGCCAGCTCGTCGTCGGCCGGCGGCGCCTCGGCGGCGGCGACGAGCAGCGCCAGGTCCGCGGCCCACGGCGGGTCGTCGGGGACCGGCTGGTGGCCCGCCAGCACCCGCTCGAGGACCTCCTCGTCCACGCCGTCGCCGTCGGGGACCGGGCCCTCGTCGTGGTCGGCGACGAGGCCGTCCTCCGGCCCGCTCACTCGGCCACCACCTCCGCCTCCGCGCTCCGCCGGGCGGCCAGGCGGCGCAGCGCCCGGTGGCACAGCACGCGCACGTTGCCCGGGGTACGGCCCATGATGCGGGCCACCTCGGCCACGTCGAAGCCGCCGAGGACCCGCAGCAGGACGGCCTCGGCCTGGTCGGGCGGGAGCTCGCGCACCACCGCCTCGATCGCCTGCTGCGCCCCGACCCGCTCGACGACCAGCCACGCCGGGTCGCCGCCCAGGCCGCGCTCGACGGGGTGGTCGAGCCGCTCGTCGGGCACGGGGTCGGTGCGGCGGCGCTGCTGCCGGCGGCGGTGCTCGACGACCCGGTGCCGGGCGATGGTGAAGATCCAGCTGCGGAACCCGCCCTCGTCGCCCTGGAACCGGCCGAGGCCCCGGGCGACCGCCAGCCAGACGTCGGCGGCCAGGTCGTCCGCCATGTCGGGCTCCTGGGCCCGGAGGTAGCGGAGGATCCGGGGCTGGTAGGCCCGGTAGATCTGCGTGAGCGCGCCGTGCTCGCCCTGGCGGGCCAGGGCGAGCAGCGAGGTGAAACCGAGGTCGCGGGCTCCGTTCGTGGGGCGGCACATTAGCCAGCGCGCCGACCGCGACCAGGGCGCGCCGCCGAGGGTGGCCAAGGCCACTCGCACCGTGGTGGTCCCCCACCGGCCCCCGGGGGGCTAGCCTGAGCCCCCACCGTCGGCGCCGAGGAGGAGCCCGATGTCCGCCCTGCCCGTCGACCACCGACCCGTCGCCACGCTCGACGACGTCGCCCGCGGCGAGTTCCTCACCCGCGTCTACCAGCACCTGCTGGTGGCGGTCGGCGCCTTCGTGGCCTTCGAGGCGCTGCTCATCAACCTCGGCCTCGCCGAGGCGCTGTGGGACCTCATCGCCGGCAACGGCGCCGCCTGGCTGCTCGTCCTCGGCGGGTTCATGGTCGTCAACTGGCTGGCCACGACCGCGGCCCACGACGTGCTGCAGCCGTCGCGCCAGTACGCGGGCCTCTTCGGGCTGGCGGCGGCCGAGGCGGTCATCTTCGCCCCCTTCCTCCACTACTTCTTCGAGGTGCGGGAGGACGGCACCTCCAGCGTCGTGGCCGCCGCGATCATCACGGCCATCGGCTTCGCCGGCCTGACCGCCGTCGCCCTCGTGACCCGGCGCGACCTGTCGTTCCTCCGGCCGATCCTGCTGTGGGCGGCCGTCTCGGCGCTGGTGCTCATCGTGGCCGCCGTGCTGTTCGGGCTCGACCTCGGGATCTGGTTCTCCGTGGGGATGATCGCCCTGGCCGGCGGGTCGATCCTGTACGAGACGCAGACCATCCTGCGGCGCTACCCGGCGGCGGCGTACGTCGGCGCGGCGGTGCAGCTGTTCGCCTCCGTGATGCTGCTGTTCTGGTACGTGCTGCGCCTGGTCGGCCAGCTGCGCGACTGACCGTCCGGGGGCCGGGTCAGCCCTCGTCCCCGACCAGCGGCGCGCCGTCGACCCGGTCGACCGTCGCCCAGTCGCGCACCGGCGCTCGGCGGAGGCGGCGGGGCTGGCGGACGGGGTGGCCGAGCGCGACGACCGCGGCCAGCGCCAGCTCGTCGGGCGCGCCGAGCAGGGCCTTGACCTCGGGCTCGCGCCGGATCGGCATGGTGGTCACCACGCCGCCCAGGCCCTCGGCCCGCGCCGCCAGCAGGATGCTCCAGACGAACGGGTAGACCGAGGCGCCGCCGGCGAGCGTGTAGCGATCGAGGTCCCGGTCGACGGCCGCCAGGGCGCCCAGGTCGACGAACACCGCCAGCAGGGCGGGCACCTCGTCGAGGTGCTCGGCGAACCCGCCACCGGAGGCCGCGGCCTGCTCGGCGAACCGGGGGGCCTCGGCGACGGCCCGGGCCTCGGCGTCCCGGTCGTTGAGCGGGCCCCACGGCGTGAGCCCGGCCGCGCCCATGGCCAGGTACTCGTACCAGCCGTCCAGGTAGAGGTCGCGCAGCCGGCGGCGGGTCCCGGGGTCGCGCACCACGACGACCCGCCAGCCCTGGCGGTTGCCGCCGCTGGGGGCGAACCGGGCGGTGTCGAGGATGCGGACCAGGGTCCGGTCGTCCACCGGCTCGTCGGTGAAGGCGCGCACGGCCCCGGTCGTCCGGAGGGTGTCGATCAGGTCCATCGCCGCGGCACGCTAGGCGCGCCCGGGCGGCGTCGGGGGCGTGCGGCGAATTGCGGTGCGGTGCCGGGGTGGGCGTTGGTAGGTTGCGACCTACCAGAGAAGGGAGGTGGTCCAGACATGAGTGACGGAAGTCAGGGGACCCTGGAGGTGGCTGGCCGCTGAGCGGTTGGTCGGACCCCTTGGTGGAATCCAACCAGACCACCCCCTGAACGGTTGCCGGGAGCTCGTCCCACCCGGCGCGACGACCGAGCAGGGCCTGTCCGACGAGATCGGGGAGGGAGGCCTTCGGGCCTCCCTCTTCACGTCCCGGCGCACGGCAGCGCACCCGGCGGCTGCTAGAACCGCGGCATGAGGCTGGCCAACCACGCAGGCCGCGCCGTCCTCGTCACCGGCGACGACCGCGCCGTCGACGTCGCCGAGGCGTCCGGCGGGCGCTTCGGGCCCGACCCGGCGGCCCTCTACGACGACTGGGACGCGTTCCGCGCCTGGGCGGCCGAGGCCCCGCTCGACCGTGCCCCGGCGCACCCGATCGACGAGGCCGCGCTCGGCCCGCCGTCGCCCCGGCCCCGCCAGGTGTTCGGCATCGGGCTCAACTACCGGGCCCACGCCGCCGAGACGGGCCAGGAGGTCCCCCGGATCCCGGCGACGTTCACCAAGTTCCCGAGCTGCCTCACCGGCCCGTACGCCACCGTCGAGCTGCCGAGCGGCCACGTCGACTGGGAGGTCGAGCTCGTGGTCGTCGTCGGCCGCCGGGCCCACCGGGTGCACGAGGGCGACGCCTGGGCGCACGTGGCCGGGCTCACCGTCGGCCAGGACCTGTCGGAGCGGGTCGTCCAGCGGGCCGCCGGCGGGCAGTTCTGCCTGGGCAAGTCGTACCCGGGCTTCGGCCCGACCGGCCCGTGGCTCGTCACCCCCGACGAGCTGGACGATCCCGACGACCTCCACCTGCGGTGCAGCATCGACGGCGAGGTCGTCCAGGACGCCCGCACCAGCGACATGATCGTGCCGGTGCCCGGCCTGGTGCGGGTGCTGTCGGAGCACGTGACGCTGCTGCCCGGCGACGTCGTCTTCACCGGCACGCCCGCCGGCGTCGGCGTCGCCCGCGACCCCCGGCGCTACCTGGCACCGGGCCAGGTCGTCGAGAGCACGATCGAGGGCATCGGCACCATGCGCACCCGCCTCGCGGCCCGGTCCGAGGGGTGAGGCCGGCGGGTCAGCGCTCGAACTCGAACTCGACGTGGGCCGAGCGCAGCCCGTAGACGAACGCGTTCGGCATCTCGACGACCTCGGTGCCCGGGACCAGCCGCATCGAGCGCACCCGCCGCACCAGCTCGGTGAAGAACAGCCGGATCTCCTGGCGGGCCAGCGCCGCCCCCAGGCAGAAGTGGGTGCCGAACCCGAAGGCGATGTGGTTGTTCGGCTGCCGGGTGACGTCGAAGCGCTCCGGGTCCTCGAAGTGGGCCGGGTCGCGGTTGGCCGAGCTGTACATCAGCACGAGCTGCTGGCCGGCCTCGATCGGCTGGCCGCCGACCTCGGTGTCCTCCGTCGCCACCCGGCACATGTTGTGGATCGGCGTGACCCAGCGGATGAACTCCTCGGTCGCGACCCCCATGTCGGCGCCCTGCTTGAGCAGGGCCCACTGGTCGGGGTGGTCGATGAGGGCGAGGATCGTGCGGGCGATGACCGTCCGGGTGGTCTCGGCGCCGCCGTCGAGCAGGAGCAGGCAGTCGGAGATGACGGCGTCGACCGACAGGGGCTCGCCGTCGATGCTGGCCCGCGTCCAGACCGTCATGATGTCGTCGGCCGGGCAGCGCCGCTTCTCCTCGTAGAGCTCCTGGGCCGCGGCGGCGAACTCCATCGCCGCCGCCACGCCGTCCTCGTTGATGTAGCGGGGACCGCCGCCCAGGGCGATGGTGCGCTCCGACCAGTCCTTCAGCTCGGGCCAGCGCTCGCGGGGGAAGCCCAGCAGCCAGGCGATCGTCATCGCCGGCAGCGGGGCGGCGAGCTCGCCCACGATCTCCGCCGTGCCGCCCTTGCGCTCCACGGCGTCGATCAGCTCCCGCACCGTCCGGCGCACGTGGTCCTCGCGGGCGGCGACGGCCCGGGGCGTGAACCGCCGCGACACGAGGCCCCGCCGGCGGTTGTGGAGCGGGTCGTCGAGGCCGATGATCGAGGGGTCGGCGGGGATGTTGGGCCGGTAGCCGCCCTTCTTCGTGTCCGAGTTGATGAAGACGTCCTTGCGCCGCTCGACGTCGACGACGTCGTCGTAGCGCGAGACGCCCCACAGCTCGTTGGTGGCGTCCCAGTAGACCGGGGCGTTCTCCCGCATCCACGCGTACGTGGGGTACGGGTCGCCGACGTAGAAGTCGCCGTCCAGCAGGTCGATCTCGCGCGTCTGCATGGCCCCCCTCGTGCAGCGTCCGTGCCCCGCAGGTTAGAACAGGGTTCTCGCGAGCGAGCGCGGGCGCGGCCGGCGTGGGTGGCGGGCCGCGGGGACCCCGGTCGAGGAGGGGAGACCATGAGCGACACGACGGTGCCGGCGACGGCCGGCGGGCCTCGGGGCGCCGGCCGCCCCGACCCCGAGGTCGTCGACGACCCGGCGCAGCTCACGCCGGCGTGGTTCGCGGCCGCGCTGGCCGGCGAGCCCGACCCGCCCGACGTCGTGGGCGCCACCACCGAGCCGGTCGGGACCGGCCAGATGGCCTCGACGGTGCGGGCCCGCCTCGCCCTGGCCGGCGGCGGCGAGCGGACGGTCGTCGTCAAGTTCGCCCGGCCGGGCGTCGACTCGCCCATGGCCGCCATGGCCTACGCCAAGGAGGTCGCCTTCTACCGCGAGCTCGCCGACCGGGTCGCGGCCCGGGTCCCCCGCTGCGCCTACGCGGCCGTCGAGGACGGCGCCCCCCGGTTCACGCTGGTGCTCGAGGACATGGCGGACGCCCGGCCCGGCGACCAGCTCGCCGGCTGCACCGCCGACCAGGCGGCCGACGCCCTCGTCAACCTGGCCGGGCTCCACGCGCCGACCTGGTGCGACGCCGAGCTCGCGACCCGGCCGTGGCTGCGCTCCGACCCGGCGGTCACCGCCGAGGTCATGGGGTCGGTCATCGGTGTCGCCGCCGACCAGTTCGCCGAGCGGTTCGCCGACGAGCTCGAGCCGCTCGAGGCCGACCTGCTCGCCGCCTGCCGCGAGCTGCTGGCCCGGTGGATGCTCGACACCGGCGACGTCGTCGCCGTCCTCCACGGCGACTACCGGCTGGACAACCTGCTGTTCCCGGCCGACGGCGGCCCCGGGGTGGCCGCGGTCGACTGGCAGACCGCCTCGATGGGGCCCCCGGGCCGCGACCTCGCCTTCTTCCTCGCCACCTGCCTGGAGGTCGAGGACCGCCGCCGGCACGAGGACGACCTCGTGGCCGCCTACCACGGGGCGCTCGTCGCCCAGGGCGTCGACGGCTACGACCTCGACGCCTGCCGGGAGGACTACCGGCTCGGGCTGCTGCACGCGCCGCTCATCGTGCTGCTGGGCCGGCTGACCGCCGGGGTGACCGAGCGGGGCGACGCGATGTTCCGGGCCATGTGGCGCCGCAGCGCCGCCGCCATCGACGACCTGGGCGCGCTGGAGGCCGTCCGCCGCCGGCTCGACGGCTGAGCGGGCCGGGCCCGCGGGCGTCCGGCCACCGCGGCCGAGCCCGTCAGGGGAGGTGGCGGGCGACGACCAGGGCGACGTCGTCGGAGGCGACGTCGTTGGGCCCGCGGTGGTCGAGGAGCTCGTCGGCCAGCTCCTCGGCCGTCGTCGCCGCGGTGGCTCGCAGCGTGTCGGCCAGCGTCGCCACCGACACGTCGATGGCGGTGTCGCGCCGCTCGATCAGCCCGTCGGTGTAGATGACCAGCGTCGAGCCGGCGGGGAAGGGCAGGAAGCCCGGCGGCCGCGGCGTCAGCTCGATGCCGAGCACCGAGTGGCGACCGCCGGTGAGGATGTCGACCGAGCCGCCCGGCCGGCGGACGAGCGGCGGCAGGTGGCCGGCGGTCACGTAGCTGAGCGTCCCGGCGCGGGGGTCGACGACGGCGATGAGCACCGTCGCGTAGCCGAGGTCGTCGCGCACCATGACCTCGGAGGTGCGCACGAGGATGTCGGGCAGCGGGGTGCCGCCGGCGGCCAGCGTGTGCACGACCGTGCGCACCTGGGTCATCTTGGCGACGGCCGGCACGCCGTGGCCGGTCACGTCGCCGACGACGAGGCACAGCCGCCCGCCCGGCAGCGTCAGCGCGTCGTACCAGTCGCCGCCCATGCCGACCGACGGCGCGGCGGGGCGGTAGCGGGCGGCCACGTCGAGGCCCTCCACCTCCGGCAGGCGGACGACGACCGAGCGCTCCAGGTCGCTGCGGACCTGGTGCTCGGCGTCGAACAGCCGCGACCGCTCCGCCGACTGGGCACACAGCTCGGCGACGACCCGCACCCGCTCGGCGAGCGCCTCGTCGAAGCGGGGCGGGTGGCGCCACAGCACGACGAGCACGCCGACCGGCTCGCCGTCGGAGGCCAGCAGCGGGGCGCAGGCGCCGGCCCGCACCCCGGCGTGGTCGAGGGCGGCGGCCAGCTCGCGGTCGGGGACGGCGGCGGTGGACGGGAAGGTGACCAGCTCCCGGCGCCGGATGGCGAGGAGGGCGGGGAAGTCGCTGTCCAGCGGCACGACCGGCTCGCGCAGCGCCGCCCGCACGGCCGGCGAGTCGGGGAGCAGCAGGTGGAGGTCCTCGCCCTCGACGACGCCGACCATGGCCAGGTCGGCGTCCAGCACCGGCGTCGCCTCGGCGATGATCGTGCGGCCGACGTCGTCGAAGGTGCGGGCCGCCGACAGGAGGCCGGCCAGGGTGGCCAGGGCCGAGGACCGGGCGTGGTCGCGGTCGGTCTGGCGGGCTCGCTGGAGGCTCGAGGCGCAGATGTCGGCGGTGATGCGCAGGTCGTCGACCAGCTCGGCGGTGAAGCGGCGGGGCGCGTCCCACGCCAGGCTGAGCACGCCGAGGGACCGGCCGTCCTCGTCGTGGAGGGGCAGGCAGGCGAGGGCCGCCAGGCCGTGCGCCCGCATGAGCTGCTCGTGCTCGGGGAAGCGGGCGGCCACGGCGTCGAGGTCGCCGAGCAGCACCGGCGCGTCGTCGAGCAGGGCGGCGACGACCGGCCACCGGCGGTCGGGCGGGCGCACGGTGAGGTGGTCGTCGGGGACGTCCTCGTCGCCGTGGACGACCCGCAGCGCGGCGCCGTCGTCGGACAGCAGCGCGATGTCGGCGGAGGTGGCGCCGGGGACGTCGGCCGCCCGCCCGGCCAGCGTCCGGGCGACCTGGTCCGTGGTGGCCGCGGTGGCGGCCGCCTCGGCCAGGCCGGCGAGCAGCCGGCTGGACACGGCGTCCGACCGGGCGCGGTCGCTCAGCCGGGCCCGGGCCAGCGTCTGGGCGCACATCTCGGTGACGGTGGTCAGGCCGGCGAGGGTCAGCTCGTCGGGCGGGGCGCCGGCCGGCCAGGCGACGGTCAGCGCGGCGCCGTCCCCGTCGGGCGACGACCCGACCTCCCGCCGGATCACGACCTCGCGCGCCTCGGGCGACGGCTCGTCGCCGTCCGGGGCGCCCGGCGGCGCCGAGCGGGTCGGGGCGGTGGTGCCGGGCAGCTCCAGCTCCGCCCACCGGGCGCCGAGCGCCGCGGGCACCTCCGCCCGCACGACGGCGGCCAGGTCGTCGACCGATCCGGCGGCCGCCAGCGACCGGCCGAGCGAGGCGATGCCCTCGAGCAGCTCGACGTGCCGGGTGACGTCGCGCCGGTGGCGCTGGGCCCGCCGCCCGAGCAGCGCCAGCGCCACGGCCAGCGCGGCGGACCCGGCGACGGTCACCGCCGGCCCGGCGAGCGAGACCGACTGGCGGTCGTCGACGGTGACGAGCCACTCCCGGCCGGCGACGCGGCGCCGCACGGTGACACCGCTGCCGGGGGCGGGGTCCGACTCGGCGAGCGTCCGCCCGCTGTCGGGGTCGTCGATGCGGATGCCGACCGGGTCGCCCACGTTCCGCTCGACCGCGTCGAGCACGCCGGTGCCCACGAGGCCGGAGGTGACGTAGCCCACGATCGCCGCGCGCCGGTCGACCACGGTGCCGGGCGGCCGGCCCGTGCGGTACAGCGGGTGGGCGACGAAGACGGCCGGCTCACCGGACGGGACGGCCGAGATGATGCCGCTCACCGCGGTGTCGCCCGAGTCGCGGGCCGCCAGCATCGTGGCCCGGCGGACGCCGTCACCGGTGAGGTCGACACCGACCAGGGAGGCGGTCGTCTCCAGGTCCGGCGGCGACACCGCCCGCACCACCAGGTGCCGGTCCCGGCGCTCGGCCGGCGGCCCGTCGACCTCCTCCCGGATCGGCCCGCCGAGCTCGCGCTCGAGCGCCGGCCGCTGGTCGGCCGGGACCTCCAGCACGACGGCCAGGGCCCGGAAGGGCGACGACTCGATGGCCGCCTCGGCGTAGGTGGCGAAGGCGTCGAGGTCGACCTCGCCGTCGGGTCCGACGAGGCTGTGCGCGCCCGCGACGGTGGCCGGCAGCTGCTCGAGGGTGGCGGTGACGACGTTGGCGGTCTGGTCGGCGACGAGGGCCTCCCGCTCGGCCGCCTGGTCGAGCGCGGCGCGGTGCAGCCCCACCGCGACGGCGACGCCGAGGACCAGCACGAGCGCCGCGGCCGCGTACCGGGGCCAGGCCGGGGCCGGTGCCGGGGCGCCGGGTCCGCCGATGGTGGCGCCGCGGCCCGGGGAGGTCATTCGCGCGACAGCCACGCGTCGACGTCGGTCAGGTCCAGGAGCCGGGCCACCTGGGCGGGGACCTCGCGCAGGACCATGGGGACGCCGGCCTCGTCGGCGAGGCGCCGGATGTCGAGCAGGGCGCCGAGGCCGCTCGAGTCGCAGAAGGTCACGCCGCCGAGGTCGAGGGCGAGGCGGGGCGGGGGCGGCCCGTCGCGCAGCGCGGCGCCGACCTCCTCGACGAGCGCGGCGCGGACGGTGATGTCGAGCTCGCCCGACACGCGCACGACGAGCTCCTCCGAGCTCCGTGCCACGTCGGTGTGGAAGGCCTGAGGCATGGCTACCTGTGTGGTCGCGCCGGCTCCGCCGGTTCGGGCTGCCGAATTCTGCCCCAGCGGCGTCGCCTCGGCCACACCTCGCGTGGCGCGCCGGCCCCTGACCGTCGCACCGGGTGCGTACGCTCGTTCGCACGCCGCGGGGCGTCCCCCGCCGGGTCGCCGCCACGAGGGAGGATCGCACGATGCAGCAGGGCCCGTCCGCCGACGCCGGTGGGGCCGCCACCGACACGCTCGTCGAGGCCGCGGTGGCCGCGGCGGTCGCCGGCGCCGCCTCGTCGCACCTCGACGCGCTCGTGCGCCGGGGCGCCGCCGGCGACGGCGCCCTCGAGGTCGACCGGGCGCTGGGCCGCGTGCTGGTCGAGGGCGTGGCCGGCGCCTGGCGCCGGGGCTGGCAGCCGGCCGACCTGCACCGCGTCGTCGAGCGCCGGGCCGGCCGGCGGCACGCGCGGCTGGCGGCGGTGGCCATCGGGCGCGAGGCGCAGCGCCACCCCGAGCGGGCCCTCCCGCCCCGGTGGCGGCTGCAGCTCGACGCCATCGGCGCCGACCGGCGCCGGTCCGCGGGTGCCGTGGGGTGGGTGGTGGCGGCCGCCGGCGGTGGGCGGGGCGGCGACCGCGTGCGGCGTGCCGTCGAGGTGGCGGTGGCCACGGCGGCGTTGGTGCGGTCGCTGCCGCCGCTGCCGCTGCTGGGCCCGGTCCCCGGCCGGCCGGGCGCGACGGTCGCCGGTCCGGGCCCCGGGCCGGTGGGCGCCGGCGCCGACGCGGCACCGGGCGTCGACCCCCGGGTGCTGCGCAAGGTCACGGCGCTGCTGGCCAAGGCCGAGTCGACCACCTTCGCCGGCGTGGCCGAGGCGCTCACCGCCAAGGCCCAGCAGCTGATGACCCGCCACGCGCTCGACCGGGCGCTCCTCGACGCCCACCGGGGGGCGGGGCCCCGGGTCGCGGGCCGGCGCATCGGCATCGACGACCCCTACGCCCGGGCCCGCTTCCTGCTGCTGGACGCCGTGGCCGAGGCCAACCGCTGCCGGGCGGTGTGGACGCGCCAGTGGTGGTTCGCCACGGTCTTCGGCGACGAGGCCGACCTCGACGCCGTCGAGCTGCTGTTCACGTCGCTGCTGGTGCAGGCCACCCGGGCCATGGTCGCCGAGCGCCCACCCGCCGCATCGCCGGGGGCGACGCGCTCGTTCCGCCAGTCGTTCCTCGTCGCCTTCGCCGGCCGCATCGCCGAGCGGCTCGCCCGGGCGGCCGGCGACGAGGTCGCCCGCCGGGGCGACGGCGGCGGCGCCCTCGTGCCGCTGCTCCAGGCGCGGCGCGACGCGGCCGAGGCCGCGCTGCGGGCCGCGTTCCCCGACGTCCGCACGACCCGGGTGACGGCGCGGGACCGGGCGGGCTGGGCGGCCGGGGTGCGGGCCGCCGACCGGGCCGAGCTCGACGCCACCCGGGTGCTCGCCGACCGCGACCCCCGTCAGCTCGGCCGGTGACGGTCCCGGGTGGCCGCCGTGGCGGGCGGCGCGCTCAGGCCTGCCCGAGCGCCACCTTCGTGGCCCACGGGTAGTCGGCCTTGCCGCTGGGCGAGCGCTGCAGCACCTCGACCAGGTGCAGCTCCCGGGGCACCTTGTAGCCGGCGATCCGCTTGCGGCAGTGCTCCTGCACCGACTCGAGCGTCGGCGTCATCCCCGGCCGGGGCTGGACGACGGCGGCGACCCGCTGCCCCCAGCGCTCGTCGGGGACGCCCACCACGACGGCGTCGTAGACGGCGGGGTGCGACTTGATCGCCGCCTCGACCTCCTCCGGGTAGATCTTCTCGCCGCCGGAGTTGATCGACTGCGACCCGCGGCCCAGCAGGGTGATCGACCCGTCGGCCTCGACCGTGGCCATGTCGCCGGGGATGACGTAGCGGGTGCCGTCGACCTCGACGAAGGTCTCCGCGGTCTTGACCGGGTCGTTGAAGTAGCGCAGCGGGATGTCGCCGGTGCGGGCGACCCGGCCCACGACGCCCGAGCCCGGCTCGACGGGCCGGAGGTCGTCGTCGAGGACGACGGTGCCCTCGACCGGCCGCACGGTCGGGCCGCCCTGCATCGCCGTGCGGCCCTTCTCCACGATGACGATGCCGTTGGCGCCGCCCTCCGACGAGCCGATGGCGTCGGTCATCACCAGGTTCGGGAACCGCTCGAGGAACTGGTCCTTGACCGAGGGCGAGAACACCGCCGCGGTGGACGACAGCGAGATCAGCGACGACAGGTCGCGCGTCGAGCTGGGCGGCTCGTCGAGCGCCTCGACCAGCGGCCGGCCCATGGCGTCGCCGGTGATCATGAGCGAGTTGACCTTCTCGGCCTCGACCAGGCGCCACACCTCGTGGGGGTCGAACTTGGCCATGAGGACGATGCGGTTGCCGAGGAAGCCCTGGCCCATGACCGCCCACTGGGTGGCGCCGTGCATGAGCGGGGCGACGGGCAGGAACGTCAGCGGGCCGCCCATGCGCTTGCCCCGCTCGGCCAGGTCCTCCGGGCGCTGGGCCCGCTCGCCCGTCAGCACGTCGATGCCGCCGCCGAGGGCGAAGAGCACGTCCTCGTGGCGCCACACGACCCCCTTCGGCATGCCGGTCGTGCCGCCCGTGTAGAGGATGTAGAGGTCGTCGCCGGACCGGGGCGGGAAGTCGCGCTCGGGCGAGCCGTCGGCCATGGCCTGCTCGAAGCCGATCGCCGGGACCGGCCCCGGGGGGAGGTCGCCGCCGTCGGCCCCGATGACGACGCGGTGCTGCAGGTCGGGCAGGTGGTCGACGACGCCGTCGACCCGGTCCGTGAACTCGGCGTCGTGGACGAGGGCCTTGAGCTGGGCGTTGGAGAACAGGTAGGCGAGCTCGTCCTCGACGTAGCGGTAGTTGATGTTGATCCAGACGGCCCGGAGCTTGAAGACCGCCCACAGGGTCTCGACCCACTCGACCGAGTTGAGCCCGTAGATGCCGACGTGGTCGCCCGGGCCGATGCCGTGGGCGGCGAGGTGGTGGGCCAGCCGGTTGGCGCGCGCGTCCAGCTCCGAGAAGGTCCGCCGCTCGCCGTTGGCCACCAGGTACTCGCGGTCCGGCCAGGTGTCGGCCGCGTGCTCGAACAGGTCGGCCAGGTTGAACTCCATCGGATCCCCCCTCGTGACGTGCGGGCCGGTGGGCCCCGCCGCCGGACCCAGTTTGTAGCGCACGTTACGGATCGAGTCTATGCTCGCCACCATGGCCCGGCCGCGCCAGGCGCGCAGCCTCGAGACCCGCAGCCGCCTGCTGGCCGCGGCCGCCGCGCTGATCGCCGAGCACGGCATCGACGGCGCCTCCGTCGACGCCATCGCCGAGCGGGCGGGGCGCACCTCGGGCTCGCTCTACGGGCAGTTCGGCAGCAAGGACGGCCTCGTCGTCGCCCTGCTCGACCAGTCCAAGGACGTCGTCGTCGAGCGCATCCTGGCCGAGATCGAGGGCGCCGCCACGATCGACGAGCGGCTGGCCGCGCTGTGGCGCAACGTCGTCGACCCGCCGCCCGAGGCCCGGGACTGGGTGCGGCTGGAGCACGAGCTGTGGACCTGGGCCAACCGGCCGGGCAACGAGGCCGCCCGGGACCGGCTCGGCGCCCGCTACCGGGCGCAGTACGCGGCGGTGGCCGAGGCCCTCGCCGAGTGGGCGGCCGAGGGCCTGATCGACCTGCCGGGGCCGCCGGAGCGGGTCGCCACCGTCGTCGTGGCGACGCTCGTCGGCCTGGAGATGGCCGCCCGGCTCGACCGCGGGGCGGTCGACGAGGCGACCGCGGTGGCCACGCTGCGGCGCATCGTCGGCGCCTGCGACCGGCCGCCGGTGCCCGCCGGCGGCGCGCCCGTCCGTCACGCACGAGGGGGGAGCTGATGGACCTGGCCGAGATCGACCTGCTCGAGGACACCTGGGCGCGCGGCGTGCCGCACGAGGCGTTCGCCCTCCTCCGGCGGGAGGCGCCGGTCTTCTGGCACCCCGAGCCCGACGGCCCGGGGTTCTGGGCGGTGACCCGCCACGCCGACGTCGTGGCCGTCAGCCGCGACCCGGCCACGTTCTCGTCCGAGCTGGGGGCCACCTTCATCGACACCCAGACCGACGAGGCGCTGGCCCAGCTGCGGCTGACGATCCTCAACATGGACCCGCCCCGCCACAACCGCTACCGGCGCCTGGTCAGCCGGGGGTTCACGCCCCGGATGATCGACCGCCTGGTGGCGACGATCGAGCGGCGGGCGGCGCGCATCGTCGACGAGGTCGTCGACCGGGGCGAGTGCGAGTTCGTCGAGGACGTGGCGGCCAAGCTGCCCCTGGAGATGATCTGCGAGATGATCGGCCTGCCCGAGGCCGACTGGCCGCGGATGTTCGAGCTGTCCAACACGCTCGTCGGCTTCGACGACCCGGACCTGCGGGCCACCCCCGAGGAGGGGGAGGCGGCCGCGGCGGAGATCTACGCCTACTGCGACGCGGTCGCCGCCGACCGCCGGGCCAACCCCCGCGACGACCTGATGACCGCCCTGGTCCAGGCCGAGGTCGACGGTGAGCGCCTCACCGACCTGGAGCTGAACCTCTTCTTCGTCACGCTGGTGGTCGCCGGCAACGAGACGACCCGCAACCTGATCAGCCACGCCATGCTGGCGCTGATCGAGCACCCCGACCAGCTCCGGCGGCTGCGCGAGGACCCCGGCCTGTGGCCGACGGCGGTGGAGGAGATGCTGCGGTGGGGCACCTCCATCCACAACTTCCGCCGCACCGCCACCCGCGACACCGAGCTGCGGGGCCAGCGGATCGCCGCCGGCGACAAGGTCGTCATGTACTACATGTCGGCCAACCGGGACGAGGAGGTCTTCGAGGACCCGTTCCGGTTCGACGTCGGCCGCACGCCCAACGACCACGTGGCCTTCGGCGGCGGCGGGGTCCACTACTGCCTGGGCGCCAGCCTCGCCCGGGCCGAGATCCGGGCGATCATGCGCCAGCTCGTCGAGCGGCTCGACGACGTCCAGCTGGCCGGCGAGGTGCGCCGCCTGCGGTCGGACTTCGTGAACGGCATCAAGTCGATGCCCGTCACCTTCCGGGCCCGCTGAGGGGCGGGTGCCGGGCCGGCCGCCCGGGCCGGCTCACGGTCTGGCACCGGGCCTCAGACGAGGTCGGGGTGCACGGGGACCTGGCGCAGGACGACCCGGGTCTCGGTCTCGGCCACGCCCGCGTCGGCCTTCATGGCCATGAGCACGGCGTCGAGCTCGGCCGTGTCGCGGCAGCGCGCCCGCAGCAGGTAGTCGTGGGGGCCGGTCAGGTGGACCGCCTCGACGATGCAGGGCTGGCGGCCGAACCACCGCTCCAGCGCCTGCCGGTCGGCGCCCGGGTGGGCCCGGACGCCGATGACGGCGTCGAGCGGCCGGCCGGTGGCGGCCGGGGACAGGACCGCCCGGTAGCCGGTGACCACGCCCCGGCGCTCGAGGCGCCGCACCCGCTCGGAGGTGGCGCTGGTCGACAGCGCCACCCGCTCGGCGAGCTCCCGGATCGAGATCCGGCCATCCTCCACCAGCTCCCGGAGGATGCGCCGGTCGATGGCATCGAGCGCAGGACGATCTTCGGCAACCACGGTCGGTAGTGTGGCAGATCAGGTGCCCATCCGGCGGAACGCCTGTCAGGCTGCCGCCCATGGACGAGCGAGAGGCACGACGGCTGCTGGACGAGTTCGAGCGTCGCACCCTGCCCCGGGCGCGCTGGACCCACGAGGCCCACCTCGTCGTGTGCCGGCAGGTGCTGCGCCGCCTGGCCGACCCCGCCGCGGCGCTCGACCACCTGCGCCGGGCCATCCGCGCCTACAACGAGGCGACCGGCACGGCCAACACCGACACCGGCGGCTACCACGAGACCGTGACCGCCTACTACGTGGGTGCGGTCCACGCGCTGGTGGACCGGTCGCTCGACGAGCTGGTCGCCCACCCCGCGTGCTCCCGGGCCGCGCCGCTGTCCCACTGGAGCCGGGAGCGGCTCTTCTCGGTGGCGGCCCGCCGGCGGTGGGTGCCGCCCGACCTGGCGCCGCTGCCGTGGTGGACGCCCGGCCCGGCCGGCACGAGCGGGGCGGAGCACGGCGCGCCCGCCGCGCAGCCGCTGGGGTGACCCGCGCCGGCGGCGTTCACCGCGGCACGGGCCCGCATGCCACACTCTGTGGTGGAGGGACCGCGTGATCGAGCTGCAGCGGGACAACCGGGACGGGAGGCGCGACGGTCCGACCTGCGACGCCCGCGAGGTGCTCCCGTGATCGACGCCAGGGTCGCGCCGGCCGGGCTGGTCCACGAGGCCGCGCTCTACGGCGACCAGGACGAGCTGCTCGACGTCGTCGTGCCGTTCGTCGCCGCGGGCGCCCGGGCGGGCGAGGCGGTGGTCGTCGCCCTCGACGGGCGCGACGCCGATCGGGTCCGGGCCGCCACGGCCGGCGACCCCCGGATCGCGTACCTCTCGCCGGCCGACGCCTACGCGCGGCCGGCGGTCACGCTGCGCACGTTCCGGTCGCTCGTCGACCGGCGGCTGGCCGGGGGCATCGCCCGGGTCCGGATGGTCGGCGCGCTCCCGGCCCGGGTCGTCGGCTCGGCGTGGGACGCGTGGTGCCGCTACGAGGCGGCCGTCGAGCGGGTGTTCGCCCGGGCCCCCGTCTCGCTGCTGTGCGCCTACGACACCCGGGTGGCGAGCGACGAGGTGCTGGCCGACGTCGAGCAGCTGCACCACCGGCTCGCCCTGCCCGGTGGCGTCCTCGTCGCCCCGGGGCGCACGGCGGGCCCCGAGGAGCTCGTCGCCCGGCACCCCCCGCCGCCGCCCGACCCGCTCGAGGCCGGGCCGCCCGACCTCGAGCTGGTGGACCCCTCCGTCCGGGAGGCCCGGCGGCGGGCCCACGCGCTGGCCGGGGCGGCCGGCCACGGGGACCAGGGCGCGGACGAGGTCGGGCTCGCGGTCAGCGAGACGGTCTCGAACGCCCGGGTGCACGGCCGGCCGCCGGTGGTCGTGCGGGGCTGGGCCGGGCCCGACCGCGTCGTCATCACCGTCGCCGACCAGGGCCCGGGGCCCGCCGACGCCCTGGTCGGCCTGGCCCCCGTCGCCCCGGACGCCCGCGACGGCCGTGGGCTGTGGATCGTCCAGCAGCTCTGCCCCGACGTCGCCCTCGTGCGCGCCGAGGGGACCTTCACCGTCCGCCTGCGGTTCCCCCGCACCGGCTGACCGGCCGGGTGGCGGCCGCCGGCCCTCAGCCCGTCAGGACGTACTCGTCGGGGTCCGGCCGCAGCGTGCGCTGCCAGTACTCGAGCAGCGTGAACGGCCAGTTCTGGCTGACCCGACCGCTCGCGTTCTTGTACCAGCTGTTCACGTCGGAGGCGCCCCAGGCCATGAGCTCGTTGGCCCGGTCGACCTCCTCGTTGAACCGGTCGTGCACCTCCCGGCGGACGTCGACGGCCCGCTTCCCCCGGCGGAGGGCCATCTCGAGGAGGCCCATGATGTACCGCACCCCGCACTCGGAGAAGTAGATGATGCTGCCGTTGATGACGATGTTGGTGTTCGGGCCGTAGAGGCAGAACAGGTTGGGGAAGCCGGGCACGGTGATGCCGAGGTAGGCGCGGGGCTCGCCCTGCCAGTGCTCGTGCAGGTCGACGCCGTCCCGCCCGGTCACCTTCATCGGGGCGAGGAACTTCGAGGCGGTGAAGCCGGTCCCGTAGATGATCACGTCGACGTCGTGGGCCGTGCCGTCGACGGTGACGAGGCCGCTCGGGGTGATCTCCCGGATGCCGGTGGTGATCAGGCGCACGTTGTCCCGCTTCAGCGCGCTCGCCCACACGCCGTTGTCGCGGATCATGCGCTTGGCGCCCGGCGGGTAGTTCGGCACCACGACCTCGAGCAGGTCGGGGCGGTCGGCGAACTGCTGCTTGATGTAGTCGGTGAACAGCGCCTGGACCATGGCGTTGGCGGCGCTGACCGAGCCGGGCACGTCCCAGTCGGGGTCGACCTGGACGGTGGCGAGGACGCCGTCGCCCATCCGCCAGAAGATGCAGAACCGGTGGATCTCGCTGTAGGCCGGCACGTGCTCGTAGAGCCAGCGCAGGCCGGGCGGCACCTCGGCGTGGTAGTCGGGCGTGGGCACCATCCAGGCCGGCGTGCGCTGGAACACCAGCAGCTCGCCCACGACGGGCGCGATCTCGGGGACGAACTGCATGGCGCTGGCGCCGGTGCCGATGACCGCCACCCGCTTGCCCCGCAGGTCGACGTCGTGGCGCCAGCGGGCGGAGTGGAACGCCGGACCGGCGAAGGTGTCGCGGCCGGGGATCTCGGGGTAGTGCGGCCGGTTGAGCTGGCCGACCGCGCTGATGACGGCGTCGGCCACCAGCGTGTGCTCGGCGCCCTCCGCGTCGCGCACGACGACCGACCACCGGTGGTCGTCCTCGTGCCAGGTGGCGGACAGGACCTCGGTGCGGAAGCGGATGTGCTCCCAGAGGCCGAAGGCGTCGGCGCACTCGCGGAAGTAGCGGTGCAGCACCGGCTGGGTGGAGTAGTGGTACGGCCAGTCGTGCCGCTGGGCGAACGAGTAGCTGTAGTTGTGGTTGGGGTTGTCGACCCGGCACCCGGGATAGGTGTTCTCGTACCAGGTGCCGCCGACGTCGTCGTTCTTCTCGACGATGACGAAGTCGATGCCGGCCTGCTTGAGCCGGTAGCCGGCGAGGAGGCCCGACATGCCGGCGCCGATGACCAGCACCCGGAAGTCGAGGTCGGGCGCGATCTCGTCCTTGCGCCAGGTGGGGGCCCGGCGGTCCTCGCCCCGGTGGGCCAGCTCCTCCTCGAGCAGCGGCAGGTAGTCGGCCATCGAGCCGCCGAGCGTCGTGTCGCCGCCGACCGCGTGCTCGAGGATCCGCAGCAGGTCCTCGTCCGACGGCGGCGGCGCCGGCCGGCAGCCCTCGTCCCGGAACCGGATCAGCGTCCGCAGGGCCAGCTCGCGGATGGCGTCGGCCTGCTCGTCGGAGAAGCCGGTGCCGGAGGGCATCGCCATCATCACCGGGTCGGGGCGGAGGTCCTCGCGCAGCAGGCCGAGGTCGCCGGTGGCGTAGGCCAGCGCCGGCAGCAGCGGCTGCAGCTCGGCGTCGGCCAGGTGCCGCCGGATCTCCTCGTCGCTGGCGGAGATCGGCTGGACCTCCGAGATGAACGGGCTCACCGTCCACGTCGTGGGCTCGGCCATCGTTCCTCGCGCTCCCTTCCCCGACGGATGCGCTCGCCGAGAGCGTCCGTGCCGCAGGTGTGACGAACGGTACAGGTCCACACGCCGACCCGGCCAAGGGACGGAGGTCCCCTCGCCGGCGGGACTGACGTCACCGTCAGCGTCCTCCGCCACTAGAACACGTTCTCGTCGCGGGCCATACTGGCGCTCCGACCACCAGGAGGGGGACGTTGCACCTGGCCTACACGGAGGCGGAGGAGCAGCTGCGCGCCGAGCTGCGCGCCTACTACGACGAGCTGCTCGACGAGGAGACCCGCCGCGAGCTGCGCCGCGCCAACGGCGTCGGCCCGGTGGTCCGCCGCATCGTCCGGCAGATGGGCGAGGACGGCTGGCTCGGCATCGGCTGGCCCGTCGAGTACGGCGGCCAGGGCCGCGGGCCGGTCGAGCAGTTCATCTTCTTCGACGAGTCGATGCGGGCCGGCGCCCCCGTGCCCATGCTGACCATCAACACGGTGGCGCCGACGATCATGCAGTTCGGCACCGAGGAGCAGAAGCGCCGCTTCCTCCCGCCGATCCTCCGGGGCGAGATCCACTTCTGCATCGGCTACAGCGAGCCGAACGCCGGCACCGACCTGGCCTCGCTGCGCACCCGGGCGGTGCGCGACGGCGACCACTACGTCGTCACCGGCCAGAAGATGTGGACCAGCCTGGCCAGCGACGCCGACTACTGCTGGCTGGCGGCCCGCACCGGCGACGAGGACAGCCGCCACCGGGGCATCTCGATCTTCATCGTCCCGATGGACAGCCCCGGCATCGAGCGCACGCCGCTGCGCCTGCTCTCGTCCCACGACATCTGCGCCGTGCACTGGGACGGCGTGCGCGTCCCGGTCGAGAACCGGGTCGGCGGCGAGAACGAGGGCTGGAACCTCATCGTCAACCAGCTCAACCACGAGCGGGTCACGCTGTGCAGCCCGGGCATGGCCGAGGAGCTGCTGCACGACACCATCGAGTGGGCCCGCACGACCCGGCTGCCCGACGGCCGGCTGGTCGCCGACCAGGAGTGGGTGCGCGTCAACCTGGCCAAGGCCTACGCCGGCTTCGAGTTCCTGCGCCTCGCCAACTGGAAGGTGGCCTGGGACGCCACGAGGGACCGCCTGGAGGTGGCCGACGCCAGCACGATCAAGGTCTTCGGCACCGAGCACTACCTCGAGACCTTCCGGCTGCTCATGGAGGTGCTGGGCGAGCGGTCCTACCTCGTCGAGGACACGCCGGGGGCGCTGCTCGCCGGCCGCCTCGAGCAGCTCTACCGCAGCCTGCTCATCCTCACCTTCGGCGGCGGCACCAACGAGCTGCAGCGCGACCTGATCGCCGGCTTCGGCCTCGGCATGCCGATGGCGAAGCGCTGACACCCCAGGGGGAGGCGATGGACTTCGACCTGACCGACGAGCAGCAGGCCACCGTCGAGGCGGCGAGCAAGCTGCTGGGCGACCGGTCCACCCCGGCGGCGCTGCGGGAGCTCGAGCAGCGCGACGAGCTGCGCTTCGACCGCGACCTGTGGGCCGCCATGGCCGGCGCCGGCCTGCTCGGCATCGCCGTGCCGGTCGAGCACGGCGGGGCGGGGCAGGGGGTGCTGGAGCTGGCCCTCCTCCTCGAGGAGGTGGGCCGCCGGACCGCCCCGGTGCCGGCGCTGGCCGCGCTGGCGCTCGGCGGGCTGCCGATCGCCCGGTGGGGCACGGCGGACCAGCAGGCCGCCGTCCTGCCCGGTCTGGCCGAGGGGACGGTCGTGCCGACGGCGGCCCTCGTGCAGCCGTCCGGCGACCCGCTGACGCCCTCGGTGGCGGCCCGCCGGGACGGCGACGGCTGGGTGCTGGACGGCGCCTGCACCAACGTGCCGGCCGGGCTGGTCGCCGACCTCGTGCTCGTGCCGGCGACGACCGACGCCGGCGAGACGGGCCTGTTCCTCGTCCCGGCCGGTGCCCCCGGGGTGGGCCGCGAGCGCCAGGACACGACGACGGGCACGCCCGAGGCCCGCCTGACCCTCGACGGCGTGCGCCTCGGCGCCGGCGACGTGGTGGGGCCGGTGGACGAGGCGGCGACGGCGCTGCGGTGGCTGGTCGACCACGCGACGGTGGCCGCGTGCGCGGTCATGGCCGGCGTCGCCGCCGAGGCGATCCGGCTGACCGGCGAGTACACCTCGCAGCGCGAGCAGTTCGGGCGGCCGATCGCCACCTTCCAGGCCGTCGGGCAGCGGGCGGCCGACGCCTACGTCGACACCCAGGCCATCCGGCTCACCATGCTGCAGGCCGCGTGGCGGCTCGGCGCCGGGCTCCCCGCCGACCGCGAGGTCGCGGTCGCCAAGTACTTCGCGGCCGCCGGCGGCCAGCGCGTCGTGCACGCGGCCGCCCACCTGCACGGCGGCGTGGGCGTCGACCGCGACTACCCGCTGCACCGCTACTTCCTGCTGGCCAAGCAGCTCGAGCTGTTCCTCGGCGGCGCCAGCCGGCAGCTGCTGCGGCTCGGCGCCATCCTTGCCGCCGAGGGCCCCACGCGCTGACCCGGCCCGCCCCGTGCGGGCGGGCCGGCGGTCGGGCCGGATCGGGCCGGCGTCGCCGGCCTAGCCGGTGGGGAGCTCGACCCGGTCGACGGCCTTGTCGGTCTGCTCGGCCACGTTGGCGCAGTGGGCGCAGCAGTAGAAGCGGCCGTTCACCTCGACGCCGTGGCCGACGACCCGGCAGCCGCAGTGCTCGCAGACCGGGGCCAGGCGGTGGATCGCGCACTCGAAGCTGTCGAACGTGTGGTGCGCGCCGGCCGCGACCACCTCGAAGGCCTTGTCGTAGTCGTTCCCGCAGACCTCGCAACGGGCCATGTCGGTACCTCCGGTGCTCGGCGACGTCGCGGGCGTACCCGGGCGGCGGACGGCCGACACCCCGTGCTCTCGCGCTCTCAGCGGCTACGGTCGCGCGGGTCGCGGCCGAGCCGGCGAGGAGGGCGCGGTGGACAGCAGCGAGATCGTGCGCGGCATCGGGCTCGTGGTCGTCCTCGGCGTCGGCCTGCAGTGGCTGGGCCGGCGGATCGGCTTGCCCTCGATCGTGCTGCTGCTGGCCGGCGGCCTGGCGGTGGGCCCGGGGCTGGGCTGGCTCGACCCCGACGAGATCTTCGGCGACGCCCTCTTCCCGGTCGTGTCGCTCGCCGTCGCCGTGCTGCTGTTCCACGGCGGGATGGAGCTGCGGCTCGCCGACCTGCGGGGCCCCGCCCGGGGGCCGGTCCTCCGGCTCGTCACCGTCGGGGCGCTGACGACCTGGCTGCTGGCGGCCGGCACCGTCCACCTCCTCCTCGACGGGGCGGCGCGGCTGTCGCTCGTCATCGGGGCGATCCTCGTCGTGTCCGGGCCGACGGTCGTCGGCCCGCTGCTGCGCATCGCCCGGCCCCGCGACCCACCGGCCACGATCCTCCGCTGGGAGGGCATCCTCATCGACCCCCTGGGCGCCACGCTCGGCGTGTTCTGCGTCAACGCCTTCTTCGTCACCGAGCTGAGCCTCCAGGAGCTGTGGCGGGACGTCCTGTCGGTGGCCCTGGCCGGGGTGGCCGCCGGGCTGGCCGGGGCGGCGCTGCTGGTCACCGCCCTGCGCCGGCTGACCGTGCCCGACGAGCTCGAGGTCGCCGTCCCGTTCATGTTCGTCGTCGCCGCCTACGTGGCGGCCGAGTCGGTCCGGCCCGAGGCCGGGCTGTTCGCCACGACGGCGATGGGCGTGGCGGTGGCCAACCAGCGGGTGGTCCCCACCCGGGAGCTGCGCGCCTTCGGCGAGCCGGTCGTCGCGCTCCTGCTCGGCGCGCTGTTCGTCGTGCTCGCCGCCCGCGTCGACGGCCAGGCGCTGATCGACCACGTGCCCGAGGCGCTCGCGCTCGCCGCGGTCCTCGCCCTGGTCGTCCGCCCGCTCGTCGTCGTGCTCAGCACCCTGGGCCAGCCCGGCCTCGACCGGCGGGACCGGGCCTTCCTGGCCTGCCTGGCGCCGCGCGGCGTCGTCGCGGCCGCCACCGCGGCGCTCTACTCCCTGCGCCTCGACCAGATCGGCGAGCCCGCCGACGGGCTGGTGCCGGTCGTCTTCGCGGTGGTCATCGCCCTCGCCCTCCTCTACGGCCTCGGCGCCGCGCCGGCGGCCCGGTGGCTGGGCGTGGCCCGCCCGAGCCCCCGGGGCGCGCTGCTCGTCGGCGGGCACCGCTGGCTGCTCGGGCTGGCCGCCGCGCTGACCCGCCACGGCGTGCCGGTCGTGGTGGCCGCCCGGGGGCGGGCCGACCTGGCGGGGCGCGACGACCTCCCGTTCCGCGTGCACACCGGGCTGATCACCGCGCTGCCGGCGAGCGGCCTGCTCGACGACGTGGGCGGCGCGGTCATCGCGTCGCGCGACGACGAGGTCGACCTCATCGCGCTCGACGTGGCGGTGTCGCAGCTCGGGCGGGGCGCGGTCTGGGTGCTGCCGAGCGAGCCGGCCGGGGGCGGCGCGCGGCGCGCCGACCCCGAGCCCGACCCCCGGACCTGGTCGCGGCGGCCGTTCTCGCCCGGCGCCACCCACGACGCGCTCGACGCGGCCGTCGTCGCGGGTCACGAGGTGCGGACGGTCGACGCCGACGACGTGCCCGAGGGCGCGCACGTGCTGGCCGTGCTCACCCCGGCCGGCCGGTGGACCGCGTCCGTCGACGGGCCCCCGCCGCCCGGGTCCCGCCTGGTCGTCCTCGACCCGGCGCCGGTCGCGGCGGGGGAGCGGGACGGCGCCGCGGCCGCGATCGGCGACCCCGAGGCCCGGCGTGGTCAGCGCGAGCCGGCCGCGGACGACTGAGCGGTCGGGCCGAGCAGCTGCTGCGCCAGCGTCTCGGCCAGCCAGCGCTCGTAGCGGGCGCCCGACCAGCCGCGGTCGAGCACGAGCAGGCCGTAGACCTCGGGGGAGGCGAGGGCGTGGACGACGTCGGCCGCGTCGCGCTCGCGCAGCCCGTCCCGGAGCGCGCCGGCCCGGGCGAGGGCCCGGGCGACGTGGCGCTGGCCCTCGTGGCGCTGGCGGGAGACCTCGTCGAGCATCGCCGCCGCCTCGGGGTCGGAGCGGGCGGCATCCGCGAGCAGGCGGTGCACCGGGGCGGTGCGGGCCATGAGGTCGCGCAGCAGCGTGGCGAAGCGGCCGAGCAGCTCGTGGGGGTCGGGTGTGGCGAGCAGGTCCTGCACCCGGGGCCGGTCGAGCATCGCCACGTCCTCGTGGTCGCCGGCGATGGCGACGTCGAGCACCGCCTTCAGGATCCCCAGCTTCGAGCCGAACAGCCGGTAGACGGTGGCCTGGGGGGTGTCGGAGGCCTCGCTGATCGCCTCGATGGTGGTGGCCGCGTAGCCCCGCTCCTCGAACAGGCGGCGGGCCGCCTCCACCACCGCCGCCCGGGTCCGCCGGGTGCGCGCCTGGGGCGGACGGCGCCTCGACGGGGGGACGTCCTTGACGGGCTCGCTCACGTATGTGAGAGTAGCACTATCAAATCGATAGTAAGACTCTCATTCTGAGCCGGGCCCGGGAGGGCCGGGAGGAGGAACCGACGTGATGGGCATCCGGGACGCGACATCGGGCCAGGTCGTCGACTTCAGGGAGGTGTCGACCGCCGGGCTCGAGCCGTCGCCGCACGCGGAGGCGCTGGCCGGGCTGCGGGCCAACGAGGCCCGCTACTTCAAGAACAAGTACGACCACGACTTCACCGTCTACCCGGCGGCCGAGGCCGCCGACGTCGTCGACTGGGTCCACCGGATCCTGAGGGAGGAGCGGGGCATCGAGATCGCCTCCCCGCCCCTGCAGGCCGCGCTGGTCGAGGTCGAGGGCACGAGGTGGGCCCACGTGTTCTACGAGAGCGGCCTCGCCGTCAACGTCCTCTACGAGCTGGCGCCGGGCGGCAAGCGGGCCGTCGGCTTCAAGCTCTGCGAGGGCATGGACGTGCCCGAGGAGCTGGCGGGCTTCAAGTTCGCCCGCCAGCGGTCGAAGCTGGCCGGCACCATCCGCGGCTCGTTCTTCGTCATCAAGGGCGAGTACTGAGCGCTCGATGGGGTCGCGCCGGGCCGGCGACTCCGCCCGGGGGAGCGCCGCGGGCTAGACACCGGGGGCATGGCCACCACGACCCAGATCGCGTCACCCCTGGTCGGCACCGTCGTGCGGGTGGACTGCTCGGTCGGGGCGCCGGTCGAGCCCGGCACCACGGTCGTGGTCGTCGAGTCGATGAAGATGGAGCACGCGGTCGAGGCCGGCGTCGCGGGCACCGTCGCCGAGGTGCGGGTGGCGGCCGGCGACGCCGTGCAGGCGGGCGACGTCCTCGTCGTCGTCGACGTGGCCGAGCCGGCCGCCGCCGGGGGCACGGCCCCCACCGGGGGCGGGTCACCGGCGGCGGAGACGGCGGGGACCGCCCCCGCCCGCCCCGAGCCCGCGCTGCGCCCCGACCTCGCCGAGGTCGTGGCCCGCCACGCCGCCGGGCTCGACGCCGCCCGCCCCGAGGCCGTCGCCCGCCGCCACCGGCGGGGGATGCGCACGGCCCGGGAGAACATCGCCGACCTGCTCGACCCGGGGTCGTTCGTCGAGTACGGGCCGCTCGTCATCGCCGCCCGGCGCCGCCGGCGCCCGGTGGAGGAGCTGATCGCCCGCACCCCGGCCGACGGGCTGGTGGCGGGGATCGGCACGGTCGACGGCCGGCCCACCGCCGTGCTGTCGTACGACTACACGGTCCTGGCGGGGACGCAGGGCTACCAGAACCACCGCAAGAAGGACCGGCTCTTCGACGTCATCGAGCGCCAGCGGCTGCCCGTCGTGTTCTTCGCCGAGGGCGGGGGCGGGCGCCCGGGCGACACCGACGCCCCCGGCGTGTCGGGCCTCGACACCGTGGCCTTCCACCTGTGGGGGCGGCTGAGCGGCCTGGTGCCCCGGGTCGGCATCGCCGCCGGCCGGTGCTTCGCCGGCAACGCCGCCATCCTCGGCAGCAGCGACGTCGTCATCGCCACCCGCGACGCCAACATCGGCATGGGCGGCCCGGCGATGATCGAGGGCGGGGGCCTCGGCGTCTACGCGCCCGAGGACATCGGCCCGATCGAGGTCCAGTCGGCCAACGGCGTCGTCGACGTCGTCGTCGAGGACGAGGCCGAGGCGGTGGCGGTCGCCCGCCGGTACCTGTCGTACTTCGCCGGTCCCGAGCCCCAGCCCGGCTGGTCGTGCGCCGACCAGGCGGTCCTGCGGGACCTCGTCCCCGAGGACCGGCGCCGGGCCTACGACGTGCGCGCCGTCGTGGAGGCGCTGGCCGACACCGGCTCGGTGCTCGAGCTGCGGGCCGGGTTCGCCCCCGGGATGGTGACCGCGCTCGCCAAGGTCGAGGGGCGGCCGATCGGCATCGTGGCCAACAACCCGGCCCACCTGGCCGGCGCCATCGACGCCGACGCCGCCGACAAGGCGGCCCGCTTCATGCAGCTGTGCGACGCCTTCGACGTGCCGCTGCTGTTCCTGTGCGACACGCCGGGGATCATGGTCGGACCGGAGGCCGAGGAGGCCGCGCTCGTGCGCCACGCCTGCCGGCTCTTCGTCACCGGGGCCAGCCTGACGGTGCCGTACGGCACGATCGTCCTGCGCAAGGGCTACGGCCTCGGTGCGCAGGCGATGGCGGGCGGCAGCTTCAAGGCGCCGCTGTTCTGCGTCGCCTGGCCGACCGGCGAGGTCGGCGGCATGGGCCTCGAGGGGGCGGTGCGCCTCGGCTACCGGCGGGAGCTGGAGGCCGTCGAGGACCCCGAGGAGCGGGAGCGCACGTTCCAGCGCATGGTCGAAGCCGCCTACGAGCACGGCAAGGCGCTGAGCGCGGCCAGCCACTTCGAGGTCGACGACGTCATCGACCCCGCCGACAGCCGGCGCTGGATCACGGCGATGCTGGCCGCCGCGCCCCCGCCGCCGCCCCGGACGGGGAAGAAGCGCCCCCTCGTCGACACGTGGTGAGCACCGCGAACCAGTGACCGCGCTCCGCGCGTGTCCGTCGCGTGGCGTAACCTCATCTTGCCGACCTGACTGGCAAAGTTGACCGGACAAGTCGGATTTGCCTACGTTTCACGCCCCGCGACCGGCAGCCACCGGTCCTCGACCGCCTCAGGGCACCAAGGAGGGACAGGCGTGGAGATCCCCGTACGACGGATGCGCGGCCTGGTGGCCGCGGCCCTGCTCGTCGCCGCGGCGTGCGGCTCCGGCGCGTCGGGCGACGAGGGCAGGACGCTGAACATCGTCGGCTTCGCCGTCCCCGAGGCGGCCAACCGCGCCATCGCCGAGGAGTGGGCGAAGACGCCGGAGGGCGAGGGCGTCCGGTTCGAGACGTCCTACGGGGCCTCGGGCGACCAGAGCCGGGCCGTCGTCAACGGCCTCGAGGCCGACTACGTGCACTTCTCGGTGACGAGCGACGTCCTGCGGCTGGTCGACGCCGGCCTGGTCGCCGAGGACTGGGACGACGGGCCGACCAAGGGCGTCGTGTCGTCGTCGATCGTCGTCTTCGCGGTCCGGCCCGGGAACCCGGAGGGCATCGAGGACTGGGACGACCTCCTGCGCCCCGGCATCGAGATCGTCACCCCCAACCCCGCCTCGTCGGGCGCCGCCCGCTGGAACGCGCTGGCCGCCTGGGGGCAGGTGATCGCCTCCGGCGGCACCGAGGCCGAGGCCGAGGAGTACGTGCGGGCGCTGTTCGACCACGTCGTCTCCCTGCCGGGCAGCGGCCGGGACGCCACCACCGCCTTCCTCAACGGCACCGGTGACGTGCTGCTCGCCTACGAGAACGAGGCGATCCTCGCCCGCCAGAACGGCGAGGAGCTCGACTACGTCATCCCCGACACCACGATGCTGATCGAGAACCCGGGCGCCGTGCTGATCGACGCCGACCCGATCGCCGAGGACTGGCTCGAGTTCGTGCTCAGCGAGGAGGGGCAGCGCCAGTTCGCCCTCCACGGCTTCCGCCCCGTCGTCGACGGCGTCGAGGTCGAGCGGGTCGAGGGCGCGGCCGACCCCACCGACCCCTACCCCGAGGTCGAGCGGCTGCTCACCGTCGAGGACGACTTCGGCAGCTGGGAGGAGCTGTCGGAGAAGTTCTTCGACGGCGAGGACGCCGTCATCGCCCGCATCATCGCGGAGTCGGGGAAGGCCGGGTGACGGCGGCAGCCCTGGACGGGGCGGGGCCGGCGACCTCCGCACGCCGGCCCCGCCACCCCGGCGGGCTCACGCCCGCGTCCGGCCTCGGCCTGGGCGTCGCGCTGGTGTGGTTCAGCCTGCTCGTGCTGCTCCCGCTGGCCGCGGTCGCCGCCACCACCGCCGAGGGCGGCTGGGGCGGGTTCTGGCGAGCCGTCACCAACGAGCAGACGGCGGCGGCCATCCGCCTCACCGTCACCCAGGCGCTGCTCGTGACCGCCGTCGACGTGGTCATGGGCACGCTCGTCGCCTGGGTGCTGGTGCGCGACTCGTTCCCCGGCAAGCGCCTGCTCGAGCTGCTCATCGACATCCCCTTCGCCCTGCCGACGATCGTCGCCGGCCTCGTGCTCCTGTCGCTCTACGGGCCCGACGGCCCCCTCGGCGTCGACGTCACCAACCGGCGGCCGGCGGTGTTCCTCGCCCTGCTGTTCGTGACGACGCCGTTCGTCGTCCGCACCGTGCAGCCGGTGCTGGCCGAGCTCGACCCCGAGGCCGAGGAGGCCGCGGCGTCGCTGGGCGCCGGCCGGCTCACGATCTTCCGCCGCATCGTGCTGCCCGCCATCACCCCGGCGATCGCCGCCGGCGCCGCGCTGGCCTTCGCCCGCGGCATGGGCGAGTACGGGTCGCTCGTGCTGCTGTCGGGGAACCTGCCCTTCCGGACGGAGGTCGCCTCGGTCCGCATCCTCGCCAGCATCGAGAGCGACGACCTCCCGGCCGCCGCCTCGGTGGCCACCGTCCTGCTCGTGGTGTCGCTGGCCGTCATCGCGGCCATCGACCTGCTGCAGCGCCGGATGGTGCGCCGTGGCTGACCGGTCCCGCCGCCGGCCGCCGCTCGGGCGCTGGGCCCTGCGCCTGGTCGTCGTCGCCTACCTCGGGCTGCTCGTCGCCTGGCCGGTGGGCCTCGTCGCCCGCAACGCCCTCGACGGCGGGCTCGCCAACATCCGGGACATCCTCGAGGAGCCCGACACCGTGCACGCGCTCCGGCTCACCGCCGGGGTGGCGCTGACGTCGGTCGCCATCAACACGGTCTTCGGCGTCGGCATCTCGCTGCTGCTCGTCCGCCACCGGTTCCCCGGCCGCCGGCTGCTCAGCGCGCTCGTCGACCTGCCGCTGTCGGTGTCGCCGGTCGTCGTCGGCCTCGCGCTCGTGCTCGTCTACGGCGGCCGGGACGGCTGGCTGGGCCCGACGCTCGAGGACCTCGGCCTGCAGGTGATCTTCGCCCCGCCCGGCATGGTCATGGCCACCACGTTCGTGGCCCTGCCGCTCGTGGTGCGCGAGGTCGTCCCGGTCCTCGAGGAGATCGGCACCGAGCAGGAGGAGGCCGCCCACAGCCTGGGCGCCGGCGCCTGGGCCACCTTCCGGCGCATCACCCTGCCGTCGATCCGGTGGGCCGTCGTCTACGGCGTGGCGCTCAGCCTCGCCCGCGCCCTCGGCGAGTTCGGGGCGGTCAAGATCGTCTCGGGCAACGTCGCCGGCAGGACCCGGACGGCGACGCTCGTCGTCGAGGAGAAGTACCTCAACTTCGACCAGGGCGGCGCCTACGCCACCGCGTTCCTGCTCACGCTCGTGGCCGTCGCCTGCATCGCCGTCGTGACGCTCGTCCGTCCCGACCAGTCCGGAGGCAGGAGCCCGTGAGCATCGAGGTCAGGCACGTCAGCAAGCGCTTCGGCGACTTCGTCGCCCTCGACGACGTGTCGGTCAGCATCCCGACCGGCCAGCTCACCGCCCTCCTCGGCCCGAGCGGCGGCGGCAAGTCGACGCTCCTGCGGGTCGTCGCGGGCCTGGAGCAGGCCGACTCGGGCACCGTCGAGATCGAGGGCGTCGACGCCACCCACCTGCGCCCGCAGGAGCGCAACGTCGGCTTCGTCTTCCAGCACTACGCCGCCTTCAAGCACCTGACCGTCGCCCGCAACATCGCCTTCGGCCTCGAGGTCCGCCGCCGGCCCAAGGCCGAGGTGCGCCGGCGCGTGCAGGAGCTGCTCGAGCTCGTGCACCTGGAGCAGTTCGCCGACCGCCTGCCCTCCCAGCTCTCCGGCGGCCAGCGCCAGCGGATGGCGCTGGCCCGGGCCCTGGCGGTCGAGCCCCGGGTGCTGCTGCTCGACGAGCCCTTCGGGGCCCTCGACGCCAAGGTCCGCAAGGAGCTGCGGGACTGGCTCCGGCGGCTCCACGAGGAGGTGCACGTCACGACCGTGTTCGTGACCCACGACCAGGAGGAGGCGCTGGAGGTCGCCGACGAGATCGTCGTCATCGACGCCGGCCGGGTCCGGCAGGTGGGCACGCCCGACGAGCTGTACGACTCGCCGGCCGACGACTTCGTCATGCGCTTCCTCGGGCCGGTGACCCAGCTCGGCGGCGACCTCGTCCGGCCGCACGACATCGAGCTGCACACGAGCCCGGTCGAGGGCGCCACCGCCGGCACGATCAGCCGGCTGGTGCGGGTGGGCTTCGAGGTGCGGATCGACGTGACGACCGCCGACCAGGTCGTGCTCGTGACCGCCACCCGGCCGCAGGTGCAGGCCCTCGGCGTCGAGGTCGGCACGCCGGTGTGGGTGCGCCCGGTGGCCGGCGCCGCGACGGTGCCGGCCGCGGGCCCGGCACCCGACGACGACCTCGTCACCGCCTGACCGCCCGGCGGGCGCCGCGCCCGGTCAGCACTCGCGCAGGTCGGCGACGGTGGGGGCCGGCGGCGGGCCGGCCCCCGGACGCAGGACGCGCCCGGCGGCGAGCGCCAGCGCCCCCGCCGTCGCCGCGACGAGCACGAAGGCCCACCGCAGCCCGACGAGCTCGGCGACCGCGCCCACGATCACCGGCTCGGCCAGGAACCCGAGGCGGGCGGCGAGCGACACCGTGGCCGCGCCCGTGCCCGGCGCCACGCCGGCGGTGTTGCCGGCCGCGGCGAAGGCGAGCGGGAAGAAGCCGCTGGCGCCCACGCCGGCGACGAGCAGGCCGAGGGCGAAGGGGGCCGGGTGGTCGACGACCGCCCCGACCAGGAGCCCGGCGGCGGCCAGCGCCATGCCCCAGCGGAGCGTGGCGACGCCGCCGACGCGGTCGGTGACCGCGTCGCCGACGAGCCGGCCGGCGAGCATCCCGGCGGTGAAGGCGGCGAACCCGAGGGCGGCGACGCCGGGGCCGGTGCCCAGGCGCTCGAGGCGGATGGCCGACCAGTCCGACGGGCCGCCCTCGACGACGGCCCCGCCCATCGTGGCCACGGCCAGCGCCACCAGCGGCCCGACGGCCGGGCGACGGGACCGGCCCGGCCCGCGACGGGTCGGGGCGGGCGGGGCCCGGTCCGCGGCGCCGTCGTCGGCCACGAGGCCGCCGCGCACCAGCACCACCCCGGCGGCCAGCGCGGCGCCCACGACCGCCAGCTGCACCGTCAGGGGCACGCCCAGCCCGGCCGCCGCGGCGGCGAGGCCGGCGGCGCCGAGCGACCCGAGGCTCCAGGCGCCGTGGAGCCGGTGCATGACCGACCGGCCGGCCCGGCGCTCGTAGGCGGCGCCGTTGGCGTTCATGGCGATGTCCATCGCCGCGTCCGCCGCCCCGATCGCGGCGAGGGCGGCGAACAGCGCGGCCGGCGTCGGCGCGGCCCCGGCGGTCCAGAGCGCGCCGCCCAGGCCCACGGCGGCGGCCAGCACGACCCGACGGCTGCCGAACCGCTCGACCGCCCGGCCGGCGAGGGGGCTGGCGGCCAGCGCGCCGACCGCCAGGCCCACGAGCACCGCGCCGAGGCCGGCGTCGGAGAGGCCGAGCGACGCCTGGCGCTCGGGCAGCCGGGGCAGGAAGCTCGGGCCGCCCAGGCCGTTGGCGACGAACACCACCGCGACCGCCCCGGCGCGGGGCGAGGCGGTCGGGCGGCGCCGGGTCATGGGTGACGGTCTACCCGGTGGGCCCCGGCGGCCCGAGGTGGCCCGTCAGCGCGGCACCTGCGACCAGGGCACGTCCTTGTCGACGCGGGGCTCGCCCGGCAGGCCGAGCACCCGCTCGCCCAGGATGTTGCGCTGGATCTCGGAGGTGCCGCCCTCGATCGAGTTGGCCCGCGACCGCAGGAACATCTTGCGGGCGCTGCCCGGCGGGCCGACGAGGCCGAGGTTCTCGGCCCGGCGCATCTCGTAGTCGAAGCCGACCAGGCCGTCCGCCCCCAGCAGGTCGATGCACAGCTCGTAGATGGCCATGTTGACCTCGGCGAACTTGAGCTTGGCGATCGACCCCTCGGGCCCCGGGTTGCCGGCCTTGCGGTTCTGGGCGGCCCGGATGTTGGTCAGCCGGAGCACCTCGGACTCGATCCACAGCGACATGAGGCGGTCGCGCATCGCCGGGGTCTTGTGGGCGACCTCCTCCTTCCAGATGCGCACGGCCTCGGCGATCGCGCCCGAGCCCCGGGTCGGCCGGCCGCCGCCCCCGCCGATGGTCGTGCGCTCGTTCATCAGGGTCGTCATGGCGACCCGCCAGCCCTCGCCCACGCCGCCGATGCGGTCGGCGTCGGGCACCCGGACCTCGGTCAGGTACACCTCGTTGAACTCGGCCTCGCCGGTCATCTGCCGCAGCGGCCGGACCTCGACGCCCGGCGCGTGCATGTCGAGGGCGAAGTAGGTCAGGCCCTTGTGCTTGGGGGCGTCGGGGTCGGTGCGGGCGATGAGCATCCCGCGGTCGGCGATGTGGGCCAGCGTGTTCCACACCTTCTGGCCGGTGATGACCCACTCGTCGCCGTCGCGCACGGCCCGGCAGGCGAGACCGGCCAGGTCCGAGCCGGCGCCCGGCTCGCTGAACAGCTGGCACCAGGCGACCTCGCCGGTGAAGGTCGGGCGGAGCAGGCGCTGCTTCAGCTGCTCGTCGCCGTTGGTCACGATGGTCGGGCCGGCCATCGTCAGGCCGAAGAAGTGGCGGGAGGTGGGCGGCTTGGCGCCGGCGGCGGCGAGGCGGCGGTCGACCTCGCGCTGCAGCGACGGCTTGAGCCCGAGGCCCCCGTAGCCCTCGGGGAAGTGGACCCAGGCCAGGCCCAGGTCGTACTGGCGGCCGCGGAACTCGACCGGGTCGGCGGTGCGGGGGTCGAGCTCGGACAGCAGGGCGTCGACGCGCTCGGCGACGAGGGACATCGGGTCGCTCATGGCCGTGACCTTAGGTGGCGCCCGCAGGACTTGACCAGCGGTCAGGATCCGGGGCGTTCGGCGGGTCCACCGTCCCGGCGTCCGTCAGGTGCACGGGCGCGCGTGGGGGACGCCGGATGGGGGGGAGGGCCGGTGGTGTCGGGCGAACGTGAAGCCGAGCACATGTTCATGACAGTTGGGGGAAGGGAGTTGCACACCGTGTGAAAGAACCCTACGGTCCCGGGTGTGGGTGAGACATCGGTCACACCACCCGCGGATCCGGGGGGACCGGCGGGTGGTGCCCGTCGCGACGGCCGCGTCTCGCGTGCGGCGCGCACACGGGAGGCCGTCGTCGACGCGCTCCTCGCCCTCAACGACCGGGGCGTCCTGCGGCCCACGGCCCGGGACATCGCCGCCGAGGCCGGCGTCTCGCTCCGCTCGCTCTACGTCCACTTCGACGACCTCGAGTCGCTCTTCGTCGCCGCCGGCCAGCGCCACACCGAGCGCCTGCTCGCCCAGCTCCCGCCGCTCGTCACCGAGGGCCCGTTCACCGAGCGCCTCGACCGCTTCCTCGACCGCCGCGTGCGGCTCCACGAGCTGGGCGGGGGCGTGCGCCGCGCCGCCCAGCTGCAGGAGCCGTTCTCGCCCACCATCCAGCGGGCCATGGCCAACGGCCGCAAGGCCCTGCGCGCCGAGCTGGCCGCCTGCTTCGCGCCCGAGCTGGAGGCCGCCGAGGCCCGGGGCACCGGCGACGGCCGCGACGGCCGGCGGCGCCTGCTCGACGCCCTCGACATCGTCACCGGGGCGGCCGCCTGGGACGGCCTCCGCATCCACCGGGGGCGCAGCCAGGACGAGGCCCGTCGCCAGCTCCGGGACATGATCGTCGCCCTGATCTCGAGCTGGGCACCGCTGGTCATCGACGACACGACCCCCGCCCCCGCCGCCGCCACCGCGCCCACCGCCGCCGGCGACGCCGGCGAGCCGACCACCACCGACCGCACCGCCCCGCCGCCCCGGCCCCCGGCCTGACGGCGGGCACGGAGACCGCAGCCGACAGCAGGAGAGAGCGACCGTTGACGACCGCCGCCATCGACCGCACGCGCCAGCTGGACCTCGGCGCCCTGCGTCGCCGCGTCGGGTTCCTCGCCCCGCTGGTGGCGCTCGTGCTCGTCCAGCAGGTCCTCTACCCGGCGCCGAAGGGCATCGTCCTCAACGGGGCGCTCGTCGGCGGACGCATCGCGCTCATCGCCCTCGGCATCGCCCTCGTCTACCGGGCCAACCGGATCGTCAACTTCGCCCAGGGCGACCTCGGGGCGCTGCCGGCCGTCCTCGGCGTCATGCTCGTCGTGGCCTGGGGCTGGAGCTACTGGCTCGGCCTCCTCGCCGGGCTCCTCGCCGCCGTCGTGCTCGGCGTGCTCGTCGAGGGGCTGATCATCCGGCGGTTCTTCACGGCGCCACGGCTCGTGCTGACCGTGGCCACCATCGGCCTCGCCCAGGTGCTGGCCGGCGGCGGGCTGCTGCTGCCCCGGGCGTGGGGCGACACGTCCTTCGGCACCCGGCTGCCCCAGCCCTTCGACGCCACCTGGGTCTACGGGGGCGTGACCTTCAACGCCAACGACATCTTCACGATGATCGTCGTCCCCGTCTGCCTGGGCCTGCTGGCGCTCTTCCTCCAGCGCTCGACCGTCGGCGTCGCCATCGTGGGCGCCGCCGAACGGGCCGACCGGGCCTTCACGCTCGGCATCCCGGTCAAGCGGCTCCACATGGTCGTGTGGGTCGTCGCCTCGGTCCTCGCCTTCCTGGCCATGTACCTGCGGGCGGGGGCCGTCGGCCTGCCGATCGGCGAGGTGCTGGGCCCGACGTTCCTCGTCCAGGCGCTGGCCGCCTGCGTGTTCGGGCGCTTCGAGCGCTTCACGACCATCGGCGCGGCCGCCATCGGCCTCGGCATCGTCGACCAGGCCATGACCTTCCAGGCCGGCAACCGCCCGGCCTACAACGACGCCGTCCTGTTCGTCATCGTGCTCGTCGGCCTGCTGGCCACCCGGCGTGCCAGCATCGGGGCCCGGGTCGACAGCGACGCCTCGTCCACCTGGCAGGCCACCCGCGAGGTGCGGCCCGTGCCCGCCGAGATGCGGCGCCTCCCCGAGGTCGTCGGCGCCCGCCTCGGGATCTGGGCGGCGGTGGCGGTCTTCGTGCTCACCCTCCCCGCCTGGCTGACGACCAGCCGGCTGAACCTGGCCACCATCATCGTGATCTTCGGCATCGTCGCCGCCTCGCTCGTCGTGCTCACCGGCTGGGCGGGGCAGGTGAGCCTCGGCCACATGGCCTTCGTCGGGGTGGGGGCGTTCGTCGGCGGCGCGCTGACCGACCACCGGGGCTGGGACCTGGCCCTGGCCGGCCTGGCCGCCGGGCTGGTGGGCGCGGTCGCCGCGGTGGTCGTCGGCTACCCGGCCCTGCGCCGGCGGGGGCTCACCCTCGCCGTGGCGACGCTGGCCTTCGGGCTGTTCGTGTCGTCGTTCCTGCTCAACCGCACGGTCGACGTCGCGCTGCTGGGCTGGGAGCTGTCGCTCGGCGACGCCCTCCCGGGCCGGCGGATCGGCCGGGGCACGATCCTCGGCATCGAGCTGACCAGCGAGACGGGGATGTTCTACGCCTGCCTCGCCGTGCTCGGCCTGGCGCTGCTCATGGTCGTCGGGCTGCGGCGCAGCCGCACCGGGCGGGTGCTCATCGCCATCCGTGAGAACGAGCGGGCCGCCCGGGCCTACGGCGTCGACGCCACCCGCACGAGCCTGGCGGCCTTCGCCTTCTCCGGCTTCCTCGCCGCGGTGGCCGGGGCGCTCTACGTGCACCAGCAGCAGGGCCTCAACGCCGAGCCCTTCGTGCCCCAGCGCAGCCTCGAGCTGTTCACGATGGTCGTCATCGGCGGCCTCGGGTCGCTGCCCGGGGCGCTGCTCGGCGCCACCTACGTCCGCGGCGTCGAGTTCTTCCTGCCCGCCGAGTGGCAGTTCCTCGCCACCGGGGCGGGCCTGCTGCTCGTCCTGCTCGTGTTCCCCGGCGGGCTCGGCGGCGTCGTGGCCGACCTGCGGGACGGCGCCCTGCGGGCCGTCGCCCGCCGGCGGGGGATCGTGGTGCCCAGCCTCCTGGCCGACGTCCGGGTCGAGGACGCCGACGAGCCGCCGCCGGAGGAGGTGCTGGCGGTGGCCGCCGAGCGGGCCGAGGCGGCCGGTGGGGCGGGCGACGGCGGCGCGCCCGGCCCGGACGGTGGGCCGGCGGCGGGTGACGAGACGGTGGAGGTGCGGTCGTGACCCGGTCGGACGAGATGCCCGTGGAACCCGCCGGCCCGGTGGACGAGGCCGCGGGGGCGGCGCCGGGGGCGGACGAGGAGGTGCTGCGCGCCGGCCTCGACGCCGTCGGCGCGAGCGCCGCCGTGCCGGACGCCGAGGCGACGGCCGAGGCGGAGGCGGCCGCGGTGGCCGCGGCCGGCAACGGCGGGGGAAACGGGGCGGATGTGCCGGTCGAGGTGCTCGCCGCCCGCATCGCCGCCGAGGACGACGAGGTGACCGGCGCCGAGGCCGTGCGACGGGCCGCCGCCCACGCCGCCGACGGGGGCGAGGTCGAGGGCGGCCCCTGGGCCCGGTGGAAGCAGCGCACGACCCAGGGGGCGCCGCTGTTCCCCCTCGGGGTGCTGTTCGGCCTGAACATGGTCGACGAGCTCGACCGGGCCGCGTTCGGCGTGCTGCTGCCCGAGATCCGCGACCACTTCGGGCTCGACACGGGCGGCGTGCTCACCGTCGTGTCGCTCTCGATGATCGCGGCGCTGATCCTCGCCCTGCCCATCGGCTTCTACGCCGACCGGTGGAAGCGGGTGCCGATCGCCGCCGGCGGCGCCTCGGTGTGGGGGATCTTCTCGCTGCTCAGCGGCCTCGCCCCCAACCTGTGGGTGCTGGGAAGCGCCCGGGCCGGCGCCGGCCTCGGGCGGGCGGTCAACGACCCGGTGCACAACTCCCTCCTGGCCGACTACTACGACATCCCGGCCCGGCCCCGGGTCTACGCGGTGCACCGCTACGCCAACGCCCTGGGCCAGTTCCTCGGCCCGCTGTCGGCCGGCCTCATCGCCTACGCCATGGGGTGGCGGGCGCCCTTCGTCGTGTTCGCGGTCGTCACCGCGCTGTTCGTCCTGCTGGCGCTGCGGCTGCGGGAGCCGGTGCGGGGTCGCTTCGAGCGGCAGGCCATGGGCGCCGGCGACGAGGTCGCCCACACCGAGGAGGACGCCCCCTCCTGGGCCGAGTCGTCCCGCATCGTCTGGCAGGTCCGCAGCCTGCGCCGGGTCTACATCGCCCTGCCCTTCGTGGCCATCGCCATCGCCGGCCTGCTGACCCTCGGCGGCCTCTACTACGACGAGGTGTTCGGGCTCGACGAGCGGGCCCGGGGCTTCACCGCCGCCGGGCTGGAGGGCGCCGCCCAGCTCGTCGGCCTCATGTTCGGCATCCCGCTGACCAGCCGGCTCATGGCCAAGGGGCCCGGCCACGTCGTGCGGTTCCTCGGCACGGTCTCCTTCGGCATCGCCGCGGCCTGGATCCTGTTCGCCCTGGCGCCGACCCTGCCGCTGGCCATCGCCGCCAACGCCGTGCTGTCGGCGTCGTTCTTCCTGCTCCTGCCCGGCATCTTCGTGACGCTGTCGCTGGCGGTACCGGCCAAGGTGCGGGCCTTCGGCTACGCCGTCGGCACGCTGTTCATCCTCCCCGGTCTCCTGATCCTGCCGATCATCGGCTGGCTGGCCGACGAGCACGGCATCCGCACCGGGCTGGTCATCGCCTCGCCGGTGTTCGTCGTCGGCGGCCTGATCCTCGCCTCGGCCGGCAAGCTCGTCGAGCACGACATCGCCCAGGTGTGGACGCAGACGGCCGCCCGGTCGGAGGTCGCCCACCTGCGCCGCCAGGGCCGGGTCAAGCTGCTGCTCGGCCGGGGGATCGACGTCCACTACGACAACGTCCAGGTGCTCTTCGGCGTCGACTTCGAGGTCGACGAGGGCGAGATCGTCGCCCTCATGGGCACCAACGGCGCCGGCAAGTCGACGCTGCTGAAGGCCATCGCCGGGCTGGTGCAGCCGAGCGGCGGCGCCATCGTCTTCGACGGGCGCGACATGACCCACACGCCGCCGGACGAGATCGCCCAGCGGGGCGTCGCCGTCGTGCCCGGCGGCCAGGGCGTGTTCACCCAGCTGTCGGTGGCGGACAACCTCCGCCTCGCCGGCTGGACCCGGCGCGGCCGGCCCGAGGAGGTGCGAGCGGCGACGGAGGAGGTGCTCGACCTGTTCCCCGCGCTGCGGGAGCGCCTCGACGAGCCCGCCGGGAACCTGTCGGGCGGCCAGCAGCAGATGCTGACCCTCGGCATGGCGTTCATCGCCCGGCCCCGGCTGCTCATGATCGACGAGCTGTCCCTGGGCCTGGCGCCGTCGGTCGTGTCCCGGCTGCTCGAGGTCGTGCGCAAGCTGCGGGACGAGGGCACGACGGTCATCCTCGTCGAGCAGTCGGTCAACGTGGCCCTCACCGTCGCCGACCGGGCCTACTTCATGGAGAAGGGCGAGATCCGGTTCGAGGGGCCGACCGCCGAGCTGCTGGAGCGCCCCGACCTGCTGCGGTCGGTGTTCCTGCGCACCGCCGCCGCCGAGGTCGGCGCCGAGGAGGACGAGGCCCGGGCCCACTCCGGGCTGCGGGAGGGCCCGCCGGTCCTCGAGGTCCGCGACGTCACCCGCAGCTTCGGCGGCGTGCGGGCGCTCGACGGTGTGTCCTTCGACCTCCGCCCGGGCGAGATCCTCGGCTTCATCGGGCCCAACGGCGCCGGCAAGACGACGCTGTTCGACGTCATCTCGGGCTTCACGCCGGCCGACCGGGGCTCGGTGCGGCTGCTGTCGGGCGGCGAGATGGTCGAGCTGCGCGACAAGCCGACGCACGTGCGATCCTGGCTGGGCCTCGGCCGGTCGTTCCAGGACGGGCGGCTGTTCCCCGGTCTGACCGTGCACGAGGCGATCGCGGTGGCGCTGGAGCAGCACGTCGAGGTGCGCGACCCCGTCGCCGCCGCGCTGCACCTGCCGTCGGTCGTCGACTCCGAGGACGCGGTGGCCGACCGGGTCGACGAGCTCGTCGAGCTCCTGGGGCTCGGCGCCTACCGAGACAAGTTCGTGCGCGAGCTGTCGACCGGCACCCGGCGGGTCGTCGACCTGGCCTGCGTGCTCGCCCAGGGGCCGACCGTGCTGCTGCTGGACGAGCCCTCGAGCGGCATCGCCCAGCGGGAGGCCGAGGCGCTGGCCCCCATGCTGCGGCGGGTGCGCGACGAGCTCGGGGCCAGCCTGCTCGTCATCGAGCACGACCTCCCGCTGCTCAGCTCGATCGCCGACCGCCTGATCGCCCTCGACCTCGGCCGGGTCGTGGCCGAGGGCACGCCGGCCGAGGTCGTCGAGCACCCGGCCGTCGTCGCGTCGTACCTCGGCACCGACGAGGCCGCCATCACCCGGTCGGGGGCGCGGGCCCCGGCGGAGCGACGGCCGTGACCGCAGACACCGACCGCCGTCCGGCGGGCGCGGCCGCAGCGTCCCGGTCGGGCGGCGACGACAGCGACGGGAGGGGAGCGCCAGGATGACCACCACCGAGGAGCGGACCGGCAGCACGACCGGGCCCGGGCGGCGCCGGGACCGGCGCCCGCCGTGGGCCCGGGCCCTGCGGCGCTACGGCCCGGTCACGTCGGTCGTCGCCCTGATCGCGGGCGCCGTCGTGATCTTCGGCGGTGGGGACGGCGACGGCGGCGGTGACGGCGACGGGGCCGCGGCCGCCGGCGACGGCGGCGTGCCCCCGATGGAGGAGCTGATCCGCTCCGGGCCCATGACCCCGCAGAAGGCCGAGCTCGAGGGCATCGACCCCGACGAGATCGACTGGGGCCCGAACTGCGACACCGAGCGGGGCACGATCAAGCTGGTGTCGGTCTACGCGCCGCCGTGCGTCGAGCCGTTCGAGGGCGACAACGGCGGGGCCACCTCGCCGGGCGTCACCGCCGACGAGATCAAGATCGTCCAGTACCAGTCCGACCCCGCGCTCGACCCGTTGACGGCGGCCACCATCAGCCAGGCGGGCGCCGACGTCGACCCCGAGTCGGCGCGGCGGACGACCCAGGCCTACGTCGACCTGTACAACGCGCTGTTCGAGACCTACGGGCGCACGGTCGTCGTCGAGCACTACACGGGCACCGGGGCCGGCGACGACGTCGAGAAGGCACGGGCCGACGCCATGGCCATCGCCGAGATGGAGCCGTTCGCCGTCATCGGCGGCCCGGCCCAGGCCAGCTCGGTGTTCGCCGCGGAGCTGGCGTCGCGGGGGATCGTCTGCGGCCCGGGGTGCGCCACGGCGCTGCCCGAGCACATCGTCGAGGAGAACGCGCCCTACCTGTGGCAGGCCCTGCAGACCCCCGACCAGGGGGTGGTGGCCGCCTCCCGGGCCATCGGCAACTACGCCGGCCCCGGCAAGGCCGAGCTGGCCGGCGACCCGGCGATGCGCGAGCGCGACCGGGTGTACGCCATCGTCCACTACGACAACGCCAGCGGCGACCACCAGCCGGTGTTCGAGAAGTTCGTGGACGAGCTGGCCGAGTACGGCATCGAGCCGGCGATCGACGTCGAGTTCACGCTCGACCTGTCCCGGGCCCAGGAGAACGCCCGGACGAACATCAGCCGGCTCAAGGAGGCCGGGGTCACGACGATCATCTACTACGGCGACCCGATCACCCCGTCGTCGCTGACCGCCGAGGCCACCGCGCAGGACTACTGGCCCGAGTGGATCCTCGGGCCGAGCCTGCTCATGGACACGACGATCTTCGGCCGGCTCACCGACGGGCAGCAGTGGCGCAACGGCTTCGGCGTGTCGACCAACCCGGCCCGCACCGAGTTCGAGCAGATGGACTCCTTCCGGATCTACGAGTGGGCCTACGGCGAGCCGCCGCCGAACAACAACGCCCGTGTGATCGAGCCGCCCATCCGCACGATGTTCACCGGCATCCACATGGCCGGCCCCAACCTGACCCCGGAGACCTTCCGCGATGGCATGTGGCGCACGCCGCCGGCCGGCGGCGGGCCGACCACGCCGCACGTCTCGTGGGGCGACCACGGGATCTGGCCCGGCGTCGACTGGGGCGGCAACGACGACGGCACCCTCATCTGGTGGGACCCGGAGGCCGTCGGCGAGGACGAGGTCGGGAACGTGGGCGTCGGCATGTACCGCTACGCCAACGGCGGCGAGCGGTTCCTGCCCGACGAGCGGCCGGCCTCGCTGGAGGAGGTGGGGCTGTTCGACGTCGAGTCCTCGGTGACCGTCTACGACGAGGTCCCCGAGGAGGACCGGGTGCCGGACTACCCGCCGCCACAGCTCTGAACGCAGGCGTCACCGCGAGGAGGGGGCACGATGACCACCACCGACGAGAAGGCAGCGAGGGACGGCGGAGCCGGCCGCCCGCCGGCCCGCCCGCCGGGCTGGGGTCGCGCGCTGCGCCGCTACGGGCCGGTCGCCGCCGTCGTCGCGCTCGTCGCCGGCGCGGTCGTGGTGTTCGGCGGCGGGGGCGGCGACGGCGACGGGGGCGACGGCGAGGGGACCGCCGACGCCGGGATCCCCAGCACGGAGGAGCTGATCCGCTCCGGCCCGATGACGCCCCAGAGGGCCGAGCTCGAGGGCATCGACCTCGACGAGATCGACTGGGGGCCGACCTGCGACACCGAGCGGATGCAGCTGGCCCTGCCGATGCGGCTGGTGCCGCCGTGCGTCGAGCGGTTCGAGGGTGACAACGGCGGCGCCACCGCCCAGGGCGTCACCGAGGACGAGGTCAAGATCGTCTACTACTCGACCGACCCGGCGCTCGACCCGCTGGGGGCGGCGACGATCGGCGAGATCGGCGCCGACGTCGACCCCGAGACCGCCCAGCAGACCGTCGACGCCTACGTCGACCTCTACAACCGGTACTTCGAGACCTACGGCCGCCGGGTGGTCGTCGAGCGGTTCGTCGGCAGCGGGGCCTCCGACGACACCGAGGCGGCCCGGGCCGACGCGCTCGCGATCGCCGAGATGGAGCCCTTCGCGGTGATCGGCGGGCCCGCGCAGGCCGCCCACGTGTTCGGCCCGGCGATCGCCTCCCAGGGGATCGTCTGCGGCCCCGGCTGCTCGGGCGCGGCCCCCGAGGAGGTGATCGAGGAGCACGCCCCCTACATGTGGACCGCGGGGCCGACTCCGGACCAGGCGGCGGCGCTGGCCGCCGAGATGGTCGCCAAGCTCGCGGGCCCCGGGCCCGCCGAGCTGGCGGGTGACCCGGCGCTGCGCGAGCAGGACCGCGTCTACGGCCTGCTGCACTACGACACGCCCGAGGGCGACCACCGGCCGGTGTTCGAGGCGCTGCGCGACGCCCTGGCCGAGCAGGGCATCGAGCTGGCCACCGACGTCGAGTACAACCTCGACATCGCCCGGAGCCAGGAGAACGCCCGGACGATCGTCACCCGCCTCCGGGAGGCGGGCGTGACGACGGTGATCTTCTACGGCGACCCACTGACGCCGGGGGCGGTCACCCAGGAGGCGACGGCCCAGGGCTGGTTCCCCGAGTGGATCCTCGGGCCCAACGTCCTGGCCGACACGACGATCTTCGCCCGGGGCTACGACGGGCAGCAGTGGCGCAACGGCTTCGGCATGGCGCTCAACACCGCCCGGGCCGAGCGCGAGGCGATGGACGCCTTCCGGGTGTACGAGTGGGCCTACGGCGAGCCGCCGCCCAACAACACGGTGCGGGTGATCGAGCCGCCCGTCCGCACGATCTTCGCCGGCATCCACATGGCCGGCCCGGAGCTCACCCCGGAGACGTTCCGCGACGGGCTGCTGCGCATGCCGCCGATGGGCGGCGGCCCGACGGTCGCCCAGGTGTCGCGGGGCGACCACGGCGTCTGGCCCGAGTTCGACTGGGGCGGCGCCGACGACATGGCGCTGCTGTGGTGGGACCCGGAGGCCACCGGCGAGGACGAGGTCGGCAACGAGGGCGTCGGCATGTACCGCTACGCCAACGGCGGCCAGCGGTACACGCTCGGCAACCTGCCGACCTCGCTCGAGGAGGCCGGCCTGTTCGACGTCGAGTCGTCGGTCACCGTCTACGACGAGCTGCCCGAGGACGACCAGGTGCCCGACTACCCGCCACCGGACCTCTGACGGCCCGGGCGCGGGCGGGCACCGCCGGTCACAGCACCTGGCCGGCCGCGTGGATGGCGAGGCCGGCCAGGCTGCCGACCACGGTGCCGTTGATCCGGATGAACTGCAGGTCCGGGCCCAGCAGCAGCTCGAGTCGGTCGGCGGTCTCCCGGCCGTCCCACCGGGAGACCGTGCCGCTCACCATGCCGCCGATCTCGTCGCTGAACTGGTCGGCCACGTAGCGCACGCCGGACTCGACGGCGTCCTCGACCCGCGCGGCCAGCACGGGGTCGTCGAGGAGCCGCCGGCCGAGCGCGGCGATCGTGTCGGCCAGCCGGCGGCGCAGGGGCGAGCCGGGGTCGGCGGCCTGGGTGCGGAGGCCGGCCTTGACGTCGTCCCACACCGAGGCCGCCCAGGCCCGCAGCTCGGGCTGGGCGAGCAGCTCGCGCTTGAGCTCCTCGCCCCGGGCCCGCAGCGCCGGGTCGGACTGGAGGTCCTCGGACAGGCGGCGGAGGCGGGCGTCGACGTCCCGGCGCAGCTCGTGGTCGGGGTCGCGGGCCACCTCCCGCAGCACGGTGCGGGCGCCCTCGAACAGCCGGTCGAAGATGCGGTCCTCGGCCGCGCCCGGGAGCCACCACGGCGACTCGGTGCCGAACCGGGCCCGGAGGCTGGCCCGGTTCTCGGCGAGGAACCGGTCGACGGCCCGGAGCACGACGTCGAGCAGCTCGTGGTGGCGGCCGTGCTCGGTCATGGCCTGCAGCGCCCGGCCGGCCACCGGGGCCAGCGGCGTCGTCTCGAGCCGGCGCCGGGCGACGTCCTCGAGCGCCCGGTGGACCTCGTCGTCGCGCAGCAGGTCGGCGGCGGTGACCGCGGCGTCCGCGGCGTGGCGGGCGACCCGGGCGGCGTTGTCGGGCTCCGCCATCCAGGCCGCGACCCGGGGCACGAGGCGGGCGCCCCGGACCCGCTCGGCCACGACGTCGGGGGTCAGCAGGCTCGTCTGGACGAAGTTCCCCAGCGTCCGGCCGAACTGGTCCTTGCGGGTGACGATGATCGCCGTGTGGGGGATCGGCAGGCGGAGCGGGTGGCGGAACAGCGCCACCACCGCGAACCAGTCGGCGAGGCCGCCCACCATCCCGGCCTCGACCGCCGCCTCGGCGTAGCCCACCCAGGTGGCGTCCTCGCCCCAGAGCTGGAGGGCGACGAAGACGGCGGCGACCGCCACCAGCAGGCCGGTGGCCTGGCGCCGCCCCCGGGCCAGCAGCTGCCGTCGCAGCCGGTCGGCCGCGGTCTCGAACCGCGGTGGGGCGGCCGGCGCGTCGGGCGGGGTGCCGAGCGAGGTCATGGCGCAGGTGTACCCGGCGGGGCGCCGCCGGCCGCCGGCCGGGCATGATGGGCCCGTGGTCGCGGAGGTGGATCGGGGCGCCCGAGGTGGCGACGGTCCGCGACCTGGACGCCGACGACCTGGGGCCGCTCGTCGTCGACTGCGCCGGGCTCGGCGCCCGGGACCTGGTGCCCGACCCGGCGGTCGTGCCGGTGCGGGGCCAGGTCGTGGTGTGCGAGCAGGTGGGGCTGGAGGAGTGGCTGGTCGACGAGAGCGACGAGCGCGAGCTCACCTACGTCGTGCCCCGCCTGGACGACGTCGTGGTCGGCGGCACCGCCGAGGAGGGCGTCGACGACCGGCGGGTCGACCCGGCCACGGTCGAGCGCATCCTGGCCCGGGCGACCGCCCTCGTGCCCCGCCTGGCGGCGGCCCGGGTGCTGCGCCACCGGGTCGGGCTGCGGCCGGCCCGGCCGACCGTGCGCCTCGAGGCCGAGGACCGGGGCGGGCGCACGGTCGTGCACTGCTACGGCCACGGGGGCGCCGGGGTGACCCTGTCGTGGGGCTGCGCCGTCGAGGTCGCGGACCTGGTCGCCGGCTTCCCCTGAACCCGCGCCGCCGCCCGGGCGGCCGTCTGCGATGATGTCGGGCCGGCGGCCCGCCCGAGGTGCACGGCGACCTGCCGGCGGGCCGGGGCGACCATCTG
>PKRH01000089.1 GCA_017577565.1 Thermoanaerobacterales bacterium | reverse complement strand
GCCGTACTGGACGTTGGCGGTCATGACCCGCAGCTCGGGCCCGTAGGGGGCGGGCGACGGGTCGGGCCCCGGCACGGCCTGCGGCGCGAGCACGGCGGCGTAGCCGGCGCAGCAGCCGACGGCGGCCGCCAGGGCGCCCCGGACCCGCAGCAGCGCCGCCGCGACGACGACGGCGAGGCTGGCCAGGCCGACGTACGGCGTGAACACCACGACGGTCTCCACCGGCGTGCCCGCCCCGACGCCGGTGGCGCGCACGGCCAGCCACAGCGCCGCCGGCACCACCAGCGACCACGCGACCGACCGGCGCACCCGCGACCCGGCCCACGGCCGCCCGGGCGCGCCTGGCTCCGGCCCGCCGACGTCCGGGCCGGCCGCCACCGGCCCCACCCGCTCCTGCACGGACATCGGGCGCCACCGTAGACCGATCCGCGGGTGCCACCACCCCGTCCCCGGGCGCGGCAGGGCCCGCCACCCGACGGCGGCGGGCCCTGCCGGCGATGGTCGTGGTGTGCGGCCCCGCGGCGCGGGGCGCACGGGCACCAGGTGGCTACATCATGCCGCCCATGCCGCCCATCGGGTCGCCGCCGGCACCGGCGGGCGCGGGCGGCTCGGGCTTGTCGGCGACGAGCGCCTCGGTGGTGAGCACCAGGCCGGCGATCGAGGCCGCGTTCTGCAGCGCGGCCCGGGTGACCTTGGCCGGGTCGATGACGCCGGCCTTGACCAGGTCCTCGTAGTCGCCGGTCGCGGCGTTGAGGCCGACCGTGCCCTCCTCGGCCTCGATCTGGCGCACGGCCACGGCGCCCTCGAGGCCGGCGTTGTCGGCGATGAGGCGGGCCGGGGCCTCGAGCGCCCGGTAGACGATGCGGGCACCGGTGGCCTCGTCGCCGGTGAGCGACTCGACCACCTTGGCCACCGCCGGACGGCTGCGCAGCAGGGCGGTGCCGCCGCCGGCGACGATGCCCTCCTCGATGGCCGCCCGGGTCGCCGAGAGGGCGTCCTCGATGCGGTGCTTCTTCTCCTTCAGCTCGACCTCGGTGGCCGCACCGACCTTGACCACGGCGACGCCGCCGGCCAGCTTCGCCAGCCGCTCCTGCAGCTTCTCGCGGTCCCAGTCGGAGTCGGTCTCCTCGATCTCGCGCTTGATCTGGGCGATGCGGCCCTGGATGTCGGCCTCCGACCCGGCGCCGTCGACGATGGTCGTGTCGTCCTTGGTGACGATGACCTTCTTGGCCCGGCCGAGCAGGTCGAGCGTGACGCTGTCGAGCTTGAGGCCGACCTCCTCGGAGACGACCTGGCCGCCGGTGAGGACGGCCATGTCGCCGAGCATCGCCTTGCGGCGCTCGCCGAAGCCGGGGGCCTTGACCGCGACGCTGGAGAACGTGCCGCGGATCTTGTTGACCACCAGCGTGGCCAGGGCCTCGCCCTCGACGTCCTCGGCGATGACGAGGAGCGGCTTGCCCGTCTGCATGACCTTCTCGAGGACGGGCAGGAGCTCCTGGACCGAGCTGATCTTGCCCTGGTTGATGAGGATGTAGGGCTCGTCGAGGACGGCCTCCTGCCGGTCCTGGTCGGTGATGAAGTAGGGCGACAGGTAGCCCTTGTCGAACTGCATGCCTTCGGTGAAGTCGAGCTCCATCCCGAAGGTGTTCGACTCCTCGACCGTGACGACGCCGTCCTTGCCGACCTTGTCGATGGCGTCGGCCAGGACCTCGCCGATGGCCTGGTCGGCCGCGGAGATGGCCGCCACCTGGGCGATCTCCGACTTGTCGTCGATCTCCTTGGCCTGGTCCTTGATGGCCTCGACGGCGGCGGCGACCGCCTTCTCGATGCCGCGCTTCAGCCCGGTCGGGCTGGCGCCCGCCGCGACGTTGCGCAGGCCCTCGTGGACGAGCGCCTGCGCCAGCACGGTGGCGGTCGTGGTGCCGTCACCCGCGATGTCGTTGGTCTTGGTGGCGACCTCCTTCACGAGCTGGGCGCCCATGTTCTCGAAGGGGTCGTCCAGCTCGATCTCGCGGGCGATGGAGACGCCGTCGTTGGTGATGGTCGGGGCGCCCCACTTCTTCTCGAGCACCACGTTGCGCCCCTTGGGGCCGAGCGTGACCTTGACGGCGTCGGCCAGCTTGTCGACGCCGGCCTCGAGGGCGCGCCGTGCGTCGTCGTCGAACTTGAGGATCTTGGGCATTACCTGCTCACTTCACGATGGCGAGCACGTCACGTGCGGAGAGCACGAGGACGTCCTCGCCGTCGACGGTCACCTCGGTGCCGCCGTACTTGCTGTACAGGACGGTGTCGCCGACGTTGACACCGATGGGGATGATCTCGCCCGTCTGCTCGGACCGCTTGCCCGGGCCCACGGCGATGACCTCGCCCTGCTGCGGCTTCTCCTTCGCGGTGTCGGGGATGACCAGGCCGCTCGCCGTGGTCTCCTCGCTCTCGGCGGGCTTCACGACGATTCGATCATCGAGGGGCTGCAGTGGCATCTGTGCGTCGCCTCCGTTGGCGCTGGTGTTGACTGACCCTGTGTGGACTGACCCGAGCGGGTTAGCAGTCACCCTGTTCGAGTGCTAACCCTACGCACTGCCCCTTAGCAGTCGCAACCCCCGAGTGCCAGACATCGGGCCAGGTCAGCGCCCCGGTCAGGCGGGCTGCGGCTCCGGGTCGCCGGCGCGCACCACCCAGCGCGCGCCGGTCTCGATGGTGGCCTCCGGGGCGGCCGTCGTCGAGACGTACCGGAACGACGCGGTCAGCTCCTCGGGCGTCAGCTCGCACACGACGTAGCCCCGCCGCTCGACCTCGAGGTAGCGGATCGTGGGCAGGGCCTCCGCCGCGGCCCGGACGAGCGGCGCCCAGCGCGCCGGGAACTCCGAGGTGATCGAGGTGCCGACGAGCTCGGGGACCGCCGGCGGCGAGGTCGGGTCCTGCGGGTCGGCGGTGACGACGCACACGCAGCTGGCGTGGACGTCGCCGGAGAGCACGACCGGGTTGTCGACCTCCCGCAGCCGGTCGACGAGCCGGCGGCGGGCCGCCGGGTAGCCGTCCCACTGGTCGAGGTTGTACGGCGTCCCCGGGGCGGCGAGCGGGTTGGCGGTGAGGACGGTCTGCTGGCCGACGACGTTCCAGCGCGCCCGGCTGCCGGCCAGCTGGTCCTCCAGCCACGCCTCCTGCTCGGCGCCGAGCATCGTGCGGTCCGGGTCGCCCCGCTCGGCGCAGGCCGGGCCGACGTCGCCGGGGGCGTCGCAGGGCTGGTCGCTGCGGTGCTGGCGGCCGTCGAGCAGGTACAACCGGGCCAGGTCGCCCCAGTCGAGCGACCGGTGCACGGTGATGCCGCCGTCGTCGGGCGGCGCGGCCCGCACCGGCATGTGCTCGTACCAGGCCTGGTAGGCGGCCTCCCGGCGGGCCCGGAACGCCTCCTCGTCGCCGTCGGGGTCGCCGGGGTGGCCGCCGGCGTAGTTGCCCTCGACCTCGTGGTCGTCCCAGGTGCACAGCCACGGCGCGTGGGCGTGCGCCGCCTGCAGCGCGGGGTCGGCCTTGACCTCGCCGTAGCGCCGCCGGTAGCCGGCGAGGTCGACCGGCGCGGCCGACCGGTGCCGTCGCACCCCGCCCCGCCCCGGCGGGTGCTCGTAGATGTAGTCGCCGAGGAAGAGCACGAGGTCGACGTCCTCCCGGGACAGGTGCTCGTGCGCCGTGTAGTGGCCGGCCTCGTAGTCCTGGCAGGAGGCGAAGGCGAACCGCAGCCGCTCGACCTCGGCGCCCGACGCCGGGGCCGTGCGGGTCCGGCCGACCGGGCTGGTCCGGTCGCCCACGGTGAAGCGGTACCAGTACCAGGTGTCGGGCTCGAGGCCCGAGGCGTCGACGTGCACCGAGTGGGCGAGCGCCGGCTCGGCCACGGCGTCGCCCGAGGCGACGACGTCGTCGAAGGCCCGGTCGCGGGCCACCTCCCAGCCGACCGGCAGCGGCTGGGCCGGGACGCCCCCGTCGTCGGCCAGGGGGTCGCTGACGATCCGGGTCCAGAGGACGACCGAGTCGGGCAGCGGGTCGCCGGACGCCACCCCGAGGGCGAACACCTCCTCGGGCAGGTCGGGCGGGACCGGCGGGAGCTCGGCCGCCGTGTCCGGCGGCACGTCCCCCTCGGCCTCCAGCGAGGTGCCCGTCTCCTCCTCCTCCGGCGAGCTGCTGCACCCGGCCGCCAGCGCCGTGGCCGCGAGACCCACGAGGAAGCTGCGCCGGTCGATCAACGGCCCACCCGCTCCCGCCGGCTCGCTCGTGCGCACGCCTCCTGCGCCTCCCCCGCTCGATCGGCTGCGACTCGACTCGGCGACCCTACCTGCCGTGCGGTGCCCCCTCACCCGGCCAGCGGCAGGCGGAGGTTGGGCGTCGCCCCGGTGTCGAGGGGCGAGGGGCCGTCCGACCGCAGCCGCCACCAGGCCGCCGCCGCGATCATCGCGGCGTTGTCGGTGCACATCGCCCGGCTCGGCACGAAGGGCCGGATGCCGTCCTCCTCGCACGCCTCCACCCAGCGGGACCGCAGCGCGCTGTTGGCGGCCACGCCCCCGCCGAGGACGAGGCCCTTGGCGCCCACCTCGCGCGCCGCCCGGCGGGCCTTGGTGACGAGCACGTCGACGACCGCGTCCTGGAAGCTGGCGGCCACGTCCGCCGTCGACACGTCGGGGTGGCGGCGCACGTGGTTGACGACCGCGGTCTTCAGGCCGCTGAAGCTGAACGCGTAGCGGTCCTCCCCGGTGCGGTCGAGCATCCCCCGGGGGAAGGCGATGGCCGTCGGGTCGCCCTCGGCCGCCAGCCGGTCGATGACCGGCCCGCCCGGGTAGCCGAGCCCGAGGAAGCGGGCGACCTTGTCGAAGGCCTCGCCGGCGGCGTCGTCGATGGTCGAGCCGAGCAGCCGGTAGCGGCCGTGGTCCTCCATGTGGACGAGCAGCGTGTGCCCGCCCGACACGAGCAGCACGACGACCGGCAGCTCGAGGTCGGGCTCCTCGAGGAAGGCGGCGTACAGGTGCCCCTCCAGGTGGTTGACCGCCACGAACGGCACGTCCCAGACGAGCGCCAGCGCCTTGGCCGCGCTCACCCCGACGAGCAGCGAGCCCACCAGGCCGGGGCCGACGGTGGCGGCCACGGCGTCGATCTCGTCGTCGGCGACGCCCGCCTCGACCAGCGCCTCGGCGACGACGGGCACGAGCATCTCGACGTGCGCCCGGCTGGCGATCTCCGGCACGACGCCGCCGTAGCGGGCGTGCCGGTCGATCTGGCTGGCCACCACCGACGAGCGGACGTGCGTCGCCCGCTCGACCACCGCGGCGGCGGTCTCGTCGCAGGACGTCTCGATGGCGAGGATGCGGTCGCCCACCGCACGAGCCTCCCGCGCCGGGTGGGGCGGGTGCGAACCGGCGGCCACGGGCCCGGGCGTCACAGCCACCCCCCGTCGACGATCGTGCGGCCCGGGACCTCGCGCTCGATGTCGGCGAGGCGCGCCGCGTACTCGGGTGTGCCGATGTCGTTGGCCCACATCACCAGGGCGTCCTCCCGGGTCTCGGGGTAGTAGCCGCGGCGCACGCCGGCCGGCACGAAGCCGAACCGCTGGTAGAGGGCCTGGGCACCGGAGTTGCTCATCCGCACCTCGAGGGTCAGGTTGGCGCAGCCGCGGGCGATCGCGCCCCGCGCCAGCACGAGCAGCATGCGGGTGGCGATCCGGTGCCGCTGCCAGGCGGGGTCGACCGCGACGGTCGTGATGTGGGCGTCGTCGACCGCCTGCATCATGCCGGCGTAGCCGACGACCTCCCCCGCCACCCGGGCCACGACGTAGAGCCGGCTGGTGCGCTGGCCGATCTCGGACAGGAAGACGCCGAAGCTCCACGGGCGGGGGTAGACCTGGTGCTCGATGCGGAGCACGGCCCGCAGGTGCCGGCGCCGCATCGGCGAGATGCGGACCTCGAGCTCCCGGGGGTCGCCGGCGGGGTCGGGCAGCGGCCGGGCCATGGCGGTGCGGTCACCCCCCGGTCGGGCCCGCGACGTCCCCCGGCAGCCCGTCGGGCACGACGCCGCCGTCGCGCACCCGGCCGTCGCGGGTGGTCCAGTTGATCTCGGCGTCGGGGCGGCGCAGGTAGAGCGGCTCGAGGTCCCACGGCTGCACGAAGTCCTCGCGCAGCGCCCGGGCGTGGGCGAGCTGCACCAGCGAGCCCGCCGACGGGTAGGCCAGGCCCTGGTCGGCGAGCTCGACCCGGCTGAGCTCCTCGAACGCGGCCTGGTAGCGCAGCGCGCCGTCGCCGACGAGCAGCACGTCCTCGCCCGTGGCCTCGAGGTCGCCGGCCAGGTCGTCGGGCCGGGCGACCCGGTAGTCGTCCAGGCGCTGGAGGCCGCCGGGCACCTGGCGGTACGACGCGGTGAACAGCTCTCCCCGGCGGGCGTCGATGGCCGCCACGACGAGCCGGGGCGTCCAGCGCACCGGGAAGGCGACGAGGTCGAGGCTGCTGACGCCGACCATCGGCACCCGCAGGGCGTGGGCGATCGCCTTGGCCGAGGCGATGCCGACCCGCAGCCCGGTGAACAGCCCGGGGCCGACGTCGACGGCCACGCAGCCGATCTCGTCGAGGTCGACGCGGGCCTGGCGGCGCAGGAAGTCGATGGCGGGGGTCAGCGTCTCGGCGTGGCGCTTGCCCCGGCTGGAGTGGACGGAGGCCAGCACGCCCTCGTGGCCGCCGATGGCGGCGCCCACCTGCATGGTCGACGTGGTGATGCCGAGGATCAGCACGGCGCCGCCCCACCCGTCTCGGCCTCGGGGCCGGTCCCCTCGCCGCCGGCGTCGGCCGGCGCCACCGCCCACGGCGCGAGCGCCTCGAGCAGCGACACCTGGCGGGCGGCCCAGCTGGGCCCCACCGGGCGGACGAGGATGCGGCGGTCGTCCTCGCCGTCGCCCGGGTCGCCGTAGACGAGCCGCACCTCGAGGTGGTCGTTCGGCAGGACGGGCAGGATGGCGTCGCCCCACTCGATGAGCACGACCCCGCCGTCGTCGAGCAGCTCGGCGAGGCCGAGGTCGGCCACCTCGCCGAGCTGGTCGAGCCGGTAGACGTCGAGGTGGTGGACGGTCAGCCGCCCCTCGTACTGCTGGGCCAGCGTGAAGGTCGGGCTGGTGATCGGCTCGGTGACGCCGAGGCCGCGCCCGAACCCCTGCACGAACGCCGTCTTGCCGGCGCCGAGGTCCCCCGACAGCAGGACGAGGTCGCCCGGCTGGGCCACGCGGGCGACCGCCGCGGCGAGCTCCCGCGTCTCCTCGACCGAGCGCGTGCGGGCGACGAGCGTCGCGGCCCGGGACGTCACGGCACGGGTGCGATCGTCATGCGCACCCGCGGAAGGTTACCGACCATCGCCTCGCCCGCCCGCCCCGGCCGCGGGCTCGTCGAGGCTCGCGATCGCCCGGGCCACGACGTGGACCGCGAGGGCCCGGACCACGTCGACGTCGGCCTCGACGCCGCCCACCGCGGCGGCCACGAAGGCGTCGCCGTCGGCCCGGGTGTGCGGCGGCACGATCGCCCGCGCCAGCCCGTCGTGGGCCCCCTGGGCCACGACGTGGCAGCCGACCTTGTCGAGCGTCGCGTTGGTCGCCACCACCCCCACCGTCGTGTTGCCGAAGAGGGTGCGCCGCGAGCCGGCCGCGGCCCGCGCCGTGGCGATGTCGAGGGCCAGGCTGTCGTCGGCCCCCGGGACGCCGGCGGCGTTCACGACGACGAGCGCCGCCACGACCAGGTCGCCGGCCCGGGCGCCGGCCGTCACCACGCCGCCCGGCCGGCGGGGGGGCAGCTCGCCGGGTGCGGGCGGCGGCTCGCCGGTGGCCACGGTGGCGCCGGTGCCGGCGCCGACCCGGCCGAGCTCCACCGGGCCGTCCGTCGCCGCGACGCAGGCCGCGTAGCCCTCCTCCGGGCCCGGCCGCACGGAGGGGTCGCCCACCGGCAGGTCGAACAGGCCGAGGGCGACGACGATCGGCACCGGGCCGGCGGGCGTCGGCACGCCCACGCCCCGCTCCTCGCAGAACCGCATGACGCCGTCCGCCGAGGCCAGCCCGAACGCCGAGCCGCCGGTCATGACGACCGCGTCCAGCCGGGTGACCGTCCGGGTCGGGTCGAGCAGGGCGGTCTCCCGGGTGGCCGGGGCGCCGCCCCGCACCTCGCCCGAGGCGACGGTGCCCTCGGGCAGCAGCACCACGGTGCAGCCGGTCGCCGCCCGCCGGTCGGTCCAGTGGCCCACCCGCACGCCGGGGACGTCGGTGATCACGATGGCCCTCCTCAGCGGTAGCGGCGCTGCACCCGGGCGCCGATCGAGCAGACGACCTCGTAGGAGATGGTGCCCAGCCGGGCCGCCCACTCGTCGGGCGTGATCCGCTCCTCGCCCTGGGCGCCGAGCAGCACGACCCGGTCGCCGACGGCCACGTCGCCCTCGGGGCCGCAGTCGACCATCAGCTGGTCCATCGTCACGACGCCCACCATCGGCCGCCGCCGGCCGCCGATCAGCACCTCCTGGCCGGCCAGGCCCAGGGCCCGGGGCACGCCGTCCGCGTAGCCGATCGGCACCGTGGCCACGACGGTGTCACGCTCGAACCGGTGGTGGAGGCCGTAGGAGATGCCCTCGCCGGCCGCCACCCGCTTGACGAACGACACCTCCGACGCCAGCGTCAGCGCCGGCCGGAGGTCGACGAGCCCGGCCAGCGCCGGGGCGGGCGGGATGCCGTAGACGGCGATGCCGCACCGCACCATGTCGTGGCGGCTCTCCGGGTGGAGGATCGTGGCCGCCGAGTTCGCCGCGTGGACGATGCCCGGGTCGATGCCCGCCTCCCGCAGCTCGGCCACGATCTCGTCGAAGCGCCGCAGCTGCTCGTGGGTGAAGGGGTCGTCGGGCTCGTCGGCCACCGGGCAGTGCGTGCACACCCCGGCCAGCCGGACCTCGGCCAGCTCGGTGATGGCCCGGGCCAGCGGCAGCACGTCGCCCGGGGCCACGCCGACCCGGCGCATGCCGGTGTCGACCTTCAGGTGCAGCGGCGCGGCGGGCACCCGGGCGGCGAGGACGGCCTTGGCCACCGCGGCGACGCAGGCCGAGCTGTAGACGGTGAGGTGGGCGCCGGTGCTCACGGCGTCCTCGACCTCGTCGATGCGGGGCTCGGACAGCAGCAGCAGCGGCGCGTCGATGCCGGCGTCGCGCAGGGCGACGGCCTCCTCCACCTGCGCGACCGCCAGCCAGTCGGCGCCGGCCTCGAGGGCGGCCCGCCCGACGGCGGCGGCGCCGTGGCCGTAGCCGTTGGCCTTGACCACCGCGCACAGCCGGGCGGGGCTGGCGACCCGGCGCAGGGTCCGCACGTTGTGGCGGACGGCCTCGAGGTCGATCTCGGCCCAGGCCCGCGGCATCAGCGCCCCACCTCCCCCAGCTCACCCAGGGCCGCCGGCAGGCCCTCGACGACGTCGGAGGCGACGAGGCCCCGGGCCGGTCCCCGCGCCGCCGCCCGGCCGTGCAGCCAGGCGCCGGCGGCCGCGGCGTCGAAGGCGTCGATGCCCTGGCACAGCAGGGCGCCCACGATGCCGGAGAGCACGTCGCCGGTCCCGGCCGTGGCGAGGCGGGCGTCGCCGCTGGTCGAGAGGCGCACGCGCCCGTCGGGGTGGGCGACGACGGTGGTCGGGCCCTTCAGCAGCACGACGGCGCCGGTGTCGGCCGCGAGGCGCCGGGCGGCGGCGATGCGGTCGGGGCCCGGCGGCGCGCCGGTCAGCCGGGCGAACTCCCCGTCGTGGGGGGTGAGCACCGTCGGCGCCGTGCGGCGGGCCACCACCGCGGCGACGTGGTCGCCGAGCAGGGTCAGCCCGTCGCCGTCGACGAGCAGCGGCACCTGCACCGACGAGGTGATGTGGTGGACGGCGGCCTCGTTGGGCGCGCTGCGCCCGAGCCCGGGGCCCAGCACGACGGCCCCGGCGCGGGCGGCCTCGGCCATGACCGTGCCGTCCCAGCCGGCGACCGGCAGGCCGATGCCCACCGCCTCGGTGGGCAGGCCGGGGTCGTGCTCGAGGCCCGGCGACGCGACCCGCACCATGCCGGCGCCGGCCCGCTGGGCGGCCCGGGCGGCCAGGTGGGCCGCGCCGGTCATGCCCGGCGACCCGGCCGCGACGACCAGCGCGGCCCGCCACTTGTGCGTGTCCGGCGGCCGCGGCGGCACCCAGGCGGCGACGTCCGCGGCCTCGACGACGTGGATGCGGGCGCCCGAGGTGTCGAGCCCGATGTCGGCCAGCACGACCTCGCCGGCCAGCGCCCGGCCGGGGTGGAACAGCAGCCCCGGCTTCAGGGCGGCGAAGGTCACCGTGCGGTCGGCCCGGACCGCCTCGCCGGCGGCGGCGCCGGTCAGCCCGGCGACGCCGCTCGGGATGTCGACGGCCAGCACCGGCGCGCCGCCGGGGTCGGGGGCCCGGTACTCGCCCCGGAAGCCGGTGCCGTAGGCGGCGTCGACGACCAGGTCGGCGGCCGGCAGGCGCTCGGGGGCGTCGGCGGCGTCGACCACGAGCACCCGCACGCCGCGGCGGCGCAGGCGGCGGGCGGCCTCGCGGCCGTCGTTGCCGTTGTTGCCCTTGCCGGCGACGACCACGACGCGGCGGCCGTAGGCCCCGCCGAGCATGGCCAGCGCCTCCCGGGCGACGGCGGCGCCGGCCCGGCCGATGAGGACGGAGACGGGCTCGGGCGCGGCCGCGTCGACCGCGGCCATCTCGTCTGGCGTGAGGACCGGGAGCATGACGAGCCGAGGCTAACGGTGCGGGGCCGGGCCGGTCGCGATGACGACCGCCTCGGCCATCGTGCGGGTGTGGGTGAGGCTGAGGTGCCAGCCCGTGGCGCCCCGCTCCCGGGCGAGCTCGGCCGCCCGGCCGTGCAGGGCCACCGACGGCGCGCCGTCGCCGCCCCGCACGACCTCGATGTCGCACAGCCGGCAGGCGCCGAGCCCGACGCCGAGCGCCTTCAGCACGGCCTCCTTGGCGGCGAACCGGGCGGCGAACCGCTCGGCCGGGTCGGGCACGCGCCGGCACCAGTCCCGCTCACCGGCGGTGAACACCCGGTCGACGAAGCCCGGCGTGCGCGCCACGGTGCGGCGCATGCGGTCGACCTCGACGAGGTCGACGCCCACGCCGACGACGTCCACCGCCCGCTCAGCCGGCCCGCCACCGGTCGGCGAGCTGGTTGATCGGCTCGGTGAGCAGCTCGTCGACGGGGATCTCGGCCAGCAGGTCCTCTCGGAAGGTCGGCTCGGTCTCCCGCACGGCGTCGCGCAGGACCGAGTAGCGGTTGCGGTAGCCCTGGAGCACGCCCCGGGCCGTCGCCACCGGCAGGCGGTCGGCGAAGCGCACGTGCAGCAGGGTGATGCCGGTGGCCTCGCCGTCCTTGACCTCGGGGACGATGACGATCGGCCGGCCGTCGCGCCGGCCCCGGGCCACGAGCACCTCGCCCTCGGCCGCCACCCGGCGCTTGGTGCCCCGCAGCTCGGGGGATCGCTCGGTGCGGCTGGGCAGGTCGCGGGCGATGCCGCCCCGGTCGACGACCGTGATCGTCGCGCCGTCGTCGACCTTGCCGGTGATCTGGTAGCGGGTGTAGCCCACGACCTCGGCGATCGCCGGGCTGATGTCGGCCAGCGTGCGCAGCGTGCGGTAGCTGAGCCCGTCGCGGTGGGCGCCGGTGGCCAGCACCTCGCGCACGAGCGGGACCTCGAGCAGCGACTCGTCGGTGCGGGAGATGCCGACGGTGACGGTCTTCGCCTGGTGCTTGATGGCGTCGATCGGCCGGGTCAGCTCCTCGATGGCCTGGGTGAGCGCCGCGGTCAGGTCGTCGAGCACGACCGCCGGCGTGCCGACCTTGCCCTGGTCGACCTGGTAGGCGTCGAGCGGCACGACACCCAGCGCGTAGCGGAGCAGCGCGGCCAGGCGCACCGCGGTCGAGGCCTCGAGCTGGCCGTCGTAGCTGCCCACCCGCAGGGCGTCGAACCAGCGGCGGGCCAGTGGCTCGAGGTCGGGGCGCAGGCGCCGCAGCAGCTCCTCGCCGTCCCGGGCCGGCCCCGCCGGCTGCCCGCCGGTGGTGGGCCCGGGCGCGGCCTCGTCGCCACCGGCCGCCCCCGCGGCGGCGAGCGCCGCCGGCGCGGGCCGGGCGGCACCGCCGGTGACGACCGCCTCGATCGCGGCCCGCGCCTCGCGCAGCGGTCGGGCCAGGGCGTCGATGGCCAGCGCGGCCTCGTAGCCGAAGAGGTGCCCCGCCATCGCCGAGAGGACGAAGGCGAGCGCCGGGTGGGTGACCGGCACCGGCAGCACGTAGAGCGCGCTGGCGTACCGGCTCTGGCCCTCGGTGGCGATGACGACGGGCGCCGCCTTGTGCGCCCGGTAGATCGCCACCTCCTTGGCCACGTCGTCGGCGGTCGAGCCCTCGAGGCCGGCGGCGCAGACGACGATGAGCGGCTCGCTGGACAGGTCGATGTGCTTCTTGTCCTCGGTCGAGTCGCAGGCGATCGACTTGTAGCAGAGCTCCGACAGCTTGATCCGCAGCTCGGCGGCGGCGATGCGGTTGGCGCCGTTGCCCACGACCGCCCAGTACCGCCGGGCCGGGGCGAGGGCGTGGGCCGCCTCGGCGATGGCCGGCCGCCGGGCCAGCACCTCGTCCATGGCCCGGGGCAGCTCCCGCAGCGCGGCCAGGAGGTCCTGGTCGACCGTGCCCCCGACCTCCTCGGCGATGGCGGCGGCGAGGAGGAGGCCGGCCGCGATCTGGCTGTAGAACGCCTTGGTCGACGCCACCGACATCTCGACGTCGCGCCCGTCGGAGGTGTAGAGGACGCCGTCGGCCTTGTCGGTCAGGTCGCTGCCCCGCCGGTTGACGATGGCCACCACCCGGGCGCCCCGGGAGCGGACGAGGTCGACCGTCCGGTTGGTGTCGGTGGTGGTGCCCGACTGGCTGATGGCGACGACCAGCGTGTCGGCCATCGACGGCCGCAGCCCGAAGCCCGACAGCTCGGTGGCGGGCATGGCCTCGACCCGCAGGCCGGCGTCGGGGCAGAACCGGTCGAGGGCGGCGGCGAGCGACTGGCCGGCGACCGCGGCGGTGCCCTGGCCGACGACGACGATGCGGCGGATGGCGCCGGCCCGCAGGTCGGCCCGGATGTCGTCCGGCAGCGCCTCGGGGCCGAGGACCACCGCCAGGCCGCCGTCGCGCTCGACGAGCTTGCCCCGCAGGGTCTTGCGGAAGCTGGCCGGTGCCTCGGTGATCTCCTTCAGCAGGTAGTGCGGGAAGTCGCCGCGGTCGATGTCGCGGGTGGTGATGCCCGCCGAGGACAGGTCGTCGGCGGCGACGGGGAGCGGCGTGCCGTCGTAGGCGACGCGCTCGATGCCCTCGAGCGAGCCCGCCCGCCGGCCGTCGAGCACGACGATCTGGCCGCGGCTGGCGGTCGGGTTGGCCGGGTTGGCCGGCGTCTCGCCGTCCATCCGCAGGTAGCGGTCGGTCAGCTCGACGACGCCGTAGGGCTCGCTGGCCACGACGTAGGTGTCCTCGGCCAGCCCGACGTAGAGCGCCTGGCCGCTGCCCCGGAGGGCGAGCAGCAGCTTGTGGGGCTCGGCGCTGGCCGACGCGGCGATGGCCACCGAGCCCTCGAAGGAGGCGACGACGTCGCGGAAGGCGTCGGTGAGGCCCGCCCCCGCCTGGACCCGGCGGGCGACGAGGGTGGGGATGACCTTGGCGTCGGTGGTGATCTCCGGGGCGATCTGCAGGCCGTCGAGCGCCTTGAGGTCGGCGAAGTTGTCGACGTCGCCGTTCAGCGCGGCGACGACGTAGGGGGCGCCGTCGTTGCCCAGCTCGGTGCTGTCCACCGGGTGGGCGTTCGGCTGGCTGATGATGCCGACCGAGGCCCAGCGGGTGTGCCCCAGCACGACCGCGACCGCGTCGTCGGACGACACCGCCAGCCGGAGCAGGTCGTCGTCCCGCACGGCCCGGCGGAGCGCCGCCGTGTTGTCGCCCAGCTCGCCGATCTCGGCGGCGGCCTTGTAGACGAACGCCAGGCACCCGTCGACGACCCGGACGGTGCCGGAGCGGAACAGCGGGTCCTGGTCGCGCCCGGCGAGCAGCCCGGCGACCGCCGGGCTGTCGAGGTCGAGGCCGTGGTCGCGCACCAGCACGTGGAGGCCGGCCGAGTCGCGCCCCCGCACCTCGAGCCGGTCGATGGCGGCGAGCGCCTGCTGGATCGAGGTGTAGGTCTCGGTGGCGCTCCAGCCGGGCTCGCTGCCGGCCAGGTCGGCCACGGCGCGGGCGGTGCGGACGCGGTCCTGGCCGAGCGCCCAGACGGCGTCCTTCAACCGCACGACGGCCGCGTTGACCGCCTCGACCGCGGCCGGGTCGCCGTCGCCCTCGACGCCGGCGTCGAGCCGGGCCTCGATCGACCGCAGCGCCTCGGACAGCGTGGTCGCGGTGCCCTCGACCTCGGCCAGCAGCCGCCGGTCGTGGACCAGGGCGTGGACCCCGGGCGCGCCGCGCAGCAGGGGGTCGGCCGACCGGACCAGGGCCGGGGCCCCGGGGCAACCCCGGGCAAGGGGCGGGCCCCCGCCCGCCCCCCCCACCGCGCCCGGAAGGGGCGCGGGGACCGC
>PKRH01000088.1 GCA_017577565.1 Thermoanaerobacterales bacterium | reverse complement strand
GGGGGGGGGCCCCCGGGGGGGGGGGGGGGGGGGGGGGGGGCGGGGGGCCACGCCGCGGCGGGCGAGCGTCCGGCCGGCGGGGAGGCGAGACTTGCCGCGAAGGGTTGACCGGGCTGCCCCGTCGGGCGGGGGCATCGCCGTCGAGGAGGTGCTCGTCGCCGAGCGCCCCCGCCTCGTCGGGCTGGCCTACCGCATCACCGGCTCCCGGCTCGACGCCGAGGACATCGTCCAGGACGCCTGGGAGCGGGCCCGCCGGGCCGGCGACGTCGACCGCCCGGCGGCCTGGCTGACCACCGTCGTCGCCCGCCTGGCGTTCGACCACCTGCGCTCGGCCCACCGGCGGCGGGAGTCCTACGTCGGGCCCTGGTTGCCGGAGCCGATCGTGACCGGGCGTCCGGAGGGCACCGTTGCCGCCGGGACGGGCAGGCCGGGCGCGGCGGCGGGAGCGGCGACGGGGGCGGCGCCCGACCCCGGCGAGCTGGCCGAGCTGGCCGACTCGCTCACGTTCGGGTTCCTGCGGGTGCTGGAGGCGCTGTCGCCGGTCGAGCGGGTGGTGTTCGTGCTCGCCGACGTCTTCGGCACGCCGTTCTCCGAGATCGCCGAGGTCGTGGGCCGCTCGCCCGACGCCTGCCGCCAGGTGGCCAGCCGGGCCCGGGCCCGGGTGCGGGACGCCGGCCGGCGGGGCCGGGCGCCGGCCGACGCCGCCCGGGTGGCCGACGACCTGGTCGCGGCGCTGGCCGCCGGCGACGCCGACCGCGTCGTGGCGCTGCTCGCGCCCGACGTCGTGGTGGTGAGCGACGGCGGCGCCGCGACGAAGGCCGCCCGCCGCCCGGTCGTGGGCCGGGACCGGGTCCTGCGCCTGCTGCTCCACCTGATGCGGCGGGGCCTGGAGGAGGACCTGCGGTTCGAGCGCGTCGAGCTCAACAGGGACCCCGGCGTGCTCCTGCTGGCCGGCGACTCCGTCGCCTACGCGGCGGCGATCGAGGTGCGGGGCGAGGCCGTCGGCGCCGTCCACATCGTCGCCAACCCGGAGAAGCTGGCGGCGCTGCGCCTGGCCGGCGGCGTCGCCTGAGCCGTGCCGGTCGCCGGTGGCGCCGCCGTCAGACCTCGCCGCCGGCGGTGCCGGCCGGGGCCAGGCGGGTCGCCCGCTCGGCCAGGCCGGGGGCGCCGAGCTCGGTGCACATCGCCGCGAAGGCGTCCGGGTCGGGCGGGCCGGTCCAGCGCAGCTCGTCGACCGTGGCGCTGACCGGGGCGTCGGTCTCGACCGTGGCGATGCGGCGGAACAGCAGCGCCAGCTCGAACTGCTCGCGCAGGACGGCGTTCAGCTTGGCGGCGCCCCGCACGCCGGCGTCCCACGACGCGGGGTCGGCGGGGATGTCCTCCAGGTGGCCCCAGCGCCGGAGCACGGCGGCGGCCGACTTGGCGCCCCAGCCGGGCAGGCCCGGGAAGCCGTCGGCCGAGTCGCCGACCAGGGCCAGGAGGTCGGGCACCGAGGCGGGCGGCACGCCGAGCCGGGCCTCGACGCCGGCGGCGTCGAAGACCTGCCCCTTGCGCCGGTCGTACTGCACGACCTTGCCCCCGACGCACTGGCCGAGGTCCTTGTCGGGGGTGCAGATGATCACGCGCTCGACCCGCTCGTCGGCGGCCGCCATCTCGGCGGCCGCGGCGAGGGCGTCGTCGGCCTCGAACGCGACCTGGGGCCAGACGGTGAACCCCGCGGCCTCCAGGACCCGCTCGACGACCGGGAACTGCGCCAGCAGCTCGGCCGGGACGCCGACCGACGACTTGTAGCCGGCCCACAGGTCGTTGCGGAACGACTCGATGACGTGGTCGGTGGCGACGCCGACGTGGGTGGCGCCGTCGGCGACGAGCTGCAGCAGCGAGGCCACCACGCCGACGGTCGCGCCCCGGTGGGGGTCGCGGTTGTTGGGGGCGAAGTGGTAGCGGAACAGCTCGTAGGTGCCGTCCACGAGGTGGACCTCGATGCTCACGGCCGCCATCATCGCAGGCCGCGGCGCCGGACCCTCGCCGGATCCCCGATCCGCCCGCTCGTGCGCTCCTGCCAACCGGTTCCGGCGTCCCTCGCCTGCGGACCGTCGGTCCGGGCGTCCCTCAGGTGCGGGCACCCGCTTCTGGCGTCCCTCAGGTGGTGACGTGGTGGTCAGGGACGCCGGATCGGTCGGCCCGCCGCGACCCACGCCGTGCGACCGCGCCGCCCGTCGTTCCGGCGTCCGTCACGCGCCACCGTGGTGGTGAGGGACGCCGGAACGGGGGGTGGGGTCGCCTGCTCAGGCCAGCTCGACGAGGTCGAGCAGGTCGTCGGACCAGAGGTCGACGTCGCCGTCGGGCATCAGCACGGCCCGGTCGGGGGCCAGGTCGCGCACGAACCCGGTGTCGTGGCTGACCATGACCATCGTGCCGCCCCAGCTCGCCAGTGCGGCGGCCACCGCCTCCCGGGACGGCGGGTCGAGGTTGTTGGTCGGCTCGTCGAGCAGCAGCACGTTGTGGCGGCCGGCGACGAGCAGGGCGAGGGCCAGCTTCGTCTTCTCGCCGCCCGACAGGGTCGAGGCGTCCTGGTGGACCTTGTCGCCGGACAGGCCGAACATCCCGAGCAGCCGCCGGCGGTCGGGGATCGCCAGCCCCGGCGACGCCTCGGTCATGTGGTCGAGCACGGACGCGCCCCGGCGGATGCCCTCGTGCTCCTGCGCGTAGTAGCCGACCGACACCTGGTGGCCCCACACCACGCGGCCGCGGTCGGGCTCGGTCACGCCGGCCAGGATGCGCAGCAGGCTCGTCTTGCCGGCGCCGTTGAGGCCGAGGACGAGCACGCGCTCGCCCCGCCCGACGTCGAAGGCGAGGTCCTCGAACACCGGGGGCCCGTCGTAGCTCTTGGCCAGCCCCTCGATGGTGAGCACGGTCCGCCCGGACGGCGGGGGCGGCGGCAGCCGGAGCCGCATGCCCCGGCGGGCCCGCGGTGCCTCGACCGCCTCGGCCCGGATCCGCTCGATGCGGGTCTCCAGCGAGCGGGCGAACGCCGCCTTGCTGGCCTTCGCGCCCCACCGGTCGACGAGCGCCTGGAGGCGGGCGATCTCGGCCTGCTGCCGGGCGGCGATCTTGGCCCGGCGGGCCTCGTCCCGCTCGCGGGCGGCCTTGTACTGCGACCACGTGCCCTTGTACTCGGTCAGCTCGCCGACGTCGGACTCGCCGGGCCGGTCGAGGTGCAGCACCCGGGTGATCGACTCGTCGAGCAGCTCGAGGTCGTGGCTGACGACCAGCAGGGCGCCCTTGTAGGAGCGGAGGAAGTCGAGCACCCACGCCCGGGCGTCGTTGTCCAGGTGGTTGGTCGGCTCGTCGAGCAGCAGCAGGTCGCTGCCGGCGAAGAGGATGCGGGCCAGCTCGACCCGCCGCCGCTCGCCGCCCGACAGCACCGAGACGGGCAGCCCGACGCGGTCGCTGCACAGCCCGAGCCCCGACAGCAGGCGGCGGGCCTCGGCCTCGGCCGCGTAACCGCCGGCGTGCTCGAAGGCGTCGTGGGCCCGGCTCCAGCGGGCCACGAGGTCCTCGTCGCCCGGCTGGGCCTCCATCTTGAGCCGGAGCTCCTCCAGCCGTCGGGCCAGCTCGTCGATCCCCCGCCCGGACAGGACGTGGTTCAGCGCCGTCGTGTTGGGCGGGATGTCGTCGAGCCGCGGGTCCTGGGGCAGGTAGCCGAAGGCTGCCGACCGCTGGATGACCCCGGCTCGGGGCTCGGCCATCCCGCCGAGCACCCGGAGGAGCGAGGTCTTCCCGGCGCCGTTGCGCCCGACGAGCCCGACGCGGTCGCCGGCGCGGATGGTGAAGCCCACCCCCTCGACCAGGAGGGTGCCACCCACCTCCACGGTGAGACCACGGACCGACAACATGGCCGCTCATCGTGGCAGCGGGTCACTCCGCTGCCACGTGGATTTCGACCGGCCGCCCACCGCCCGCACCCGGCTGCGACCGCCGTCACGCGGCGCGCAGGCGGTCCCGCAGCTGCGCGCCGAGGGCCCGCATGGCGGCGAGCACCGGGTCGCGCTCGTCACGGTCGGGCGGCCAGGCCGCGAGCACGGCGTAGGCGAGGGTGGTGCCCCCGGCCCGCAGCCACCCGACGTCGGCCCGGACGCCCGGGTCGGTCCCCGTCTTGTTGCGCAGCACCACACTCCGGTCCGCGGCCACGTGCGCCAGCGGGTCGAGGCCGAGCGCGCCGGCCACCATCGACAGGTCGGTCCCCGTCGCCAGCCACCCGTTGACCGTGGCCGAGACCTCGGCGGAGATGGCCGCCCCGGCGGCCAGCCGGGCGAACAGGCCGGCCAGCTCGGCGGCCGACCCCGACGACAGCGCCGGCGGGTCGGCCGGCGTGCGGACGTCGCGCACGACGTCGTGGAGGGCGGTGGCCCGCAGGCCGACCGACCGGGCGGTCGCGGCCACCGCGTCGAGCCCGACCCGCCGGAGCAGCACGTTGGTCGCGAGGTTGTCGCTCACCGCCGCCACCAGGACGGCCAGGTCGGCGACCGGCAGCGCCGGCACCCGCAGGTGCTGCCACAGCCCCGAGTCGCCGACGGCGTCCGCCGGCGTGCGGGGGAGCGGCTCGGCCGGGTCGAGCTCACCGGCGTGGACGCGCCGTGCGACCTCGACGAGCAGCAGCACCTTGCCGACGCTGGCGGTGGGCAGCACGGCGTCGGCGTCGAGGTCGAGGAGGACCTCGCCGTCCTCGACCTCGATCACGCACGCGCCCCAGGCCACCTCGGGGCCGGCCCGGCGGAGCGGGCCCGGGTCGAGCGGCCGGGCCGTGCGACTACTCCTGGACCAGTTCGATGAGCGTGCCGAAGGCGGTCTTCGGGTGGATGAAGGCCACCGTCGTCCCCCGGCTGCCCGGGCGGGGCTGCTCGTCGATGACCCGCCCACCCTGGGCCTTGACCGCCTCGAGGGCGGCCGCGCAGTCGTCGACCCGGTAGCCGACGTGGTGGAGGCCCTCGCCGCGGCGCTCCAGGAACTTGGCGACGGGCGAGTCGGGGCGGGTCGGGGTGAGGAGCTGCACGTAGCTGTCCGCGACCTTGAGCAGCGCCTCCTCGACGCCGTCGGACTCGACCACCTCCCGGTGGTCGACCTCGGCGCCGAAGGTGTCGCGGTAGTACGCGATGGCGGCCTCGAGGTCGTTGACGGCGATGGCGACGTGGTCGATCTCGGTCAGGAGCACACCGTGAACCTAGCGTCACAGGTCATGTCGGCATCCACACCGCCGCCCGTGCGGGTCGGGTTCTACGGCGCGGGCTTCATCTCCCAGTTCCACGTGGCCGCCCTGGCGGCGTCGTCGGTCCCGAACGAGATCGTGGCCGTCCACGACCCCGACGCCGAGCGGGCCGCCCGGTTCGCCGCCTCCCACGGCGGCCGGGCGGTCGGGGAGGACGAGCTGCTCGAGCTGGTCGACGCCGTCTACGTCGCCACCTGGACCTCGGAGCACCCCCGCCTGGTCGAGAAGGCCGCGGCCGCCGGCCGGGCCGTGTTCTGCGAGAAGCCCGTGGCCGTCGACGCCCCGACCGTCGAGCGCATGGTCGCCGCGGTCGAGCGCGCCGGGGTGGTCAACCAGGTCGGCCTGGTGCTGCGGTTCCTGCCGTCGTTCCGGTGGGTCCGGCACCTCGTGCGGGACGAGCAGGCCGGGCGGGTGCTGGCCGTCGTGTTCCGGGACGACCAGTACATCCCCAACCAGGGCGTCTACGGCTCGACCTGGCGGGTCGACGCGGCGCGGGCCGGTCGCGGCACCCTGCTGGAGCACTCGATCCACGACGTCGACATCCTCCAGTGGCTGCTCGGGCCGGTGTGCGCGGTGAGCGCGACGGCCCGCGAGGTCCACGGCCACCCCGGCATCGACGACGTCGTCGTGGCCCGGCTCGACTTCGCCGGCGGCGCGTCGGCGTCGCTCGTGTCGGTGTGGCACGACATCCTCGAGCGCCCGAGCCTGCGGCGGGTGGAGGTGTTCTGCGAGCGGCTGTACGTCGCGCTGGAGGGCGATGTCGCCGGCCCCGTCCGGTGGCGCTTCGCCGGCGAGGAGGAGCAGGTGCTCGAGGGCGACGAGCTGCGGACGGCGATCGCCGAGGCCGGGGACGTGGGCACCGTCAACTCGGCGACGGCGTTCCTGTCGGCGGTGCGGGACGGCAGGCCGGCCGAGCCGTCCCTCGCCGACGCCCTGCCCGCGCACCGGGCCGTCGACGCCCTCTACCGGTCGGCCGGCGCCGGCGGCGCGGTCGTGCGGCTGGACCACGACCAGGTGGACGCCCCGGCCTGACGCCGGGCGCGGGACCGGGCCGGCCCCCGCCGGGGCCGGCCCGGTCCGCTCGGACGTCTCCGGTGCGCCCGCCGGCTACAGCTCGCCGCGGGCGTGGCGCTGGAACAGCGTGAGGCGGTCCTCGCCGATCCGCTCGCGCTTCTCGGGGTCGGCGACGCCCTGGCCGGGCTCGGGCGCCAGGCAGAGCACGGCGAGCTTGCCCTCGGCCTCGTTGCGGTGCACCGCCCGGGCGGCCTCGCCGACCTGGTCGAGCGTGTAGACCGCCGACATCACCGGGTGGATGGCGCCCTTGTCGATGAGGCGGTTCATCTCCCACGCCTCCTGGTAGTTGGCGAAGTGGCTGGAGACGATCCGCTTCAGCTTCATCCACAGGTGGCGGTTGTCGTACTCGATCATGTAGCCGCTGGTGGCGGCGCAGGTGACGATCGTCCCGCCCCGCTTGGCGATGAACACCGAGGCGCCCATGGTCTGGCGGCCGGGGTGCTCGAAGACGATGTCGGGGTCCTCGCCGACCAGCTCGCGCACCTTCTTGCCCAGGCGGCGCCACTCGCTCTCGTCCTGGGTGTGCTCGTCCTTCCAGAACCGGTAGCCCTCGGCCTTGCGGTCGATGACGTGCTCGCAGCCCATGGCGTTGAGCAGGCGGGCCCGGTCGGGGCTGGACACGACGCCGACCGGCGTGCCGCCGCCGTTGAGGACGAGCTGGGTGGCGTAGGCGCCGATGCCGCCGGTGGCGCCCCAGATGAACACGACGTCGCCCTGCTTCATGCGGGCGCCGTGGCGGCCGACGAGCATGCGGTAGCTGGTCGAGGCGCACAGCCCGTTGACCGCGGCCTCCTCCCAGGTGAGGTGCTCGGGCTTGGGCATGAGCTGGTTGGCCTTGACGATCGCCAGCTCGGCCAGCCCGCCGAAGTTCGACTCGAAGCCCCAGATGCGCTGGTTGGCGGCGAGCATCGAGTCGTCGTGGGCGGAGGGGTCCTGGTCGTCGACGTAGTTGCAGTGGACGACGACCCGGTCGCCGGGCTTCCAGTTGCGCACCGCCGAGCCGACCCGCAGGACGACGCCCGAGGCGTCGGACCCGACGACGTGGTAGTCGCGGGCGTGGCGGGCGCCCCACACCGACTCGCGGCCCAGCCGGTCGAGGAAGCCGAAGGTGGGGAGCGGCTCGAAGATCGAGGTCCACACCGTGTTGAAGTTGATCGAGCTGGCCATCACGGCGAGGTAGACCTCGTCGGGGGCAAGCTCGGGGGTCGGCACCTCGCCGACGTGCAGCGACTTGCGGGGATCCTTCTCCTCCGACGGCACGCCTTCCCACATGTCCTGCTCGCTGCGCAGCACGTGCGCGGCCCGGTAGCTCTCCGGGATGGGGAGCGCGGCGATCTCGTCGCCCGGCGCGCCCTCTTGGATGGCCTCGAGGATCTCCTGCATGGCGGGCAACGTACTCGCGGGTAACCGGCCGCTCCACCAGGGGGTCGGGCCCGCGAGCGGCCACGCGGCGCCGCCTCGCGACCGCCCTCGGCGCGCCGTCTGTTGCACCGGGCACAGGGAGCGACAACTATGCTCCCACCGCGCTGGGGCCGGGCCGCGAGGGCCCGCGCCGGGAGACAGTGCGGGCCGAACGCAAGAGGACGACGCTGCGCGGGGTCCGGCCGCGTGCGGCACCTGCGACCCGGACAGGGGCAACGCCCGAGGGGGAAGGGTTTCGATGGCGAGTGAGACGCCCAACCGGGGCGGCGAGAGCACCCAGGCGGACGGTCGGGCCGCGGAGGGCACGACCGGCTCGGGCCGCGGCTACCACGTCGAGATCTTCCTGATCTGCCTGGCCTCGCTGCTGCTCGAGATCAGCTACACGCGGATCGTCTCGTTCAAGCTCTTCTACTACTACACGTACCTCGTCATCGGGCTCGCGCTGCTCGGCATCGGCACGGGCAGCGTGGTCGTCTCCCTGTCCAAGAGCCTCAAGCGCGCGAGCACCGACGCCATCGTCACGGTCGGCTCGCTGGTCGGCGCCGCCTTCGTCTTCGTCGGCTACATCGTCGTCGCCCGGCTGTCCGTGGCCTCGCTGGCGGTGTGGGACTACGGCAGCGGCGACTCGTACTGGAACACCGGGATGATCCTGGTGCTCTGCCTGGCCCTCTTCGCGTCGTTCGTGCCGATCGGCGTGATGATCTCGACGCTGTTCTCCCGGCGCACGGAGGGCATCAACAAGCTCTACTTCGCCGACCTGGTCGGCGCCGGCGTCGCCTGCGCCGTGGTCGTGTTCCTGATGAACGGCATCGGCCCCGCTCGCACGATCATGCTCGCCGGCGCGGTCCTGGCCGCGGTGGCGCTGCGGCTCGCCTTGGCCGACCAGGACCAGGTCACCGCCGTGCTGTCCGGCGTCGCCACCGTGGGGCTGGTGGTGCTGACGGTCGCGCCGAGCCTGCCGGGCCCGCTGGGCGTCGACCCGCTGCCGGACGTCCGCACCGACGTCGACAAGCACTACAAGGGCGGCGGCGTCACCTCCCGGTGGAGCGCCATCTTCCGGGTCGACGTCGTCGACCTCGGCGACACCCTGCTGCTCGAGCACGACGGCATGCTCGGGTCGGTCATCAAGGAGTGGGACGGCGACCGGGCCAGCCTCAGCCGCTTCGACTTCGACCGGGACGCCCGCTCGTTCCCCTTCGACGTGCTGGGCGAACCGCCGGAGAAGGTCATGATCATCGGGGCGGCCGGCGGCCACGAGATCCTGGCCTCCCTCTACTACGAGGCCGGCCAGATCGACGCGATCGAGCTCAACCCCGTCACCCACGACCTCGTCACCGACACCTTCGCCGACTACAACGGCCACCTCGCCGAGCAGCCGGAGGTCAACTACGAGAACGGCGACGGCCGCTCGTACCTGGCCCGCAGCGGCGACGAGTACGACCTCGTCTGGTACCCGGCGCCCGACAGCTACGCGGCCTCCAACGCGGCCACGGCCGGCGCCTTCGTGCTGTCGGAGAGCTACCTCTACACGGCCGACGCCATCGAGGAGACGCTCGACCACCTGACCGACGACGGCATCCTCGCCGCCCAGTTCGGCGAGCCGAACTGGGCGGTCAAGTCCAACCGCACGACGCGCTACGTGGCCACGGCCCGCAAGGCCCTCGAGGACTTCGGGGTCGAGAACCCCGAGGACCACGTCATGGTCTCCACCTTCGGGCTCGAGGGCAACGCCCGGCTGGCGACCATCCTCGTGAAGAAGACGCCCTTCACGCAGGAGGAGATCGACACCTTCGCCGCCCAGGACGACGAGGTGCCGGGCACCGAGCTGCAGTACGCGCCCGGCCACGAGCGCGACAACAACGTCACCCGGGCCATCACCCTGCCGGAGGACGAGCTCGACGACTTCTTCGCCGACCACCCCTACGCGGTCACGCCGATCACCGACGACGCGCCGTTCTTCTGGCACTTCGCCCGGTTCCGCGACGTGCTCGCCAACTTCGGCGACCCCATCGACCGCTTCGACCCCGAGGACTCCATCGGCGAGCGGGTGGTGCTCCTGCTGCTGGCCATCGCCACGGTGATGGCGGCGGTGTTCCTGCTGCTGCCGTTCGTCACCATGCGTAAGGTGTGGCGGCAGCTGCCGCGCAAGGGCACCTCGGCGCTCTACTTCGCGGCGCTGGGCTTCGGCTTCATGTTCTTCGAGATCTCGCTCATCCAGCGCCTGATCCTGTTCCTCGGCTATCCGACCTACTCGCTCACGGTCACGCTGGCGTCGCTGCTCATCTTCACCGGCGTCGGCGCCCTCCTCAGCGCCCGGCTCCGGGCCGTGCCGCAGCGCATCGTCCCGGTGCTCGCCCCGGTCGTCGTGGCGCTCGGGCTCCTCTACCTGCTCGCGCTGCCGAGGATCACCGACGGACTCCTCACCACCCCGCTCGGGCTCCGGGTGCTCGTCGCCTTCGTGGTGCTGGCGCCGCTCGGCGTCACGCTGGGCATGTTCATGCCGCTCGGCCTCGGTGCCGTGTCCCAGCTCACCGAGCACGGCGAGGAGTACGTCGCCTGGGGCTGGGCGGTCAACGGCTTCGCCTCGGTCATCGGCTCGGTGCTGACCACGGTCCTCGCCATGATCATCGGCTTCCGGTCCGTGCTGGTGCTCTCGATCGTCGTCTACCTGGCGGCGCTCCTGCTGCTCCGGCGCCTGTGGCAGCCGCTCGTCGAGCGGCCGCCGGCCGTGGCGGTCGCCGTGGCGGGCCCGGACGGCGACGGGGGCGGCGCGGCCGGGGCCGAGCTCGTCGCCACCCCCGGTGACGGGGAGCGCGGCACCGACTGACGACCGGGCGTGACGCCGGCCACCCGTCGACTTCGGTCACCAGGTGACCGGTGGGTAGGCTCGGCCCCGTTGCAGGACGACCGACTCCTTGGGGGATGACATGGCAGGTTCCGTGATCCTGGCGGGAGCACGCACGCCGATCGGCAAGCTCTCCGGCGCCCTCGGCGGCTTCGCCGCCACCGACCTCGGCGGGTTCGCCATCAAGGCCGCCCTCGAGCGCGCCGGCGTCGCCCCCGACCAGGTCGACTACGTCTTCATGGGCCAGGTGCTGCAGGCCGGCGCCGGTCAGATCACCGCCCGCCAGGCCGCGGTCAACGCCGGCATCCCCATGACGGTGCCCGCCACCACCGTCAACAAGGTGTGCCTGTCGGGCCTCAACTCGATCTTCCTCGCCGACCTGCTCATCAACGCCGGCGCCGCCGACATCGTCGTGGCCGGCGGCATGGAGTCGATGACCAAGGCGCCGTACCTGCTCCCCGGTGCCCGCGACGGCTACCGCATGGGCGACCAGACCGTCGTCGACTCGATGATGTACGACGGCCTGTTCTGCGCCTTCGACCGGTGCGCCATGGGCGCCGGCACCGAGAAGTACGCGGCGTCGGCCGGCATCCCCCGCGAGCCGCAGGACGAGTTCGCCGCCCGCTCGCACGAGCGGGCCGCCGCGGCCATCAAGGACGGCCGCCTCGCCGAGGAGATCGTCCCGGTCGAGGTCCCGCAGCGGAAGGGCGACCCCGTCGTCGTCGACACCGACGAGGGCGTGCGCCCGGGCACCACGGTCGAGGCGCTGGCCCGGCTGCGGCCGGCGTTCGCCGAGTCGGGCAACATCACGGCCGGCAACGCGTCGCAGATCTCCGACGGCGCCGCCGCCGTGGTCGTCGCCTCCAAGGCGGCGGCCGAGCGCCTCGGCGTCGAGCCGCTGGGCGAGGTCGTCTCCTACGGCCAGGTGGCCGGCCCCGACCCGTCGCTGCTGACGCAGCCGTCCCGGGCCATCAAGGACGCCCTGGAGAAGGTCGGCCGCTCGGTGGGCGACATCGACCTGTTCGAGATCAACGAGGCCTTCGCGGCGGTGGGCCTGGCGTCGATGGACGACCTCGGCATCGGACCCGACGTCGTCAACGTGAACGGCGGCGCCATCGCCCTCGGCCACCCCGTGGGCATGTCCGGCACCCGGGTGGCGCTGACGCTGATGCTCGAGCTGAAGCGCCGGGGCGGCGGCCTCGGGGCCGCGGCCCTCTGCGGGGGCGGCGGCCAGGGTGACGCCATCCTGCTGAAGGTCTGACGGCGATCTGACGGCACCCCGCCGGGCCCGGCCGAGGCCCGGCGGGGCGCGCAGGTCCCGTACGCGTCGGGGACCCTGCGGCCGCGCGCACGTCCGGCGTGGCGCGGCCGGGGAGGCGGGCGGTCGACCCCGGCCCGACGGGCCGCACGACGCATGGCACACGCGCCCGACCGACCCGCCCCTCCTGCGCCCGACGCCGGCGGCACGACGCCGGCCGCCCCGCGCCTGCCCCACAACCCGGCCCTCGACGGCATCCGCGGCCTGGCCGTGGCCGCCGTCCTGCTGTTCCACGCCGGGTTCCCGTGGGCGCGCGGGGGCTTCCTCGGCGTCTCGACGTTCTTCACCCTGTCCGGGTTCCTCATCACATCGCTGCTGCTCGTCGAGCGGCGCGCCACCGGCCGGGTCGCCCTCGGGCGCTTCTGGTCGCGCCGGCTGCGCCGGCTCTTCCCGGCCGCCGCCCTGACCCTGGTGGGCGTGGCGGCCGGCTCCCGGGTGGCGGGCGCGCTCGCGACCGAGGGGCTGGCCGGTGACCTGCTCGCCGCGCTGGGCCAGGTCGCCAACTGGCGGTTCGTGCTCGACGGCCAGTCCTACGGCGACCTGTTCGCCGCCCCGTCGCCGGTGCTCCACTTCTGGTCGCTGGCGATCGAGGAGCAGTTCTACTGGCTCTTCCCCCTCGTCACCGTCGGGGCGCTGGCCCTCGGTCGGGGCTCGCTGCGGGTCTACGCCGCGGTGCTCGCCGCGCTGGTCGCCGTCGCGGCGGCGGCCACGGCGGTCCACGGCGTCGACGGCTGGTCGACCGCCTACTACGCCACCTACGTCCGGATGGCCGAGGTGCTCCTCGGGGCGCTGCTCGCGGTCGCCGCCACCGCCGGTGCCCTGCACCGACCCGCCGTCGCCCGCGCCGCGGCCGTCGCCGGCGTGCCGGCCCTCGCCGTCACCGCCTGGGCGTGGTGGGCCGTCGACCACCGGTCGCCGGCGCTGGCCCGGGGCGGCCTGCTCGCCTACGCCGTCGCCTCGACGGCGCTCGTCGCCGGCGCGTCCGTCCCCGGCCCGGTGCGCAGGGCGCTCTCCTGGGCGCCGCTCCGCCTGCTCGGCGTCGTCTCCTACGGCGTCTACCTGGTGCACTGGCCGATCTTCCTCGTGCTCGACGCCGACCGGACCGGCCTCGGCCGGGCGCCGCTGTTCGCCCTGCGGGTGGCGGTCACCCTCGCCGTGGCGGCCATCTCCTACGTCGCGGTCGAGCGGCCGATCCGGCGCGGCTGGTCGCCGCCCCGGGTCCCCATGCCGGCGGTCGCCACCGGCGCGGTGGCCGCGGCCGCGCTGGTGGTCGCGGTCGTGCCGGTGTCGGTGCCGGACGGCTTCACCGCGGAGCAGCTCGCCTACCTGGAGGCCCTCGAGGCGGCGAGCGCGGCCGAGGTCCCCGAGGGCGCCCGCGTCGGCATCGTGTTCGGCGACTCGACGATGTTCCGGACCGCCTGGGGGCTGAGCGCCTGGGGCGGCGAGACGGGCCAGCTGGTGCTCCCGGGCGCCGTCAACGACCTGCTGGGGTGCGGCGTCACGCGGGGCGGCGAGCGCCGGGAGCGGGGCCGGGCCACGGTCGCCCCCCAGGGGTGCGACGGGTGGGAGGAGGCCATCCCCGAGCGGGTGGCCCAGATCCGGGCCGACGTCGGCCGGCTCGACTTCGCCATCGCGCAGACCGGCCCGTGGGACGTCGCCGACCGCCGGCTGCCCGGCGACGACCGGTGGCGGGCTCCCGGCGACCCGGTCTACGACGAGTACCTGTACGAGGAGATCGCCCGGGCCACCGACCTGTTCCTGGAGGAGGGGCTGGTCGTCGTGTGGGTGCTGGCGCCCCGGATCGAGGTGGGCCGCAACGAGGAGCCACCTCCCGACCCGCCCTACCCCGAGTCCGACCCCGAGCGCATGGACCGCCTGAACGAGATCCTCCAGCAGGTGGCCGACGAGCGCCACGGGGTCGTCACGGTCGACCTGCCCGGGCTGCTCCGGTCGCTGCCCGGGGGCGAGATGGACCCCGCGCTGCGGCCCGACGGCGTCCACTTCACCCCCGAGTCGGCCACCGAGGTGGCGTCGTCGCTCGGGCCGATGGTGCTCGAGGCGATCGCGTCCGAGCCGCTCGGGGCCCCGCCGGCGGGGGAGGGCGACGTGGCCTCAGCGGCCGCTGGTGACGGTGGCGGGTGAGGTGGTGGTCCCCAGCACGTCGGCGGGGTCGCACCGGGTGGTGAGGGTGGAGCCGAGCGCGCCCGACCCCGACAGCGAGCGGATGCGCCAGCGCCCCTCCGCGTAGTCGGCGTCGTCGACGGTGAGGGTGGCGGAGACGGTGGCCGTGCCGATCCCGGGCTCGACGACGTCGGTGAACGACTGGTCGTAGCAGTCGATCGGCTGGGAGAGGTCGAGGGTGACCGTGCCCTCGGCGACGTGGGCGGTGCCCGACGGGCCCTCGGGCGCGCCGACCGGGACGTCGCAGGGCGGCGCCTCGCAGCCACTGCCGTCCGCCGTGATCACGACGGCGTAGGTCTCGCCCTCCGCGTAGCGCAGCGACTCGGGGACCGGGTCGCCCTCCGGCGGGCCCACGACCTCGAACACGAGGGGGTAGGTGCCGTCGAGCACCGCCGTCCGGGCGATGCCGGCGCCCTCGTCCGGGCTCGGGCTCGGGAACCCCGCCGCCTCGTCGGCCTCCAGGTTGCGGCGGGCCCAGTCGGAGGGCTCCCCCGGCAGCGCCAGGTCGAGGTCCTCGGCACCGGCGACCGCCAGCACCTCACCGGTGGCCGGCGCGAACGACGCGCCGGCGGTGGTCACGACGACGCCCCCGGCCGGGGCCTCGACCGCGCAGGCGGCCGTGCAGTCGACGCCGAGGGGGTGGTCCTCGGTCGTCACCCGGGCGTGGGG
>PKRH01000087.1 GCA_017577565.1 Thermoanaerobacterales bacterium | reverse complement strand
CCAGGTGATCGCGCGCCAGGTGCCGTCGACCACGTGGCGGAGGGCCGTGCGGTCGGCCCACCGGGAGACACGGTCGAAGAACAGGTCGACCAGGGTGCCGCCGACCTCCAGCGGCGGGGCCGCCTCGGCGGTCGTCGGGGGCCTGTGGGGAGACTGGATCGCCATCGGGAGCTCCTCGGGTGGTCACGTCACCACGGGACCGACGATACGGCCTCGACGGCCGAACCCGGCCCCTAGCCGGGGTGGCGCCGGACACGCCGGACGCGGTCCGGCTCGACCTGCTTGGCGAAGAGCGTCGCCACCAGCTCGCCCCGGCTGGCCACCCCGACCTTGCGGAGCACGGACTTCACGTGGTCGCGCACGGTGTGGGGTGAGAGCGCGAGGGCGGCCGCGATCTCGCCGGTGCCGGCGCCGCGGGCGACGAGCGCGGCCACCTCGCGCTCGCGGGCGGTGAGCTCGTAGGCGTCGGCGACGATGGGCGCCACCTCGGCCGGGGTCGCCGGGCCCACCGTGACGGCGACGTGGTCGGGCGTGCCGCCGGCGCCGCGGAGGGCGCCGGCGTGGCAGGTGAGCCAGGTCCCCGCGGCCGAGCGCGCCCGGGCGCTCGGCCCGGCCCCGTCGGGGCCCCGGACCCCCGCCCGCAGGACGAGGACGACCATCCACAGCGGGACCTCGACCCCGAGGTCGGTCGGGACCCGGGCCGCCGGCGCCTCGGCGGCGAGGAGCTCGTCGAGCCAGCGGCGGCCGGCGTCGTCGGCCGCGACCAGGCGGGCGTCGGTGTCGAACAGGAGGTGGCCGGGCGGCGCGGCCGGCCCGCCGGGCCCCGCCCCCGCCGCCGGGCGGTGACGGGCGCGCAGCAGCTCCCCGAGCGGTGTCGACAGGCCCGCCACCAGCCGCACCTCGTCGAGCCCGAAGCGGGGCCGCCCCTCCCGGCGCCACAGCGTGACCGTGCCCCAGGTGGCGCCACCGGCCCGCAGCACGACCCGCAGCTCGTCGTCGAAGCCCAGCGGCCGCAGGAAGGTGCGCCAGCGCCCGCTGGCCGCCGGGTCGTCGACCGCGGCCCGCAGCGCGCCCGCGGGGACGGGGGCGCGCGCCAGCCGGCGGAACAGGTGCACGTCGTCGACGACGAACTCTCGGCGCCAGTGCTCCGAGCAGAGCGCCTGGGTGATGCCCTCCAGGTCCTCGACCAGGGCGGGACCCGTCGGCAACCCGGTGACGGGGTCGGCCGACACCCACGCCGCCGCGTCGTACGGTGCCAGGGCCCGGAGCCGCCGGGAGGCCGCGTCGAACACGCCCATGACGTCGGTCGCCGCCGCCGCCCGCCGCAGGAGCTCGTCTCGGCGCCGCCGGCGGAGGGCTGCCGACGCGCGGTCCATGACCCGACCAGTGTCCCCCGGGTCCCCGGCGGCCACAACCCCCCGATCGGGGGATGGTGCGGCCGGCGCCCGCGGGGGGACGGTGGGCCGCATGGCACACACCGAGGACACCACGACACCGACCCCCGAGCCCGTCGTCGTCCCCGCCGGCGGCGGCCGGGCGATCCCCGGCCCCGAGGGGCTGGTCGTCAAGGCAGGCGGCGAGGACACCGGCGGCTCGATCGCCGTGCTGGAGGCGACGAGCCCGCCCGGGTTCGCCGCGCCGCCGCACGTCCACCACGACACCGACGAGCTGTTCTACGTGCTCGACGGCGAGTTCGAGTTCCTCGTCGGCGACACGGTCCACCGGGCCCCGCCCGGCTCGTTCGTCTTCGTCCCCCGGGGCACGGTGCACTCGCCCCGGGTCGCGGGCGACCGGCCGGGCCGAGTGCTCGTCAGCATGGTGCCCGGCGGCGCCGAGCGAGCCTTCGACGAGTTCGCCGAGCTGGCCGCCCGGCTGGGCGAGGCCTTCGACCCCGGCGGGCCCGAGGCACGCGCCGTCGCCCGGCGGTACGACTCCGACTTCGTCTGAGCCGCCGGCCGGGCCCGGGCGACGACGCCGGGGGGCGGCCCGGGCGACGACCGTCCGGGGACGGCGTGCCCTAGGGTCGGGCGGGTCGCGCTGGCCGACCGTCTGGGGTGATACGGGACCTCTTGTTGCTCGTCGTCCTCCCCGGTGTCCTCGTCTACTGCGCCGTCGACGCGCTGCCGGCGCCGATCGCGCTGTGCGTCCTCGTCGCGCTCCTGGTGCACGTCGCCCAGGCGCTGCGGACGAGGCAGTTCGTCCCCCACCCTGCCCTCGCCCGGGGCCGGGTCGCCGTCACCGGCCTCGCAGCGGTGGCCTGCGCGCTGTTCGCCCTCGGCTTCGGCCTGACGTGGTGGGTCGTCCACGACCACGACCGGGTGGCCGACCGCACGGTCGAGCTCGCGACGACGGGGACGTCGCCGGCCGCGCTCGTGACGACCGGCCTCGGCCTGCTCGCGGCGGCCCTCACCGTCGCGGCCGCCCACTGGCGCCGCGACCTCGCCCCACCGGTGCTCCCGATCGCCTGGTTCGCGGTGGGGATGTGCTGGTTCGTCTCGAGCGGGGCGACGATCGACGTCGAGGGCAGCGGCGAGCGCCACCTCGGCCTCCACGTCGCGACGGCAGCCATGCTGCTGGTGACGGCGGCCGGGGTCGTCGGCTCGCTCGCCCGCGTCGCCGAGCGGCGCCGCCGGCGGACCTGGCGCCCCGAGCCCCGAGCGACGACGCCGGGGCGCGTCGTCCCAGGTGACAGGGTCGTGACGATTAGCACTCACGGGTTGTGAGTGCTAAGGGCCGTTGGTATCCAGTGGGCGGGCACGGCACCCCCGCCGTGCCCCGCCCGTCCGTCGGACCGGGCGCCCGAATCGGCGGCATAACCCGGGCCCCCACGGGGGAAGCCAGGGATGAGCACAGGAGGCTGTCGTCATGATGATCGCTCTCGTCGTCGTCGGTGTCGTCGTCGCCCTGTGCCTCATCGACACCATCCGCGGCATCGTCCGGGACCGCCGTGACGAGCAGGCCGTCGAGCACCACCGGTCCGTGCTCGCCACCCTGCAGGCCGTCAGCGAGGCCGCCGCAGCCGAGTCACGGGCGGACGCGGGGGACGTCGTGCGCCACCTCGACCCCGCCCGCCTCCAGCGCCCGCCGCTCGACGCCCCCGACGGCGTCACCCGGCGCGACGACCTGGACGGCGACGAGCAGCGCTGGGCCTCGTGATGGCCGCCCGACGCGGGAGCCGGCCGACCCGCGTCGGGACCTTCTGCCCTGGCGAGCCCGCCGACGACGACGCAGAGTGGGCACAGGAGGTGAGGCCACATGCCAGACGGCCTGCTGCAGTGGTACGACGCCCGTGAGGGCGTCGGCCGCATCGTCCGCCAGGGCCGGCGCTACCCCGTGCGGGCCGCCGACATGGAGCCCCGGGCCCGCGTCCCCGGCGCCCGGGTGCACTTCGACATCCGGCGCGTCGACGGCACCGCCATCGCGACGAACGTCACGCTCCGCGAGGGGACCCGGGTCTCCCGCCGCCAGCGCCGCTTCGGTGAGATGGCCGGCGCCCGCCGGCCGTCCGCCCGGGGCACCGCCCCGTTCACCACCGCCCGGCCGGCGCTCATCCGCGAGCTGACCGACCACCCCGAGGCGGTCGTGCGGCTCTGGGCCGACCTCGTCGCCGCGGGCGAGACCGACGACGCCCTGCAGCTCTACGCCCCCGACGCCGTCGTGCACGCCGGCGGCGAGGACCTGCGGGGGCGGCGCATCCGCGGCTGGCTGCCCGACAGCGGGCTGCCCGGCCGGGTCCGCTCGATCGAGACCTCGGGCGCCGGCGACCTCGTCGTCGCCCGCTGGATCGGGCCCGACGACCGCCCGGCCACCTGGTGGGCCCGGGCCGCGCACGGCGAGATCGCCGAGCAGTGGATCGAGGGCGCCCGGCCCCCCGGCGAGCTCCTCGGCCCGCCGGAGGCGCCCGAGGAGCCCACCATCGAGGTCGTCACCCGCGGGGAGGTCACCGCCCAGGCGAAGGAGTACGCCGTGGAGAAGGTGCGGCGGGCCCTGCGGCTCGTCGACGAGCCCGTCCTCCACGCTCGCGTCACCCTGCGCCAGGCCCCCGACCCCGCGGTCGAGCGGCCGTCGCGGGCCAAGGTGACCCTCGACATCAACGGCCAGCTGCTGCGGGCCGACGTCGCGGCCCACCACATGCAGGCCGCCATCGACCTCATGGACGAGCGCCTGCGCGACCGCCTGCACCACCGCGCCGAGCGGGAGAAGGCGCTGCGCAGCATGGCCACCGCGCCCGAGTCCGTCACGTGGCAGCGGCGCGAGCGGCCCGGCTACGTCCAGCTGCCGCCCGAGGAGCGCGAGATCGTGCGCCGCAAGACCTACGCCCTCGAGGAGATGACCATCGACGAGGCCGTCTTCGACCTCGACGCGCTCGACATCGACTTCTACCTGTTCCAGGAGCTGGCCACCGGCGACGACGCCGTCGTCTACCGGCTGCCCGACGACGGCGGCTACGGGCTGCGCCGGACGGTGGCCGCCACCGACGAGGTGCCGCCCTCGGCCGTCGAGGTCACGCTCGACCCCCGGCCGGCACCGGAGCTGCGGCTCGACGACGCGATCGAGTGGCTGCGGGTGTCCGACGAGCCCTTCCTGCTGTTCCGGAACGCGGACACCGGGCGGGGCAACGTCCTCTACCTGCGCTACGACGGCCACTACGGGCTCGTGACCCCGGCGGACGAGGCCACGCCGCCGGCCGAGCCCTCCACCGCCCGCCGCCGCCTGCGCGACGAGCTCGAGCGGCTCGAGGCCGTGCGCACGGCGCTGCTCAGCGGCGGTCTCGACGGCGAGCCCGAGGGCGAGAGCGTCGGCGAGGTGGCGACGATCGACCAGCACCAGGCCGACCTCGGGACCGAGACGTTCGAGCGGTCCCGGGACCTGTCGCTGCTCGAGGACGTCGAGGCGCAGATCGACGAGGTGCAGCGGGCCCTCGTGCGCGTGAGCCGCGGCACCTACGGCCGGTGCGACGTCTGCGGGCGGGCGATCCCCGACGAGCGCCTGGCGGCCAAGCCCGCGACGCGGTACTGCGTCGAGCACCAGGCCGCGGTGGAAGGTGCCTTCGGTCAGCTGACCCAGCGCTAGCGCTCCGCACGGGCCGGACACCCCGAGGCGGCGGGGCGGCCGGCCCCCGGAGCACCCCGACCCGAGGAGGGGGCGACGTGGCCGACACCGACGACGACGAGCTGGAGTTCCTCCCCACCGAGGAGCTGGACGAGGACGTCCGCCCGGGACCGGAGGACGCCGCCATCCACGTCGAGGGCGCCGAGGAGGAGCCCGTGGCGCGGGAGGGCGACGAGACCGGCGACGAGGCCGACGTGGAGCCGGGCGACGAGGACCTGGTCGACGAGGTCCTCGACCTCGCGCCCGACGACGAGCCGGTGCCGGCCACCGCCCCCGACGACGAGCGGGAGGAGGACGTCCTCCGGGTCGTGCAGCGCCACATGGGCCGCGTCGGCGACGACAGCGACCCGCCGTTCCCGCGCGACGACGACCTGCGCCCGCCGGCCGACGGCGAGTTCGTCTGCCGCTCCTGCTTCCTGCGCCGCCCACCCGCGCTGCGGGCCGCGCCGGGCGCCGACCTCTGCCTCGACTGCGCGCCCGGACCGGCCGTCTGACCGGCCGGCCCCGGCGGGCCGTCAGCTGCCGAGGGTGGCGACGAGGATCGCCTTGATCGTGTGCAGGCGGTTCTCGGCCTGGTCGAACACCACGCTCGCCGGCGACTCGAAGACCTCGTTCGTGACCTCCAGGCCGTCGGCCAGGGAGGTCTCCCGCATGATCTCGGCCCCGACCGTCGTGTTGTCGTCGTGGAAGGCCGGGAGGCAGTGCAGGAACTTCACGGACGGGTTGCCCGTCCGCTTCATGGTCTCGGCGTTGACCTGGTAGGGCCGCAGCAGGTCGACGCGCTGGCGCCAGACCTCCTTCGGCTCCCCCATCGACACCCACACGTCGGTGTAGAGGAAGTCGACGCCCTCGACCCCCTCGCCGACGTCCTCGGTCAGCGTCACCCGGGCGCCCGAGCCCTCGGCGAGGCGGCGGGCCATGGTGACGACGTCGTCCGGTGGCCACAGCTCGCGGGGGCCGACCAGGCGGACGTCGCTGCCCATGATGGCGCCCATGACGAGCAGCGACCGGCCGACGTTGAAGCGGCAGTCGCCCAGGAAGGCGTACGACAGCCCCGAGTACGCCTTGCCCGTGTGCTCGTGCATCGTGAGGAAGTCGCCGAGCATCTGGGTCGGGTGCCACTCGTCGGTGAGGCCGTTGTAGACGGGTACGCCGGCGTACTTGGCGAGCAGCTCGACGTCCTCCTGGCGGCGGCCGCGGAACTCGATGGCGTCGTACATCCGCCCGAGGACCCGGGCGGTGTCGGCCACCGACTCCTTGTGGCCGAGCTGGGAGCCGGACGGGTCGAGGTAGGTGACGTGCGCGCCCTGGTCGTAGGCGGCGACCTCGAAGGCCGAGCGGGTCCGGGTCGAGGTCTTCTCGAACACCAGGGCGATCTCCTTCCCCGCCAGGCGCTGCGTCTCGATGCCCGCGTACTTGGCCATCTTCAGCGCCTTGGCGAGGTCGAGCAGGAACCGCAGCTCGGCGGCCGTGAAGTCGATCTCCTTGAGGAAGCTGCGGTTGCGCAGGTTCTGCATCGGGGGCACCTCCGGGGTGGGGGCCGGTCGGTCAGTACGCCGGGTCGCGCTCGAGCGGGCAGCTGAGGCAGTGGGCACCGCCGCGGCCGCGGCTGAGCTCGCTGCCCGGCATGGTGATGACCTCGATGCCGACCTTGCGCAGCTTGGTGTTCGTGTAGGTGTTGCGCTCGTAGCCGAGGACGACGCCCGGCTCGATGGCGAGCAGGTTGTTGCCGTCGTCCCACTGCTCGCGCTCGGCCTCGAACTCGTCGCCCCCCGTCGTCACGACGTGGAACTCGCCGACGCCGAGGGCGCGGGCGAGCGTCTGGACGAGCCCGTCGGGCTCGGGCTCGATGACGACGTCGTCGGGCGTGTCGCCGGGCCTCATCGACCAGACCCGGGCCTTCTCGACGATCGGCGGGTAGGCGCAGACGATGTCGAGGTCGACCTGGGTGAAGACGGTGTCGAGGTGCATGTAGTGGCGCTCGCGCGGCAGCACGACGGCCAGCACCACCGTGGCGGCCCCGGCCCGGAAGAGCGAGCGGGCGAGCAGCGAGACCGCCTGGGGCGTCGTCCGCTCGCCCATGCCGACGAGCACGACGCCGTTGCCCATCGGCATGACGTCGCCGCCCTCGATGGTCACCCGCCCCCAGTCCTCGTCCGACCCGCCCAGCCACACCTTGACCCCGCCGTCCTGCTGGAACATCGGGTGCAGCCGGTAGATCGCCTCGACGATCATCGTCTCCGGCTTGCGGGCCGGCTTGGCCATGGGGTTGAGCGTGACCCCGTCGTAGATCCAGCACGACGCGTCGCGCTGGAAGATGAAGTTGGGCAGCGGCCGCACGAGCATCTGCATGGGGTCGGTCGTCTGGTAGAGCGCCCCCTCGGCGGTCTCCAGGTCGCCGGTCGTGATGCCGCCGATGAGCACGTCCGCCACCTGGGCCGGGTCGGTGGTGGCGAGCCGCTCGGGGGCGAGCTTCGCCAGCGCCGGGCCGACCATCCGCTCGTTGAGGATGTGGTCGCACACCCACCTCTGACCCTCGGGCGTGGCCAGCACCTCGGCGAAGAGCTCCTCGGCGTAGTACACCTCGACGCCCCGCTCCCGCATGGACTCGGCGAAGGCGTCGTGCTCCTGCTTCGCCCGCTTCACCCAGATGACGTCGTCGAAGAGGAGCTCCTCGACGTTGCTCGGCGTCAGGCGGGTGTGCTCCAGGCCCGGTCGGTGGACCATGACCTTCCTGAGCTTCCCGACCTCCGAGTGGACTCCGAACGCCATGGCTGCACTGCCTCCTTCGTCGTCGAGGCTCCGTCAGGTGCGGAGCTCCATCTCGTGGGCCTCGAGGGTGACGACGGTGCCGGCCTCGCCGGCGAGCATCCCCTCGACGTCCGACAGCGACCCGATGGCCGCCAGCCCGCCGCGCGCGGCGAACTCGCAGGCGGCCTGCACCTTCGGCCGCATCGACCCCGCCGGGAACCGGTCGACCATCTCGAGCAGCACCTTCGGCGGCACCCGCCGGATCATCCGCTGGTCCGGCGTGCCCCAGTCGAGGTAGACGCCGTCGACGTCGGTGGCCATGACGAAGGCGTCGGCCCGCACGCCGATGGCGAGCAGCCCGCTGGCCAGGTCCTTGTCGATGACCGCCTCGACGCCGACGAGCTGGCGCCCGGGCCGGTACATCGTCGGGATGCCGCCGCCGCCGGCGCAGATCACGACGCAGCCCCGGTCGAGCAGCCAGTCGATCTGGCGCAGCTCGAAGATGTGCTTCGGCGCCGGTGACGGCACGACCCGGCGGAAGCCGTCACCGTCCCGCTTGAAGGTCCAGCCCCGCTCGCGGGCCAGCGCCGCGGCGGACTCCTCGTCGTAGACGGGACCGATCGGCTTCGTCGGGTCGTCGAAGGCCGGGTCGTCCTCGTCGACCTGGATCATCGTGAGCAGGGTGGCGAGCGGCTTCTCCTTCGGCAGCCGGTTCCCCAGCTCCTGCTCGACGAGGTAGCCGATCATGCCCTGCGTCTCGGCGCCGAGGATGTCGAGCGGGTAGGCGGGCACCTTGTCGTAGGCGGCCGCCTGCTCGGCGAGCAGCCCGACCTGCGGACCGTTGCCGTGGGAGACGACGAGCTCGTGGGCCATCGCCACGGGCGCCAGCGCCTCGCAGGCCACCCGCACGTTGGCACGCTGGTTCTCGCTGGTGAGCGCTTCGCCCCGACGCAGCAGGGCGTTGCCGCCCAGCGCGACGACGACCCTCATCGCGGCCGGGCCTCCGCGCCGGGGGGTCGACGGGGGGTCGCAGACCTCGGTTCACGGTGCACGCCGGTCCCCTACCACCCGCCGCGCGACCGGATACGTGATCCCGGCTACAGCGGCCGACGGCGGGGGTAACAACCCGACGTCCCCCCGACTCACGAAGGGAGTGCCCCATGGCGAGTGAGCAAGCCTCCGGGCGCACGATCGACGAGGCCGTCCCGGCCACGGAGACCGCCGACGTCTCCACCCCGGGCGGCCCGCCGGACGGCGAGGGCACGGCGCGGCGCTGGCGGTTCCCGAGCGCGTTCACCGTGCTGTTCGTGGTCACGATCGCCGTCTGGCTCCTGTCGTTCGTCGTCCCCTCCGGCCAGTACCAGCTCGACCCCGAGACCGGGCAGCCGCTGCCCGGCACCTACGAGGAGATCGACGTCGACCTGTCGTTCACCGACCGCCTCTACGACCTGTTCATGGCGCCGGTGAACGGCCTGTACGGCATCGAGTCGAGCGAGACCGGCTTCATCGGCCCCTACGAGTCGGGCGAGCTGTTCGGCGCCGCCGGCGTGTTCCTGTTCGTCCTGGCGATCGGCGTCTTCATCACCATGACGATGCGCTCCGGGGCGATCGACGCCGGCATCGCCCGCGTCGGCCAGCGCTTCGGTGGCCGAGGGCTGCCCCTGATCATCATCCTCATGTTCCTGTTCTCCCTCGGCGGCACGACCGAGGGCATGGCCGAGGAGACCCTGGGCTTCTACGGGCTCGTCGTGCCGCTGATGCTGGCCCTCGGCTACGACCGGATGGTGGCCGCGGCGGTCATCATCGTCGGTGCCGGGATCGGCACGCTGGCCTCGACGATCAACCCGTTCGCCACCGGCGTCGCCTCCGGCATCGCCGAGATCGGCATCGGCGACGGGATCGTCCTCCGGCTGGTGATGTACGTGGTCCTGACCGCCATCGCCATCGCCTACGTCTGCCGCTACGCCAACCGCGTGCAGGCGAACCCGTCGGCGTCGCTCGTCGGGTTCGGGCCGACCGACGACGACACGACGGCGGTGGCCGCCGGCGACGCCCGCGAGGTGGCCCTCGGGGGCGACGGCGCCGTCGACGCCCCGCCGCTGACGGGCCGGCACAAGGCGGTGCTGTGGCTGATGGCCGCCACCTTCGCCTTCATGATCTTCGCCATCGTGCCCTGGGCCCAGGTCATCGAGGGGCCGGACGCCGAGTCGTACTACTGGCAGCTCGACTGGTACTTCCCCGAGCTGGCGGCCCTGTTCTTCGTCATGGCCGTCGTCATCGGCCTCGTGGCGGGCATGGGCGAGAAGAAGCTGACCGACACGATCGTCACGGGCGCCGGCGACTTCATCGGCGCGGGCCTGATCATCATCCTGGCCCGGGGCGTCACGTCGATCATGAACAACGCCGAGATCACCGACACCGTGCTCCACAGCATGGAGACCGCGGTGGAGGACGCGTCCTCCGCGGTGTTCGGCGGGCTGATGTTCGTCCTCAACATCCCGCTGGCGTTCCTCGTGCCGTCGAGCTCGGGCCACGCCACCCTGGCCATGCCGATCCTCGGCCCGCTGGGCGACTTCGCGGGCGTCGAGCGGTCGCTCGTCGTCACCGCCTACCAGTCGGCCTCGGGCTGGATGAACCTGTTCACCCCGACCTCCGCGGTCGTCATGGGCGGCCTGGCCCTGGCCGGCGTCGGCTACAACCGCTACCTGCGGTTCCTGGCGCCGCTGCTCGCCATCCTGTTCGTGGTGATCACGGCGTTCGTCGCCGTCGCCGCCGCGGCCGGCTGGCAGTGACGGCGCACCGGGGCGGGTGGCCACGGGTACGGTCGGACCCGTGGCCACCGCTCCGGCGACCGAGGTCGAGGTGGGCGGGCGCACCGTGCGCGTCACCAACCCCGACCGGGTCCACTTCCCCGCCCTCGGCGCGACGAAGCTCGACCTCGTCCGGTACCACCTGGCGGTCGGCCCCGGCATCGTCGCCGCGCTGCGCGAGCGGCCCTGCATGCTGCACCGCTTCCCCACCGGGGTCGAGGGCGAGAAGGTCCACCAGAAGCGCGTGCCCCGGGGCGCACCGCCCTGGGTCGAGACCGTCCGGCTGCGCTTCCCCCGCTACGGCCGGCACGCCGACGAGCTGTGCGTGACCGAGCTGGCCCAGGTGATCTGGGCGGTCCAGATGTCGACGGTCGAGTTCCACCCCTGGAGCTCCCGCCGGGGCCACGTCGAGCGCCCCGACGAGTGGCGCATCGACCTCGACCCGATGCCCGACTGCCCGCCGGCCCGGGTCCGCCGCGTCGCCCACGTCGTGCGCGAGGTGCTGGACGAGCTGGGCGCGGTGGGCTGGCCCAAGACCTCCGGCGGCCGGGGCCTCCACATCTACGTGCGCATCGAGCCGGCGCACGGCTTCACCGACGTCCGCCGGGCGGCGCTGGCCTTCGCCCGTGAGGTCGAGCGCCGGGCGGCGGGCCTGGCCACGACGACGTGGTGGCGCAAGGACCGGGACCCCACCGCGGTCTTCGTCGACTACAACCAGAACGCCCGCGACCACACGATGGCCGCGGCCTACTCGGTGCGGGGCGTCCCCGAGGCCACGGTGTCGACCCCGATCACCTGGGACGAGGTCGACGACGTCGAGCCGGGCGACTGCACCATCCGCACCGTGCCGGCCCGTGTCGCCGCCCTCGGCGACCTCCACGCCGGCATCGACGACGCGCCGTTCGCCATCGACGAGCTGCTGGCGTGGGCCGAGCGCGACGAGCGCGCCGGGGCCGTCGACCCGGGCGACGCGACCGGCTGACGCGCCGGCCGACCAGGCCGCGTGGCGCCCGGCCCCCGGCCGGCCCGGGCCCGCTCAGCGCCGGTCGGTCACCCGCTCCTCGCCGTCGCGCTCGGCGGGCTCGGGCGGGCGGGGGATGCCGGCGGCCGCGTAGGCGTCGGCCTCGTCGAGGGTCTCGTGCTCCAGCAGGGCGGCGGCCAGGCGCTCGAGCTTGTCCCGGTGCTGCCGTAGCAGGTCGAGGGCCTGCTGGCGGCACTCCTCGATCAGCGCCCGGACGGCGTCGTCGACGGCGGCGAGCGTCCGGTCGGAGACGCCGAACAGCCGGGGGTCGCCCTCCTGGGGCAGCACCGACACCGGCCCGATCCGGTCGGACATGCCCCACCGCCCGACCATCGAGCGGGCCAGCCGGGTGGCGTTCTCCAGGTCGTTCTCCGAGCCCGTCGTGATGTCGCCGTAGACGAGCTGCTCGGCCGCCAGGCCCCCGAGGGCGCCGATGATCCGGCCCCGCAGGTAGCGCTGGTCGAAGCCGTAGCGGTCGCGCTCGGGCGTCGCCAGGGTGACGCCGAGCGCCCGGCCCCGGGGGATGATCGACACCTTCCGCACCGGGTCGGCGCCGGGCTGGACCATGCCGAGGATGGCGTGGCCGGCCTCGTGGAACGCGGTCCGGCGCCGCTCGTCCTCGGGGATGACGACGTCGCGGGCCGCGCCGAGCTGCACCTTCTCCAGCGCGTCGAACAGGTGGCGGCGGTCGACCTTCTCGGCGCCGTCCCGGGCGGCGGCCAGCGCCGCCTCGTTGACCAGGTTGGCCAGGTCGGCGCCGGTCATGCCCGGGGTGGCGGCGGCGAGGTCGTCGAGGGCGGACGGGTCCGCGAGCGGCACCTTGCGGGTGTGCACCTTCAGGATGGCCAACCGCCCGGCCTGGTCGGGCACGTTGACGACGACGGTGCGGTCGAAGCGGCCCGGCCGCAGCAGCGCCGGGTCGAGGATGTCGGGCCGGTTGGTGGCGGCCAGCACGACGACGCCCTCGGCGCCGGAGAACCCGTCCATCTCGGTGAGGATCTGGTTCAGCGTCTGCTCGCGCTCGTCGTGACCGCCGATGGTCGTCCCGCTCCGGGCCCGGCCGATGGTGTCGATCTCGTCGATGAAGATGATCGCCGGCGCCACCTTGCGGGCCTCGGCGAACAGCTCCCGCACCCGCTGGGCGCCGACGCCGACGATCATCTCGATGAACTCCGAGGCGCTGCCGGAGAAGAACGGCACGCCGGCCTCGCCGGCGGTCGCCCGGGCGAGGAGCGTCTTGCCGGTGCCGGGCGGGCCGGCGAGCAGGATGCCCTTGGGGGCGCGGGCGCCGAGCTTCCGGTACTTCTCCGGGTTGCGCAGGTAGTCGACGACGTCCTGGATCTCGGCCTTCACCTCGTCGATGCCGGCGACGTCGTCGAAGGTGACCCGCACCGACTCGGGGTCGACCGGCTTGCGCCTGCCGCCACCCAGCAGCCCGCCGAGGCCGCCCATGCCCTCCAGCGCCGCCCGCTGCCGGCGGAACAGCCACCAGTAGAAGCCGATGATGAGCAGCCAGGGGGCGAGGGAGATGAGGAGGTTCCAGACGAGCCCCCGGTCCTCCTCGACCGGCTCGGCCCGCACGGTCGCCCCCTGCCGCTCCAGCTCGGCCAGCAGGTCGTCCTGCGCGAACGCCGGCCGGTAGGTGACGAACTCGTCGTAGGTGTCGCCGGTGGGCTCGCCCTCGTCGTCCAGGCGGCGGGCCGGCTCCTCCAGGACGCCCTCGATGCGGTCGCCCCGCGAGAACACCTCGGCGACGTTGCCGTCCTCGACCTGCTCGGTGAACTCGGAGTACGAGATCGTCGGCGGCCCGCCCATCCGGTCCTGCCAGGACACGACGGCGAACAACACCAGGTAGGCGAGGCCGAAGCCGACGACGAGCCTGACCCAGCGCGGCCAGCTGCGGCCGTCGCCGTCACCGCCGCCCGGCACGCCCTCGCTCCGCCAGGGCCGCTTCGACTGGTCGCGGGGCGGCCGGGGTGCGGGGGGCGGCGGGGGTGGCGGCAGGTCCGACCGGCGGCGCCGCCGTCGTGCGGGCTCCGGTGTCTCGGTCACGGCTCAATCATCCCCGTCACCGCCGGCGAGATGCACCGACGGGGGCCGGGCCGGCGGCACGGGCTAGGCGGCCCGGGCGGGCGCCGGCGCCGCCCCGGCCCCTCCGGCGGCGAGCTGCTCGGCCCGCCGGCGGTAGGCCCAGCCGGGGCCCCGCAGCACGTAGGAGATGCGGTCGCGCCAGTTGTCGCTCCGGGCGATGTCTCGGACCATGTCCACGTACTCGTGGGTGGCGACCCGCACCGGGTGGTAGCTGCCCACGTTCCGCGTCAGCCCGTAGACGACCGGCTCGGACGGGTCCTCGCGCTCGAACGTGCCGAACAGCCGGTCCCAGACGATGAGGATGCTGCCGTGGTTCCGGTCGAGGTAGCGCTTGTTGCTGCCGTGGTGGACCCGGTGGTGCGAGGGGGTGTTGAGCACCTCCTCACCGGGGCCGAGGCGGTCGACCAGCTCGGTGTGGATCCAGTACTGGTACAGCAGGTTGACGCCCCGGGCCTGCTCCACGAGGGACGGCCGGACACCGAGCCAGGACAGCAGGCCATAGGGCACCCAGACGCCGAAGGGGCTGACCGGCTGGCGGAGCGCCGTCGACAGGTTGTAGCGCTCGCTCGAGTGGTGGACGACGTGGTGGGCCCACAGCAGCCGCACCTCGTGCATCAGCCGGTGGTTCCAGTAGTAGATGAAGTCCCAGCCGAGCACGGCGACCGCCCAGGCCAGCGGCCCGGCGCCCAGGTCGCGCCGTCGCCCCCGCCGCCACAGGCGCGAGGGGCTGGTCCGGTGGGCGGCGGCCGCGGTGGCCAGCACGACGGCGCCGGCGACGGCGGCGACGCCGCCGGCCTTCTGCACGGCCAGCGCCCAGGCGGGGGCGGGGTCGGCCCCGGCGACCGGCGCCACGGCGTGCGGGGTCGGGCCGGCCGACGGGGTGCCCGGCCGTGCCGCGCCGTTGGTCTCCGGCGGCGCGGCGGGCCGCAGCCCGTCGGCGGCGGTGGCGGACGTCCCGTTCACCTCGGGCCGGGCCGGCGCCGCCCCGTTCGCCTCGGGGCCGGGCTCGGTGGCCGCGGCTGCGGGCACCAGGGCGGGCGCCGCCTCGCCGCCGGGCGCACCCGGCGC
>PKRH01000086.1 GCA_017577565.1 Thermoanaerobacterales bacterium | reverse complement strand
GCCGCCGCCCCCGCCCGGCCCCGCCCCCGCCGGGTCGCAGCCGGCCGCTGGGCCTCTTCGGCCCGGCGGCGCCGCTCACCCGGCCCCGAGATCACCGGATCCGGGATCAGCCCGTTGTCCTCACAGAAGCGCACGAACGTCGTCGCCAGCACCCAGCCCACCGCCACCTGGGTGAACAGCGACTCCCGCCACACCGGCAGGTCATGCGCCGTGCGCCCCGCCTCCCGCGCCTCGCGCCACTGCTCCTCGACGACCTCCGCCACCTCGGGCACCTCATCGGCCCGAGCTCGCAGGTCGTCCTCCAACGCCGACACACGCCGCGCCAACTCCTGCGCCAACACGGCACGATCGATCATCACGTCCCTCCCGGCCTCACGGCCGTCCCATGTGCGTTCCGCAACCACTCCGCCGGCACCCGCACCCACTCGCCGGACGTCACCGCCACCGGCCGACCGCTCAGGATCGGACCGTCGCTCGCCGCGGGCGAGGGCACCAGCAGCCACAGCTGCGCCAGCGGCGAGCCCGGGTCGTGCACCACGTCCCGCCACCGGCCGACCAGGTCGAGGCGGTCGTAGCGGGCCAGCAGGCCCGGCCGCACCAGCAGCACCGTCCCCGACGTCGCCGCCAGGCGCTCGGTCAGCGCGTCAGCGGCCCGGTCGATCAGGCGGCGCAGGTTGTGCCAGGCCGTCGACCCCGGTCCCGCCGCGTCCGCCTGCACCACCAGGTCCCACGACGGGCGTCCGGACGCGGTCAGCCGCTCGATCTCCCCGATCAGCCAGTCGTCGACGTCGACCGTCGTCACCGGGAACCGGGCCAGCTCGTCGGCCGCCCGCTCCACGTGCTTCGCGTCGGTGACCAGCACCAGCAGGCCGCCCGCGTCGATCGAGCGGCGCAGCCGGTCGTGGAAGTCGGCAGCCACGTCGATCTCCACCGGCGTGACACCCGTCGTCGGCTGCCCCGTCGCGTGGCGGGACAGCGTCATGCTCGTCACCGGGTCGGCCACCAGCGCCGGCGACTCGTAGCGGCCCGCCTGCTCGTTCCAGCGCAGCTCGAGGTCCACGTCCCTGAGCAGCTGGTCGAGCGCGGGGCGGCCCGGCAACGGCTCGGCCTCGGGGAAGCGGGCCCGCACCTTCGCCGCGATCTGCTCGACCGTCACGTCGGTCACCGCCACCAGCGCCCGGCGCGCCGCGCCCACCGCCTCGGCGGCCGACAGGCCCCGGCGGTAGAGCTCGAGCCGGCTGTTCACCGCCGCCGTCGGGGTGAGCGACGCCGCCATCTCGGCCAGGTGCGCGTCGGCCAGCGGAGCCGCGCCCTCGGGTGCCTCGACGTCGCGCAGGGCCGCCACCAGCTCGCTGGATGGCACGACCGTCCGCTCCGCCAGCAGCGCCGTCGTCCGGTCGACCAGCGCCGACGCGAAGTCGGCCAGCGCCTGGCCGCTCGGGCCGGCCTCGTCGTCCTCCAGGGCGACGACCACCGCCATGGGATCGAGCACCCGGTGCACGAACCGGGGGGCCGCCCGCTCACCCTCCACCACCAGCGACGCCCGCACCATCGCCACGGCCGCCCGGCGGTGCGCGGCGGCACGGGCCAGCGGGTCGGATCGACCGTCACCGGCGCCCTCGCCGGCGTCGGGCGCGTCGTCCGCCACCGGCGGGAAGGCATCGGCCAGGCGATCGGCCAGCTGGGCCAGCGACGCCACCCCGCCCATCGCGGCCAGCTCCGACGCCAGCCAGTCCCGCACCCGGGTCACCGTCGGCTGCTTCGACCACCGCTGGCGTGCCGACGCCAGCACCTGGCTCACCCGCTGGCGCGTCACGTCGACCCGCTGGGCCAGCTCGGCCTGCGTCGGCCAGCCCCCGCCCTCGCCGTCGAGGCCCAGGTAGGCCCGCAGCAGCACAGCGCGGTTCGCCTCCCGGCCGGTGCTGCGCGGCACGAGCAGCTCGGCGGCCTCCGCCAGCTGCAGCTCGCCCGGGCCCTCGTCACCGGTGTCCCCGACGGCCGCGCGCAGCGCCGCCACCGCCACCCGCAGCTCGTTGCGGGTGAGGTTCCCCACGCCCCGCATCTGCAGCACCCGGGCGAGCGGCGCCTCGAGCAGGTCGCCGACGGTCAGGATCTCCTCTCGCTCGAGCGCGTTCAGCGCCCGGTTCGACAGCGGCAGGCCGGCCAGCGGCGTCGCCGTCGTCGTGCCCGACGGCACCGTGAACTCGGTCGGACCCGGTCGCTCAGGGGTGGGATGGGCGGTTGCCGGGCGCTCGGCCTCGTGGAACGCGGCGCGCCAGGCCCAGAGCATGTCGTCGGCCGTGCCGAACCGGTCGGCGACCTCCGGTGCCAGCGCCCGCTCGAAGAACGACACGAGCCCGTCGGCGATGCTCGGCTCGAACAGGGCCGGGTCGAGCCGGAGCGGTGCGTCCACCAGCGTCGGGTCCGCCCGCCCGTCGCCGTAGACCGGCTTCGTGCCCGTCGCCATCTCGTAGAGGACGACGGCCGCCGCGTACCGCTCGGCCGCCGGGTCCCAGCGGCCCCGACGGCTCAGGAACGGGTCGAGGTAGCCCTGGGTCCCCGCCTCGATCCGGTCGACGGGGGTGCCTGCGAGGCTGAAGTCGAACAGCACGAGGTGGAGCTGGTCGTGCTTGCCGCGCGGGGCGATGCCCAGGTTCTCGGGCTTGATGTCGCGGTGCGAGACGCCCTCCTGCTCGAGGTAGCGGACGGCGTCGAGCAGGTCCTCGCCCCAGCGCTGCAGGAGCTCGGCGCCGATCGGTTCGCCGATCCGGGCGGCCAGCGTGAGCGGCGCCCGCACCTCCTCCTCGATCGCCTCGGCGTCCCGCTCGGCGTCGCCCCGGTCGCCGACGAACGACACGAGCAACGCCGCGTGGCCGTCGAGGTCGAGGGGCTCGTCCTCCAGCAGCTCGACGATCGTCGGGTGGCGCAGGCCTCGGAGCGCGGTGGCCTCGGCCGCGATGCGGTCGTTCTGCTCGGGCGTCCGGGCCACCTTCAGGACCGCCAGCCGCCCGGCGTCGGCGGTGTCGCGCACCAGCAGGGCGAACGCGGTCGTCCCCATGCCGATGCGGCCGAGGACGGCGAAGCGGCCGTCGCCGAGCGTGCTGCCCCGGCGGGCCACCGTCACGTGCGGCTCGTCCACCGGGTCGGGGCTGGTCAGCGCCTCCTCGAGCTCGTCGAGGAGGGCGAGCACCTCGCCGGCGTGCTTCGGACGCCGCGCCGGGTCGACGTCGGTCAGCTCGGCGACGAACGCCGCCACCAGGGTGTCGATCTGGTCGCCGGTGGCGTCGATCGACACGTGGCCCGTGCTGGCGAGCAGCTCGCGCAGCTTCCCCGAGGTCGGCGCCGGTGGCTCGTCGGTGAACACGAACGCCGTCAGGCACCCCAGGCTGAACACGTCGAGCGCCGCGGGGTCGGCGAGCGGCTGGGCGTGCTCGGGCGCCCGGTACAGGTCGGCGTCGCCGCCCGAGAGGGCCTCGACGTGCACGGTGCCGGTCATCGTGGCGGTCACGTCGCCCGTGCTGACCCGGGCGCCGGCGTGCCAGTTGGCCACCCGCACGGTCCGCTTGCCGTCGTGCTCGCCCACCCAGATGGCGGACGGGCACAGCGCTCGGTGGAACACGCCCCGGGTGTGGGCGTAGGCGATGGCCTCGGCCACGTCGCGCACCAGCGCCAGCCGGTCGTCCATGCCGAGCCCGTCGCGCACCTCGGGCGTCTTCAGCCACCGGTCGAGCGTCTGCTCGCCCGGGATGTGGTCGAACACCAGGCACGGGCCCCGCTCGTGGTCCGTCAGGTTCAGGGGCGCCACGATCCCCGGGTGCAGCCGCAGCGGGTGGAGGTGCTCGAACTCCCGCCGCGCCGCCCGCTCCGCCGCCTGGCGCTGCTCGGCGGTGGCGTTCTGCTCCAGCGGGTACACCCGCAAGCGACGCTCGATGCCGGTCGCGCTGACGTGCCGAGCCAAGAAGTCCTGGTAGGCGACGCCGGTGTCGCGGTCGGCCTCGACGTCGTCGAGCAGCTCCACGATCCGGAAGTCGCCGACCAGGCGGCGGCTGGACCGCTCGCGGATGCCCGCCTGCTCCACCGCCTTGGCGATCCGCTCCCCGAGCGGCGTGTCGATGCGTCGCCGCGGCCGGCCCGACTTGTCGGGCTCCAACGACGTGAGCGCCTCGATGATCCCGCCGATGCTGGCCCGCTCCGGCGGCAGGGCCTCGCCCTTCTCGGGGTCGCGGCCGTAGACCTGGTAGCGGCCGGGGGGCGAGAGCGTCACCTTCAGGTGCGGGTCGGAGAGGAAGACGACCTCGCTGATGTAGGGCACCTCGTTCCGGCGCTTGGCGAACGCCTTGGTGCGGGCCAGCACCTCCCGCAGCGCCTTGGCCTTCTTGTTGGCCAGCAGCCGGGGGTTGTCGAACAACCGGCGGCGGCCCTCCGGGGTCGTCCACTGCCACGTCGTGGCGTCGCCGCCGATCTCGCCCGGGTGCGACTTGATCTCGATGAGGTGGACGCCGTTGTCCGTGACGGCCAGGGCGTCGACCTCGTACAGGGCCCCGTTGGGTGCGACGAACTCGAAGTTCGACCACACCCGGTACGGGTCACGGTCGTACAGGCGGCTCCGCAGGAAGGCCAGCGCCTCGCGCTCGTGGTCGTGAGGGCTGTCCGAGACCGTCGTCCACCGTTTCGAGGTCGGTTCCACTCCCGTCCTTGTCCTCCGTCCGCCCGACGGTGGCGAGGCTACCGCCGCCGGACGGCCCGAGGTCCAAGCAGCCCGGTCGGGCACCACCTACCCCTCCGTGCGCTCGAGGACGATGCTGAGCCCGTCGTCGGGGTGGTAGGTCCAGGTGGCGACCACGTGCGGGGCCTCGGCGGACTGGGTGCCGTCCAGCGCCCGGGTGTTGCCCATGCGGTCGATGACCGCCGGGCTGAAGCCCAGCTCGTCGAGCAGGTCCTCGAGCGCGTCGAAGTCGTCGCCCGCGTAGAAGGTGAGGCTCAGGTGCTCGGGGCTGAGGTCGTTGATGGTGCCGGTCGTCCCCAGGTGCCGCCGGCCGACATCGGCCAGGTCGGGCAGCGCCGCCTCGGCCTCCTCGATCGCGTCCAGCTGGGCGCGCACGTCGTCCAGCTCCGACCGGGTCGTCACCCAGAGGACGAACATGACGACCGCGGCCAGGCCGGTGACGACGAGCGCGACGAGCGGCACCCGGCGCCCCGGACGAACCGTTGTCGTCGCGGGCTCGGAGGCCGCCGCCCCCGGGGGAGGCGGTGGCGGAACCGGCTGTCGACGCGGCGATGGCGGCGGTGGAGGCGGACCGAGCCGCCCCCGTCCTGGCCCCTCGGCCCGCCGGCTGCCGGGCAGCGGCCAGCTCCGAGCCGCCTGTCGCTCGCCGTCCGTCTCGCCCGCCATCTCGTCGCCCTCCCGTGCTCGTGATCCGCGTGCCGGACGACCGATCGGGTACGGCCGCACCGTGACACGGGCGCGTGGCGGCGGGCCTAGGCGCCGGTCGCCGCCGACGCACGGTGGCCGACCTCGACCGTGCCGCGGGCGAAGGTCTCCAGGATCCGGGCGTGGGTCTGGCGGGGGAGCTGGCGGGTCCCCGGTTCACCCAACGGCGTGCCGGGGCGGGCCGGTGCCGCCGCCAGCAGGTCGTCCAGCCCGGTGCGGCTGACCAGCAGCAGTCCGTGGGTGGCGCGGGTGCAGGTGACCGCCAGGCGCCCGAAGGCGGAGTTGAAGTCGTCCAGCGCCGACGCGCCCGACAGCGGGTGGACGGCGACGGTGATGGCGTTGGTCTGCCCCTGCCACGAGTCGACGGTCGAGGCCTGCACGAGCCCCGGCGGCAGGCCGTGCCGCTCGGTGAGCCGGTCGACCACGTCCTGGGCGTCGTCCACCGCCTGGTTGCGGGTGGCGAGCACGGCGATCAGCGGGTGGTCGCGGAGCTCCCGGTGGTCGACGCGGACCTCCCGCTTCGGGCGACCGTCGTCGTGGTACCGCCACTGCCGGACCTGTGCCGACCTCGCGCCGGCGACCGACGGTCCCCAGGTGCTCGGCGCCGACCTGGGTGACGTGGTCGTGGTCCTCGTCGAGGCCCGTGGTCTCGATGTCGAGGACCACGACGCGGTCGAGCGCCAGCGGCTCGACATGGACGGGCTGCTGCCACCACCGCTCGCCGTCGGCCTCGACGTCGACCACGTCGTCGGCCGCGGGTGCGTCCGCGTCGTCGGACGACGCGGTCGTGCCGCGGCGCGTCGGCGGGTCGACCGTCAGGCGGCCGGCGTCATCGACCCAGAACCGCCCGGGCCAGCGATCGGGCAGGCTGCGGATGACCGCCTCGGAGAGGCGGAACCCGTCGGCGCGCAGCGCCACCGCCAGCTCGCCGGGTGCCAGCGGGCCCCGCTCGGCGAGCGCCTGGCGGGCGTGCTCGATGGTCGGCGGCAGCGGTGCCGCCGCCCGGTCAGCCGCGCCGGACACCTCTGGCTCGCTGGTCCGCGGCGGTGGCCGGATGCGGGGTCACGCCCGTTCCGTACGGGGTCGCTGTGACCGGCGGGGGTGGTGCGCCGCACGGACGCGACGAGATGACCTCTCGCATCGATGCCCCGCTCGTGCCCCCCATCGTCCGCCCTCGCCGACAGCCTGTCCCTCGTCCCGAATCTAGGAGCGACCGAGGTGGCGGATGCAAAGGCGACGGGGGTGCGACCGACCCGCCGATCCGGCGGCGCGTGGTCCGGCGGGCTCAGCCCACGGCCTCGGGACGACGATCGTCGCCGATCCGCTCGAGCGCCTCGAGCACGTCGCGCAGCCGGGACGAGCCGTGGAGGTAGGGCACCTCACGAGCGTCGCACCGCTGCTTGAGCGCGGTCGTCGTGTCGTGCCCGATCTGGTCGGCGATCACGACGACGACGTCGCGGTCGGGTTCGAGCCCGCTCGCCCAGTCGACGTTGGCCGACTTCGCCTTCTCGGTCTCGTGCCAGCGGAGCTCGACGAGCCCCAGGCCGTCGCGCAACAGGTCCGCCCAGTCCCGGCGCTTGCCCCCGACGAGGTGCAGCGCCTTGCCCCGGAAGCGGGGCGCGAGCCGCTCGATCGCCGACTCCTCCCGCATCCGCTGCCAGGCCTGGAACGTCTCCGAGGCCTGGATCGCCGTCTCCACGGCCTCCTTCAGCTGCAAGGCGGCGGCCACCAGCTCGTCGTCGCCGCTCGTCTGCGCGTGGCCGACGGCAACCTCGGCGTGGTCCGCCGCGATGTCGAGCTGCCCGCGGGTCGCGGCGCTGTGCGCCGCCTCGCACACGAGGCCGAACCCCTCCCGGGCCCGGGCCGGGTCGCCGCTGGAGAGCAGGTGCTCGCCGATCTGGGCGAGCACCTGGGGCCGCCGCCGGGGCTCGACCAGCCGGCGCACCTTGTCGGTGAGGAGCTTCAGCTCGTCCCAGCGGTTGGCGGCCATGGCGCGGGCGACAGCCGTCTCCACGTAGGGGCCGAGGCGGGATGTGCGGGCCTCCCAGTCGATGACCAGGGCCAGGGCTTTCGCCGGCATCGCCGCCGGGTCGGGCCAGCGGTCGAGCAGCAGCGCCGCGCCCCGCTCGGGGTCCGCGTACGCCGTGTCCTCGGCGATGCGGCACGCCAGCTCGATGTCCGTGACCTGCTTCCAGGCCCGGTCGAGGAACCGGATCGTCTTGCCCTCGCCGAGCAGCTTGTTGGGGAGCAGGTTGAGCAGCTCGTGCAGCGGGTCCTGAGCGATGCCGTCGACGGCGGCGAGGAACTGCTCGAAGCGCTCCTCCTCCTTCAGGTCGATGCGCTGGATCAGCTCGGCGAGGTCGGTCGTCCGGCCGGTCCGCAGCGACGCGAGGAGGAAGAGGTAGTCGTCGTCGGGGACGCGCTGGGGGATGCGCTCGAGGGCCCGGTAGCACTCGTCGTACTCGCCGACGGCGTAGGCGTGCCGCGCGTAGCTGGCAAGCAGCACCGGGTCGTCGGGCGCCCACTCCAGGAAGATGTCCTGGTAGAGCCCGACCCAGGTGGCGTCGTCGATGTCTGCGTCGCGCCGGAGCCTCGCCGTGAGCGACCGCACCCCGCTGACGTCGCCGACGCCGTGGCGCTCGGCGGGGACAGTCGGCGCGCGCTCGCGCGACTCGGCGACGAGGTCGAACCGGGGTCGGCTGGACAGCAGCGGCTCGTGGCTGAAGGCCAGCCCCACCGACAGGGGGCCCGCGGCCGTCACCCGCATCGACAGCTCGGTCATCCCGTTCGCCGGCACGACCGGGTCGTCGAGCAGCTCGACCGCCCCGCGGGGATCGACGTCCAGCAGCAGCTCGAGCCGCTCGTCGGTCAGGTGGGGGCTGCGGACCTCGAGGGTGGCCTTCACGACCGAGCCGACCGGGACCGGCTGGCCGTCGTCGACCGGGCGGCCGCCCTCGTCGATGACCGAGTGCAGCCGGGCCACCGACGTGCGCTCGTAGAAGTCGTTGTGGCGGAGGGCGTCCACGGCCGCCCGCCAGGCGTCCTCGGTCTCGGCCAGGCCCCGCGGGCTGACCAGGCCCGGGTTGCGGTCCTCGAACAGGAACACGTCGCCGGGCCGCAGCGGGCGGTCGGGCCGGTTCCACCGCTCGTTCAGCGGTCCGAGCGCGCCGCGCCGGACGAACGGGCCCAGCTTGCAGACCACCGTGACCCGGCTGTCGGTCTCCTCGGCCCGCAGCAGCGCGGCGAACCGGATGGGGACGAAGTACTCGTAGGGCGAGTCGCCGAAGACGATGGCGCAGTCCGTCCCGGGTTCCAGGGAGAGGCCCTCCTGGACCCACCGCCGGTTGTACGCGACCTCGATGACCTCGCCCTCGGGCGCGCCGAGGATGGCGACGTTCTGCTGGTGGTACTCCCGGACCCGGCTTCCCTTGAGCAGGTAGAGCACCTCGTCCTCCCGCCTCCGCCTGCCTCGTCACGACCCTAGGTCACGGGAGAGGTGCGGTCCGCCAGGACGAGCGTCTCGAGGGGGGTCGCCTAGTGCTCGGTGCGCTCGAAGACGATGCTGAGCCCGTCATCCGGGTGGTAGGTCCAGGTGGCCACGACGTGCGGCGCCTCCGCCGACTGGGTGCCGTCGAGCGCACGGGTGTTGCCGATGCGTTCGATGACCGCCGGGCTGAAGCCCAGCTCCTCGAGCAGGTCCTCGAGGCCGTCGAGCCCACGGGCGCCGACGATGGTGGCGCTCAGGTGTTCGGCGCTCGAGTCCTCGATGGCACCGGTCGTCCCGAGGTGCCGCCGACCAACCTCGGCCAGGTCGGGGAGCGCCGCCTCGGCCTCCTCGATCGCCTCCAGCTCGGCGCGCGCCTCGTCCAGCTCCGACCGGGTGGTCATCCAGAGGACCGACGTCGCCACGGCAGCCGTGCAGGCGATCACGAACGCCGCGAGCGGTACCCGCCGTCCCCGACCGGTCGTCACCCCTGGCGGTGCCGGCTGCCCAGCAGCTGGAGGAGTCGGGGCTGGGACCTCCTCCCGGCGCTGCGGCGACGCCGGCTCGACCCGGCCGTCGCCGGCCATGCCGACCGGCCTGCCACCTGGCAGTGGCCAGTTGCCTTCCACCCGACCTCCGTCGCCCGACGGTCCGCCCGCCATGTCGTCGCACTCCCGTGCTCGCGATCCACCTGCCGACCGCCACGCCGGTACGCCCGAGCCGTGACAGCCGTCAGCGGATGTCGCCCCGACCGGTCCTCGCTCGGTTCAGGCGGGGCGAGCACCCCGGTCGCGGCCCGACGAGCGAGCGTCCGGCGCCTGACCTCGTCCCGAGCGTCGCTTCGTCGGGACCCGTGCCCGCCCCGACGAGACGATCACCGCGCCGCTCGGCGCAGGCAGCCCGGGCAACCGGACCTGACCGGTCGCGACCATGCGTCGCAGTTGCTTCGTGGTCACACCTCGGCGACGGGCTTCTGCGGCGAGGAGGCGGTCCCGTAGCGCTTCCTCTCGGCGTCGCTGCTTCAACTCCTCCTCGCTGATGCCCAGCGCTTCGGCCTCCCGACGCAGCCGTTCGGCCTTCGACGGCTTGCGTCCCTTGCTGCGTCTCGGCCTCGTGTCGTCGGGAAAGTCCCAGAGTCGGGACTCCGCCGCGTCCAGCCAGTCGCTGTACCCGAACCTCGCCAGCCCGGCTTCCCGCCGGACCCTGTCCCAGTTCATGCGAGCCATCGCGCGCCTCTCAGGCCTGAACTCCTCCTTCCGGCCGGGCCGGAAGGATAGGGAGCGCCTGTGACACCGGTGGCCGCCGTCGCAGCGCCCGCCCCGGGTCAGCCGCTCGGCGCCGCGGTGCCTCGACGGGGTGGCTCGACCGACAGCGACACCGGCCAGCGCCGGCCGGACGGGGTTCCGAGCGGTGCCCGTCGCGACACGACGCCCTCGCGAGGGCGCGCGACGGTGAGTCGGCCTGTAAGCCGGATTCTGTCGGCGACGCCCGTGCGGGTCGTCGCCGGGTGGCCATCCATCTGAGCGGCCTACCTGGGGACATCGGCCGGGCCAGCCGTCCCACGCTTGGCCTTGCTCCGGGTGGGGGTTGCCGAGCCGCCGGGATCACTCCCGACGCTGGTGCGCTCTTACCGCACCGTTTCACCCTTGCCTGTGCGGCGCCCCGGTCGCCCGGTGCACCGCCATCGGCGGTCTGCTCTCTGTGGCCCTGTCCGACAGGTCACCCCGTCCTGGCTTTCGCCAGCACCCTTGCCCTGTGGAGTCCGGACTTTCCTCGACGCCGCCGGAGCGGCGCCGCGGCCACCCGGCCGGCTCACCGTCGACCCCTCAGGCTACCGGCCCGGGTCGCCGGAGCGAACCCGCCGGGGCCCGGTCCCCGGGGCGACGACGGGCCGGGCCCGAGGTCGTCCCGCCGCCGGCCCGCCCTACGAGCGCAGGTAGCGCAGCACCGCGAGCACCCGCTGGTGGTCGGTCTCCGACTCGGGCAGGTCGAGCTTCATGAAGATGTTGCTGATGTGCTTCTCGACCGCCCGGGGCGTCACGTACAGCGCGGCGGCGATGGCGGCGTTCGACCGGCCCTCGGCCATCAGCGCCAGCACCTCGCGCTCCCGGGGCGTCAGCGTGTCCAACCGGTCGGTGCGGCGGCTGGCGCCGACGAGCTGGGTCACGACCTCGGGGTCGAGGGCGGTCCCGCCGGCGGCCACCCGCTCGAGCGCCTCGACGAGCTCCCGCACGTGGGCCACCCGGTCCTTCAGCAGGTAGCCGACGCCGTCGGCCCCGCCGCCCAGCAGCTCGGCGGCGTACCGGGTCTCGACGTACTGCGAGAACACCAGCACCGGCAGGCCAGGGTGGCGGCGCCGGAGCTCGATCGCCGCCCGCAGGCCCTCGTCGGTGTGGGTCGGCGGCATGCGGATGTCCACGACCACGACCTCGGGCCGGTCGGCGTCGACCGCCGCGGCCAGCGCCTCGGCGTCGGCCACCGCGGCGACCACCTCGAAGCCCCGGGCGGCCAGCAGGCCGACCAGCCCCTCCCGCAGGACGGCGGCGTCCTCGGCGATGGCGACCCGCAGCCCGCCCATCGTCACGCCCGCACCGGGAGCCCGATGGTCACCTCGGTCGGCCCGCCGGCGGGGCTCGACAGGGTCAGCCAGCCGTCGACGGTCCGCACCCGGTCGGCGAGCCCGGCCAGGCCGTGCCCCGGCACGAGGCGGGCGCCGCCGGCGCCGTCGTCGGTCACCCGCAGGTGCAGCACCCCGCCGTCGACGGCGACCGCCACCGTCGCCCGGGACGCTCCGCTGTGCTTGGCCACGTTGGTGAGCAGCTCGGCGACGCAGTGGTAGGCGATCGTCTCGACGGCGGGCGAGGGCCGCACCGGCAGGTCGGTCGTCAGCCGGCACGGCACCGCGCTGCGGGACGTGAGGGTGGCCAGCGCCTCGTCGAGGCCCCGGTCGAGCGCCGGCGGGTGGATCGAGCGGGTGACCTCCCGCAGCTCGGTGATGGCCTCGGTCGCGTCCCGGTGGGCCCGCCGACCAGCGTCCGGGCCCGCCCGACCCGCTCGGCGTCCACCGCGTCGCCCACCAGCTCCTCGCGGGCCATGTCGAGGTGCATGGCCAGCGCCACCAATCGGGCCTGAGCGCCGTCGTGCAGGTCCCGCTCGATGCGCCGCAGCGTGGCCGCCGTGTCGTCGACCGCCAGCGCCCGCGTCTCCTCCAGGCTCTCGACCCGCGCCACCAGGCGGGTCGGCCCCAGCAGGGCCCGCACCAGCGCCACGTCGACCGCCGCCGCCCGGGCCAGCCAGGGGGCGGCGAACAGCCCGAGCGCGCCGAGGGCCGCCACCGTCATCGCCTCCGGCCAGGTGTCGACGTACACGTCGCCGAACTGGACGATCGATCGGTGCACGGTGCCGTCGGCGTCGACCTGCGTCGGGTCCAGGACCAGCCAGGCCACAGGGGAGGCGACCAGCGCGACCGCGGTCCCCGCCGCCAGGGCGACGGCGCCGAGCCCGACCACCCGCACCGGCGTCGACACGACGACGAAGGCGACGGCCCGCCACCCGTCGAGGTCGCCGAGCGCGGCGCGCAGCCAGGGGAGGAGGCCCCGGTCGGCCGGCTGCCGCCGGCGGGGCGCCGGGACCCGCTCGCCCAGCACGGCCGCGGCCAGCGCCCGGGACACGGCCCCGTACTCCCGGACGGCGTGCAGGACGACCCCGAGCAGCACGACGCCGACCAGGGCGAGCGGCATCGCCAGCAGGCAGGCCAGCCCGGCGGCGGCCAGCGCGGCGAACGCCGCCGACCCCAGCGGCGCGGCGGCCAGCAGGTAGACGACCGATCGCCAGGTCCGCCAAGCCACGGGGGCGCGCAGCAGCTCGGCCGGCCACGACCGCCCGGCTCCCGGGCGACCGGTGCCGTCCGGCGGCGGCCCCACCGGCGGGGCGGCACCGGGTGCGCCGGCGGGGGAGGGCAGGGGCGCGGTCGGGCGGTGGTGATCGACGGGCACGGCCCGATCGTCACAGGCCGCGGCCGGGCCGCCAACCGTGCCCACCGCCGGTCCGATGGTGCGGCTCACCCCACCCCCGAGCCGGCCGCGGGTGTCAGAAGCTGATGGCGCTGAGGTCGGGCTCCCAGCCGGCGGCCCGCTCCACGGCCTCCCGCCACCGGTCGCGGTCGAGGGCGCGGCCCGGCTCCACGACCGTCCGGGGCCGCCAGGTGGCGGCCAGCTCGTCCCAGCCGCCCCAGGTGCCGACGGCCAGGCCGGCCAGGAACCCGGCGCCGAGGGTCGTCGCCTCCCGCTCGGGCGACACCTCGACCGGCCGCTGGGTGGCGTCGGCCAGCGCCTGCAGGAAGGTGGGGTTGCCGGTCATGCCGCCGTCGACCCGCAGGTGGTCGAGGGTCAGGCCGGTGTCGGCCTCGGCCGCCTCGACGAGGTCGGCGCCCCGGTGGGCGACCCCCTCCAGCACCGCCCGCACCAGCTGCGGCCGGCCGGTGCCCCGGGTGACGCCGAGGAGCGTGCCCCGGGCGCCGTAGTCCCACCGGGGCGTGCCCAGCCCGAGCAGCGCCGGGACGAACACGACGCCGTCGGTGCTCTCGCACTGCGCGGCCACGTCGTGGGACTCCTCGGCCGACCCGATGATGCGCAGGTCGTCGCGCAGCCACTCGACGTTGGTGCCGGCCGCCAGCATGACCGCCTCGACGCCCCAGGTCGGCACCCCGCCCTGCCGCCAGGCGACGATCGGGAAGGTGCCGTGGCCGCCCTGGCGGGCGAAGGCCGGGCGCTCCGACCCCACGCACACGTCGAGCATGCCGCCGGTCCCGAAGGTGATCTTGGCCAGCCCCGGCCGGACGCAGCCCTGGCCGACGAGCGACGCCTGCTGGTCGCCGACCAGCGCGGCGATCGGCGGCGCGCCGTCCAGCGCCGTCGCCTGCCCGACGACGCCGGTCGAGTCGACGATGCGGGGCAGCGACGACCGGGGGATGCGCAGCGCCTCCAGCTTGCCGTCGTCCCAGTCGGCGCCGTCGCCGAGGGTGAGGCCGGTCACCCCGGCGTTGGACAGGTCGGTGACGTGGAGCTCGCCGTCGGAGAGGTGCCAGGCGATCCACGTGTCGACGGTGCCGACGCACAGGTCGCGGGTGCGGTCGGGGTCGGCGGCCTCCAGCAGGTGGGCGGCCTTGGTCGCCGACTCGTTGGGCGCGAACCGCAGCCCCTGGGACTGCCACACCAGGCAGTCGCCGACCGTCCGCAGGTCCTGCCACCCGAGGCCGGGCCCGACCGGCTCGCCGGTCGCCCGGTCCCACACGACGGTCGAGGCCCGCTGGTTGGCGATGCCGACCGCGGCCACCGGCCCGGCCTCGGCCAGCGCCCGCCGGGCGACCGACAGCGCGGCGTCGGCCATGGCCACCGGGTCGAACTCGACCAGCCCCGGCGCCGGGGAGGAGGGCAGGACCGGCACGACGTGCACGGCCTCGACGGTGGCGTCGGGCCGCACGACCGCGCCCCGCACGCTGGAGGTCCCGACGTCGACGACGAGGATCGAACCCGACGGTGCTGCGCTCACGGACCCGGAGTCTGCCCGACGACGGGAGCCCGGGGCGACGGGGCGTTCGCCGGCCCGGTCACCCGGCGCCGGGACCGTCGGTCACCAGCCCTCGGGCCCGGCCCACGGCGAGGGCAGCCCGAGCTTGCCGGGGTTGAGGATCCCGTGCGGGTCGAGCGCCCGCTTCGCCGCCACCAGCACGTCGAGCGCGCTGCCCAGCGCTTCCCGCACGAACCGGCTCCGGTTCAGCCCGACGCCGTGGTGGTGGCTCAGCGCGCCGCCGTTGGCCAGCACGGCCCGCTGGCCGGCGTCCCACAGCGCCCGGTAGTACGTGTCGCGCCGCTCGGGCTCGACCTGGCCGGCGAACGTGAAGTAGAGGCAGCCGCCCGACGGGTAGCTGTGCGACTGGTGGGCCGAGGCGGCGAGGGTGCCCTCCACCCCCAGGAGCGCGTCGATCGTCGCCCGGTAGATGCGGGGCAGCGCCGACCACGACCCCGACACCTCCATCGTGTCGACCGTGTAGCCCTTGCCGATCAGCGCCTCGAGGGCCGAGACCTCGTTGCGGTGGGCCAGCCAGTGCTCGACGTGGGCGGCGTCGCCCGGCTCGCCGCCGGCGGCCGCGGCGGCGTCGGCGAGCACGGCGAAGGTCGCCTCGACGAGGGTCGGGTCGCCCTCGTCGAGGGCCAGCAGCAGGGCCCGGTCGCCGGTGTGGTAGGTGCGGTCGGCCTCGGCGGCGTCGTAGAGCCGCAGCACCGCCGGGGTGGCGCCCCGCTGGACCGTGCGGCGCATCGCCTCCAGGCCGGCCTCGAAGGTCGGCAGCAGCCAGGCGCCCCGCTGCTCGGCCACGGGGGCGGGGTGGAGGCGCAGCCGGGCGCCGGTGCCGACCCCGGGCGGCCCCTGCCGGCCGCCCAACACCTCGGGAGGGCCCGGCCCGACCCGGCCCGGGGCCCACCGCCGGGCCGGGAGTGGGGCCCGGCCGGCAAGGCCACCTCCAGGGCCCGGAACAAGGCCCCCAAACTC
>PKRH01000085.1 GCA_017577565.1 Thermoanaerobacterales bacterium | reverse complement strand
CTGCACACCCGGCTCCGGGTCGAACCTCTCGAGGACCGCAGCCACCGAGGCGGGCATCGCCCCGAGATGGACAGGGATGTGCTCGGCCTGCGCCAGCATCTCGCCCGACGGGGTGAAGACCGCCGCCGAGCAGTCCGCCCGCTCCTTGATGTTGGGGCTGAAGGCCGCCCGCCGCAGCACCGCGCCCATCTCCTCGGCGATGCCGGTCAGGCGGGAGATCAGGACCTGGAGGGCCGCCGGGTCGAGGCTCGCCGTCACGCCCCCACCTCCCCCGTCCGGCGCAGCACGATCGCCCCGGCCGCCCCCGGGTGCGCGGTCCAGCCCTCGGCCACCCAGATCGTGCAGTCGGGCTCGGCGATGACCGTCGGCCCGTCGACGGGCCGGTCCAGGCGCGGCGCCACCGGCAGGTCGTCGATCGCCGCGGCCGGCGGCCCGGTCGCCGCGGCTCGCAGCGCCACGACCTCGACCGGGTCGCCGGGCCGGGCGTAGCCGTTGCGCCGCCGGTGCTCGTCGTGGAAGGCGGCGACGTCCGGCACGGTCAGCTCGTGGCTCTGCCCCCGGTAGCGGCAGTCGAGCGCGGTGGTGACGGTCACCTCGCCGGCCGGCGCCCGCACCAGCGACCGGGCCTGCTCCGCCAGCGCCGCCAGCGCCTCGGCGAGGCCGGCGTGGTCGTCCGGCGCCGGCCACGAGCGCACGAGGTCCCGCCGGCGGGGCGCGGTCAGAAGGCCGACCGCCGACAGCACGCCGGCCCGGGCGGGCACGACGACCGCCGGCATGCCCAGGGCGTCGGCCAGCGCGCAGGCGTGCAGCGGCCCGGCACCGCCGAAGGCGACGAGCGCCAGACCCCGGGGGTCGACGCCCCGCTCGACCGACACGGCCCGCAGGGCCCGGACCATGTTGGCGTTCACCACCGCCAGCACCCCCTCGGCGGTCACGCCGGCCCGGTCGAGGGCGGCGGCCGCCGCCCGCCGGTCGAGCGCCAGCCCGGAGAACGGCGCGTCGGCCGGGATCCGCCCGGCCACGAGGTTGGCGTCGGTGACCGTCGGCCGCTCCCCGCCCCGCCCGTAGCAGGCGGGGCCCGGGTCGGCGCCCGCGCTCTCCGGGCCGACGACGAGCGCGCCGCCGGGGTCGATCCGGGCGATCGAGCCGCCGCCGGCGCCGATCGTGTGGACGTCCAGCGCGGGGAAGCGCACCGTGTACCCCCCGACCTCGCGCTGGGCCGCGGGCGCCGGCGTCCCGTCGAGCACGAGGCAGACGTCGGTCGACGTGCCGCCCATGTCGAAGGTGACGGCGCCCCGGAACCCGTTCGCCACCGCGGCGGCCGCCCCGGCCCGCACGCCGCCCGCCGGGCCCGACAGCAGCAGCGCCGCCGGCAGCTCGGCCGCCTCGGCCGCGGGCAGCAGCCCGCCCGACGAGGTCATGACCAGCACCTCGTCGGCCAGCTCGGCGATCCGCCGCAGGTAGCGCCGGCAGCGGGGGCGCAGCGCGGCGTTGACGACCGTCGTCACGGTGCGCTCGTACTCGCGCATCTCGGGCGACACCTCGTGCGAGCAGGTGACGTCCAGCCCGCGGTCCCGCAGCACGCGGGCGACGACCCGCTCGTGGGCCGGCTCGACGTCCGCGTGCAGCAGGCAGACGGCCACCGCCTCGGCGGCCGGGTCGATCGCCGGCACCGCCTCGGGCGCCACCGGGGCCAGCTCGGTGCCGTCGGCCGCCAGGCGCCCCGGCACCTCGTAGCGCAGGCCGCGCTCGACCAGCGGCTCGGGGCGGGACGCCAGGTGGTCGTAGAGCGACGGCCGGTCCTGGCGCCCGATCTCGATCAGGTCGCCGAGCCCCTCGGTGGTCACCAGCGCCACCCGCGCCCCCCGCCGCTCCAGCAGGGCGTTGGTCGCCACCGTCGTGCCGTGGGCCAGCAGCTCGGCCCGCCCGCCGACCGACGCGACCGCCTCGGCCACGGCACGGCTCGGGTCGTCCGGCGTCGAGAGCACCTTGGCGACCCGCCCGTCGGCCGCGACCAGGTCGGTGAAGGTCCCTCCGGTGTCGACCCCGAGCTGCACGGCCGGGAACCTAGCGGTCAGCGCATGCGCCCCGACCGGCCCCGCTGCGTCCTGGCCGCCTCCACCGCCAGCTCGTCGACGAAGTCGTTCATGCGGTGGTTGGCGTGGCCCTTCACCCACCGGAAGACGACGTCGCCCCGGGCGAGGACCAGCTCGACGAACGGCTCCCACAGGTCGCGGTTGGCGACCGGCTTGCCGGCGGCGTTCCGCCACCCCCGCCGGTGCCAGCCCGCCCACCAGCGGTCGCGGAAGCAGTTCACGACGTAGGTCGAGTCGCTGACGACCTCCAGCGGTCCGCTGTGGGCCTTGACCGCCTCGAACGCGGCGGTGATCTCCATCCGCTGGTTGGTCGTGCGGGGCTCGGCGCCGCTGGCGAAGGCGCCGTCGACCTCGGCCCACGCCCAGCCGCCGGGGCCGGGGTTGCCCAGGCAGGCACCGTCGGTGAACACCTGGACGGGGTGCGTGCCGGCCGGCCGGTCGCCGGACCGGGGCGACGGGGCGGGGCGGGTCCTGCGCGTGGGGGGCACGGCGGATCACCCTAGGCCGATCGACCCGTTCCGTTTCCGCGCCGGCGGTGCCAGCATGGGACCATGATCATCGACGGGTTCGTGCACCAGCTCCCCGACAACGACCCGACGGAGACGGAGGAGTGGCTGCAGTCGCTCGACGCCGTCGTCGACACGCAGGGGAAGACGCGGGCCCGCTTCCTGCTGTCCAAGCTGCTGGTGCGCGCCCGTGAGCTGCAGGTCGGCACGCCGGCCACGGTGTCGACGCCGTACGTCAACACCATCCCGCCCGAGCAGGAGCCCTGGTTCCCCGGCGACGAGTACCTCGAGCGCCGCATCCGGGCCTACATCCGCTGGAACGCGGCGGTCATGGTCGTCCGGGCCAACAAGAAGGCCGACGGCATCGGCGGCCACCTGTCGACCTTCGCCTCCTCGGCGGCCCTCTACGACGTCGGCTTCAACCACTTCTTCCGGGGCAAGGCCGACGGCCAGCCCGGCGACGCCGTCTACCTGCAGGGCCACGCCGCGCCCGGCTTCTACGCCCGGGCGTTCCTCGAGGGCCGGCTCACCGAGGAGGACCTCGACAACTTCCGCCAGGAGGTCGGGGGCGGGCTGTCGAGCTACCCGCACCCCCGGCTCATGCCCCACTTCTGGGAGTACCCGACGGTGTCGATGGGGCTGGGCGCGATCAACTCGATCTACCACGCCCGTTTCCTCCGCTACCTGCACGACCGCCGGATCGACGACACCAGCGGCAGCCGCGTCTGGGCCTTCCTCGGCGACGGCGAGATGGACGAGCCCGAGACGCTCGGGGCCATCACGCTCCCCGCCCGCGAGCAGCTCGACAACCTCATCTGGGTCGTCAACTGCAACCTCCAGCGCCTCGACGGCCCGGTGCGGGGCAACGGCAAGATCATCCAGGAGCTCGAGGCCCTCTTCCGCGGCGCCGGCTGGAACGTCATCAAGGTCATCTGGGGCTCGAAGTGGGACGAGCTGCTCGCCCGCGACGAGGACGGCGTGCTGCTCGACAAGATGAACCGCACCGTCGACGGCGACTTCCAGCGCTACGCCGTCGAGTCGGGGGCCTACACCCGCGAGCACTTCTTCGGGCCCGACCCGCGGCTGCGCAAGCTCGTCGAGCACCTGTCCGACGACGAGATCCGCAACCTGCCCCGCGGCGGCCACGACTACCGGAAGCTCTACGCCGCCTACAAGGCGGCCACCGAGCAGCGGGGCGCCCCCACCGTCATCCTCACCAAGACGATCAAGGGCTGGACGCTGGGTCCCGACGTCGAGGGCCGCAACGCGACCCACCAGATCAAGAAGATGTCGATCGAGCAGCTGCGGGTCCTGCGCGACCGGCTCTACCTGCAGGACGTCATCAAGGACGAGGACCTCGCCGAGGACAAGGACCCGCCCTACATCCGCTTCCCGGAGGGGTCCGTCGAGCACGAGTACATGCTCGAGCGGCGCCGGGTGCTGGACGGGCCGCTGCCCCAGCGGGTCGTGCGGGTGCGCAGCCCGCTGACGCCGCCGGACGACAAGGCCTTCGAGGAGGTGCTGGCCGGCTCCGGCAAGCAGGCGGTGTCGACCACCATGGCCTTCACCCGGCTGCTGCGGAACCTCATGCGGGACGGCAACGTCGGCCGGCGCGTCGTGCCGATCATCCCCGACGAGGCCCGCACCTTCGGCATGGACGCGCTGTTCAAGGAGTTCAAGATCTACTCGCCGCTCGGCCAGCGCTACACGCCGGTCGACGCCGAGCTGCTCCTCTCCTACAGCGAGGCGAAGGACGGCCAGGTGCTCGAGGAGGGCATCACCGAGGCGGGCTCGATGGCGTCGTTCATCGCCGCCGCCACCTCCTACGCCCACCGCGGCGTGCCGATGCTGCCGTTCTTCACCTTCTACTCGATGTTCGGGTTCCAGCGGGTGGGCGACCTCATCTGGTCGGCCGCCGACTCGCGGGCCCGCGGCTTCCTGCTCGGCGCCACCGCCGGGCGCACGACCCTGCTGGGCGAGGGCCTCCAGCACCAGGACGGCCACAGCCACGTGCTGGCCAGCACCGTGCCCTCGGTCGAGGCCTGGGACCCGGCCTTCGCCTACGAGATGGCGGTCATCATCCGCCACGGCATCCAGGAGATGCTCGTGGACGAGCGCGACGTCGTCTACTACCTCACGCTCTACAACGAGAACTACCTGATGCCGCCGCTGCCCGAGGGCGCCGAGGAGGGCATCCTCCGCGGCCTGTACAAGTGGGCCGACGCCCCGGAGGGGCCGTCCCACAAGGCGGCGATCCTGTTCTCGGGCCCGGCCCAGGGCGCGGCCCGGGCCGCCCAGGCCGAGCTGGCCGAGCGGTGGGACGTCGGCGCCGAGCTGTGGTCGGCGACCAGCTACAAGCGCCTGCGCGAGGAGGCCCTGACCACCGAGCGCTGGAACCGCCTGCACCCGACCGAGGAGCAGCGGACGCCGCTCGTCACCCGGCTGCTCGGGGGCGACGACGCGCCGTCGGCCGTCGTGGCGGTGACCGACTACATGAAGGCCGTCCCCGACCAGATCGGCCGGTGGGTGCCCAAGCCGTTCGTCCCGCTCGGCACCGACGGGTTCGGGCGGTCCGACACCCGCGAGCGGCTCCGGGAGTTCTTCGAGGTCGACATGCCGAACGTCGTCGTGGCCACCCTGTGGGCGCTGGCCCAGCAGGGCGAGGTCAAGGCGCAGACGGTCGCCGACGCCATCGCCCACTACGGCATCGACACCGAGCGCACCGACCCGCGGGCCTACGACCTCTGAGGCGTGTAGACGGTCAGCCGCGACCCGTCCTTCGCCACGACGATCTCGGCCGTGCCGTCGAACGTCTCGCCGTCCCGGGCCAGCCGCAGCGGACCGTCGGGCGAGCGCACGTGCAGCGTCGTCGTCTCGAAGGTCTCGAGGACGCGGCTGCGCCGCAGGGTGCCGGTGAGGGCGGCGGCCACCAGGCGGGCCCGGGCGAACGGCTGCGAGGCGTCGACCAGCCGGACGTCGATCTGGCCGTCGTCCAGGCGCTCGCGCCAGGTGGGCGCCACACCGGGCGGGTGGTAGCGGCAGTTGCCGAGGAACGCGAGCCACAGCACCCGCTCCTCGCCGTCGAGCACCACCCGCACGGGCGACCCCCGGCGCAGCACCCGGACGAGGGCGACCGCCAGCGCCGCCCACTTCCCCACCCGGTCCTCGAGCGCCTCCCGGGCGTCGACCAGCTCGACGTAGCTGCCGAAGCTGGCGGTGTTGAGGAAGGGCCGCCCGGCGATCCAGCCGACGTCGATGACCGCGGCGTGCCCGGCCCGCACGGCGTCGACGGCGTCCTCCAGCGACTCGACGCCGAGGTCGCGGGCCAGGTGGTTGAGCGTCCCGGCCGGCACGGCGACGAGCGGCAGGCCGTGGGCCAGCGCCACGCCCGCGGCGGCGTTGATCGACCCGTCGCCGCCGGCGACCCCGATCGCCCGGCACCCGGCGCCGACCAGCTCCTCGAGGGCCGCGACCAGGTCGCCGCCCTCGGCGAGCTCGACGATCCGGGCGGCGGGCAGCGCGGCCCGCAGCGCCGCGGCCGGCGACCCCTCGCCGCCGACCGCGCCCGACCCCGCGCCGGGGTTGACGACGATGCCCACGCCCGTGCCGTCCGGGTCGGCCGGCAGCGAGGTCACGGTGCGGTGGGCCCGCACCGCCGCCGGTCCCTTGGGCGCCACCGGCCAGACGAGGCGGGTGGCGAGGCCCACGACGACCCCGGCGGCGAGCCGCGGCACCAGGCGGACCTCGCCACGCCGCCGCCCGGCCCAGGCCGCCACGGCGAGCGCGCCGACGGCGCCGAGCGCCGCGTGCTCCTGCAGCGCGCCGGTCACGGCCCCGGCCGCGGCGGCCGGCGGGCCGAGCGGCCGCGCCGCGGCGCCGGCGAGCGCGCCGCGCAGCACGGCGCGGCGGAGGAACCGACCCGCAGCCACGGGCGCCGACCGTAGCCCTCCGGGGGCCGGGCGGGGCGCCGGGCGTCCCCGCCCGGCCCGCCGGGTGGGGCGGTACGGTGCCGGCATGACCGCTTTCGTCCCCGTCACCGGCGACCCCGAGGCCGACCGGCTGCTGGCCGAGGACCCGCTGGCGCTGCTGATCGGCATGCTCCTCGACCAGCAGGTCCCGATGGAGTGGGCGTTCTCCGGGCCCCTCCGCCTGCGGGAGCGGCTCGGCGGCCGCCTCGACGCCGCCGAGATCGCGGCGATGGACCCCGACCGGCTGCAGGAGGTGTTCACGGGCCCGCCGGCGCTGCACCGCTTCCCCGGCTCGATGGCCAAGCGCACCCAGGCGCTGTGCCAGTACCTGGTCGACGAATACGACGGGTCGGCCGCGGCCGTCTGGGAGGGTGTCACCTCCGGGCGCGAGCTCGTCGCCCGGGTCCGCCGGCTGCCCGGCTTCGGCGCCGAGAAGGCGAAGATCTTCAGCGCCCTCCTGGCCAAGCGGTTCGGCGTCCGGCCCGAGGGCTGGGAGGAGGCCACCGCCCCGTTCTCCGACGACCAGCCCCGGTCGGTGGCCGACGTCGACTCGCCCGAGGCGCTCGAGCGGGTGCGGGCCTGGAAGAAGATGATGAAGGCCCGCAACCGGTCGAAGGCCGACGACCCCGACTGACCGCCGGGCCGGCCGGCGGCCGCCGTCAGCGCTGCAGGGCGTGGCGCTGGCGGTCGAGCCAGCCGAGCAGGACGGCGATCGTCCGGGGGTCGTGGCGCAGCGCGTGGCCGGCGCCGTGGATGAACCGCAGCTCGGCCGAGCCGTGGGCGTCGGCCAGGATGCGGGCGTCGAAGGACGGGACGACCTCGTCGTCGCTGCCGTGCATGACGAGCAGCGGCCGGGGCGCGTACTCGGCGACGCAGGCGACCGCCCGGATGTCCTTCAGCTCCTGGGCCCAGGCGTCGAACGACGGCGGGAAGGCGGGGTCGGTGATGACGCCGATGTCCCGCCCGTGCTGGAGCAGCCGCCGGGGGTGCGACGCCCAGTCGTCGAAGTCGCCCGGCGCGCCGAGGGCGGCGACGCCCCGGATCCGGGGGTCGCCGGCCGCGGCGCAGATCGCCAGCGCGCCGCCGGTGCCGAAGCCGACCAGCCAGATGCCGAGCGGCTGGACGGTGCGGTCGAGGTGGTCGACGGCGTGCCGGATGTCCTCCAGCCAGCCCCGCAGCGAGAACTGGCCCTCCGAGGTGCCGCAGCCCCGGTAGGCGAAGGCCAGCGCCGCCCAGCCCATCTCGGTGGCGATGCGGTCGGCCAGCTCGGGCATGGTCGCCGCGGCCGAGGCGGCCGAGCCGGTCGAGGGGAAGCCGTGGCACAGCACGACCGCCGGCGGCGGGCCGCTCGGGCGGCCCGGCGGCCGGGCGAGGTGCGCGGCGAGGGCGAGCCCGTCGGAGAGGAAGCGCTCGTCCACCCGGAGCCGCCCGCCGCCGCTCAGGCCGCGTCGGCGGAGTCGTCCTCGATGCCGGCCTCCCGGCGGGCCCGGCGGGAGGCCTTGGCCAGGCGGTAGCCCCGGTTGCGGGCCTCGGCGAGCGTGTCGGGGGCGAAGCAGATGAACGTCTCGGCCTCCATCAGCTCGGCCACCGCCGCCTCGACCTCCTCGTCGGTGTGGTCGAGGTCGTAGACGACCTGCGTGCGCTTGTCGCCGATGTACCGGTGGTGCTCGAACTTCGACGGGCGCTCCATGCGACGGGACGGTACACCGGGCCCGCCGGGGCGCCGAAGTCGGGGCCGCCCGGAACCGATGGGGGCATCGGGCGGCCGGCCCGGCAGACTCGCAACCGCATGTCTGCTGTCGACCTCCCCACCGACGGGGCCGCCCCCCGGCCGGCGGCGTCGCTGGCCCGGCGGGGCCTGCGGCTGCTGTGGCTCAGCGTGCGCACCCACCCGCGCCCGTTCGCGGTGTCCATCCTGGGCGCCGTCGTCTTCGGCGCCACGGCGGTGGGCGGCACGTGGGTCATCGGGCGGGTGACCGACGAGGTCGTCGTGCCGGCGTTCCGGGACGGCGTGGCGGGCACGACGGTGGCGCTCGGCGCCGCGGCGATCGTCGGCGTCGCCGTGCTCCGGTCGCTCGGCGTGTTCGCCCGCCGCTACTACGGCATGAAGGCCGTCCGTGGCATGCAGCGCACGTGGTTCCAGCGGGTGACCGACACCTACCTGCGGGTGCCGCTCAGCTACTTCGGCGCCCACCCCACCGGGCGGCTGCTGGCCCACGCCGACGCGGACGCCGAGCGGGCGACGGTCGTGCTGCAACCGCTGCCGCTGTCGCTCGGCGTCGTCGTGCTGATCGTCCTGTCGGTCGTCAGCCTGGCGCTCATCGACCCCCTGCTCATGCTCGTCGGCCTCGCCCTGTTCCCTGCCCTCGCCCTGCTCAACCACGTCTACAGCCGGCGGATCGAGGAGCCGGCCGCCCGGGCCCAGGCCCGCCTCGGCGAGGTGTCCGGCGTCGCCCACGAGTCCTTCGACGGCGCCCTGGTGGTGAAGACGCTGGGGCTCGAGGACCGCGAGGTGGCGCGCCTCCGGCGGTCCGCCGACCGGCTGCGCCGCGCCCGGCTGGACGTCGCCCGGCTGCGGGCGACCTTCGAGCCCGTCTTCGAGGGGCTGCCCAACCTCGGCACGATCGCCCTGCTCTCGGTGGGCGCCTGGCGCATCTCGACCGGCGCCATCTCGACGGGCGAGCTGGTGCAGGCCATGGCCCTCTTCAACATCCTCGCGTTCCCCATGCGGGTCGTCGGCTTCCTGCTCGAGGAGCTGCCCCGGGCCGTCGTCGCCGCCGACCGGATCGAGGGCGTGCTGGCCGCGCCCTCCCGGCCGCAGCCGCCGGCCGACGCCCAGGTGCCGCTGCCGGCGGGACCGCTGGCGGTCGAGGTCGAGGGGCTGCGCTTCGGCTACGGCGCCACGCCGGTGCTGGACGGCCTCGACCTGGCCCTGGCCCCCGGCGAGGTCGTCGCCCTGGTCGGCGCCACCGGGTCGGGCAAGTCGAGCCTGTGCCACCTGCTGGCCGGCCTGCACCAGCCCGAGGCCGGCACCATCCGCCTCGGGGGCGTCGACCTCCGCCGGGCCAGCCCGGCGTCGGTGCGATCGCAGGTGGCGCTGGTGTTCCAGGAGTCGTTCCTGTTCGCCGACTCGGTCCGCGAGAACCTGACCCTGGGCGAGCCGGTCCCGGACGACGAGGTCTGGTGGGCGCTGGCCCGGGCCCGGGCCGACGGCTTCGTCGCCCGCCTGCCCGCCGGCCTCGACCAGCGCATCGGCGAGCGGGGCGTGACGCTGTCGGGCGGCCAGCGCCAGCGGCTGGCCCTGGCCCGGGCGCTGCTGCGGCGTCCCGGCCTGCTCGTGCTCGACGACGCCACCTCCGCGGTCGACCCGACCGTCGAGCGCCGGATCCTCGACGGGCTGCGGGGCGCGCTGCGGGCGACGACGCTGATCGTCGCCCACCGCCTGTCGACGATCGCCCTCGCCGACCGCGTCGTGTTCCTCGAGCGGGGCCGCATCGCCGCCGCCGGCACCCACGACGAGCTGGTCGCCACCGTGCCCGCCTACGCGGCCCTCGCCCGCGCCTACGCCCAGGGCGCGACGCCGTGAGGCGCGACGACACCGCCGCCCCCGGGGCCCCGCCCGCGGCGGGGGCCGAGGCCGCCGGCGCGGCGGCCGACCTGCTCGCGTCCTCGCCGGTCGGTCCCGCCCTCGACGCCGAGGCACCACCGGGCCCGCCGCCCGAGGACGAGCCCTCCGACGCCGGCCCGCTGGCCGGCGCGGGCGCGCTGGAGGTGCTGCGGCGGGGCCTGGCCGCCACGCCGGAGCTGCGCCGCGGCGTCGTGCTGAGCGTGGCCATGGCCGTCGTGACCGCCGCCGGGAAACTGGCGGTGCCGGTGCTCGTCCAGCAGATCCTCGACCGGGGCGTGCTCGGGCCGGAGGGGTTCCGACCCGGCTTCGTCCACGGCGCGGCGGCCGTGACCGCCCTCGTCGTGCTGGCCCTCTACGGGCTCACCCGGGCCACCTACCTGCGGCTGGTCCGCACCTCGGAGGCCAGCCTGCTGGCGCTGCGGGTGCGGGCCTTCGACCACGTCCACCGGCTGTCGGTCGCCGAGCACACCGAGCAGCGCCGGGGCGCGCTCGTCTCCCGGGTCACCAGCGACATCGAGACGCTGGCCCAGTTCCTGGAGTGGGGCGCCATCTCCTGGATCGTCAACTCGGTGATGATCGTCGCCACCTTCGCGGTCATGGCCGCCTACGAGTGGCGCCTGGCCCTCGTCGCGCTGGTGGCCTTCCTGCCGCTGACCGTGCTCGTCCCCGCGCTGCAGCGCCGCCAGCTGGCGGCCCAGGACCGGGTCCGCACCGCCGTCGGCGAGTCGCTGTCGGAGGTGTCCGAGACCGTCGCCGGGGCGCCCGTCATCCAGGCGTACGGTCTCGAGGACCGGGCGCGCCGCCGTCTCCGGTCGGCCATCGACCGCCAGTACCGGGCCTACCTCACCGCCGCCCGCTACGTGGCGGCCATGTTCCCCCTCGGCGACCTGTTCGGGGCCTGCGCCCTGGCCGGCGTCGTCGCCGTCGGCGCCACCTGGGGGCCCGGCTGGGGCCTCGGCGTCGGCGAGGTCGTCGCCTTCGTCTTCCTCATCAACCTCCTGCTCAACCCCATCGCCGAGCTGTCCGAGGTCTTCGACCAGACCCAGATCGCCCTCGCCGGGTGGCGCAAGGTGCTCGGCGTCCTGGCCACCCCGCCCGACGTGCCCGAGCCGGCGGAGGGCGTCGACCTGCCCCGGGGCCCGCTGGAGGTCGAGGTCGACCGCGTGTCCTTCGCCTACCGGGACGGCGTGCCGGTGCTGCACGACATCTCCGTGCGCCTGCCGGCGGGCCGGTCGATCGCGATCGTGGGCGAGACGGGCTCGGGGAAGACGACGTTCGCCAAGCTGCTCTGCCGGCTGGCCGACCCGACGGCCGGCACCGTCCGGGTCGGCGGCGTCGACCTCCGTGACGCCGACCCGGCGGCGCGGCGGCGGGCGATCCGGCTGGTCCCGCAGGACGGCTTCCTGTTCGACGCCACGCTCGGCGACAACGTCCGCATCGGCCTGGGGGCGGGCGGCGGCGCGGCGGACGACGCGCAGGTGCGGGCGGCGTTCGAGGCGCTGGGCCTCGGCTGGTGGCTCGACGAGCTGCCGCTCGGGCTCGACACCCCGGTGGGCGAGCGGGGCGGGCGCCTGTCGGTCGGCGAGCGCCAGCTCGTCGCGCTGGCCCGGGCCCAGGTCGGTGACCCCGGCCTGCTGGTGCTGGACGAGGCGACGAGCGCCGTCGACGCCGAGACCGAGCGGGCCCTGGCCCGGGCGCTCGAGCGCCTGTCCGAGGGCCGCACGATGGTGACGATCGCCCACCGCCTGGCCACGGCCGAGTCGGCGGACCTCGTGCTCGTCTTCGACGGCGGCCGCATCGTCGAGCAGGGCACGCACGCCGAGCTGGTGGCCGCCGGCGGCACCTACGCCGCCCTCTACCGCAGCTGGCTGGGCAACACCGGCGCCGGCGCGCTCGACGGCGACGGCGACGGGCCGGGTCAGGCCGACGCCGGCGGGCCGACGGCGCCGATCTCGGCCAGGTAGCCGTGCAGGGCGCTGATCACGTGGTAGACGTCGTCGTCGGTCACGTCCAGCCCGGCCTCCTCGGCCCGGCCGAGCACGACGGCGACGGCCTCGTCGTCGGCCAGCACGACCTCGGGCGCGTCGCCGTCCGGCGGCGGCACCTCCTCCCCCGGGCCGGCCAGCACGCCGACCGACCGCAAGTGGTCGAGCTCGGCGAGGATGAGCTGGCGGACGTCGTCGTAGCTCAGCCGGGCCTGGACCTCGAAGGGCAGGGCGTCCGCCACGTGCTCGACCGCCTCGTCGACGTCGAGGATCGTGGACGGCGGGACGTGGGCGAGGCGGAACGTCTCCCGACCGACCGTCGCCGCGGCGATCGCGAAGACGACGACGGCGGCCAGCACGGCGAAGATCCAGACCACGACCGCGAACGGTAACCCCGGGGCCGGGTGGCCGGGCCACTCGCCGGTCCGGCGCGCGGGTCACCCGGCGGGGACGGGCGCGACGGCGCCCGCCGGCGCCGGGCTCGTCGTCGTGGGGACGGAGCCGGGCGACCGGCGGGCGCCGGGACGGGTCCTCGCCGCGACGGCGGCGTCGATCAGATGCCCAGGCGCTGGGCGAGCAGCTCCCGGTGGTAGGTGGGGTCGCCGAAGAGCAGCTCGGAGGACTTGGCCCGCTTGAAGTACAGGTGGGCCGGGTGCTCCCAGGTGAAGCCGATGCCGCCGTGGATCTGGATGTTCTCGGCGGCGGCGTGGAAGTAGGCCTCCGAGCAGTAGGCCTTGGCGAGGCACGCCACCTCGGGGAGCTCGTCGTTCAGCTCGGCGGCGCACCAGGCCGCGTAGTAGGCGGCCGACTTGGCCGACTCGACCTCGAGCAGCATGTCGGCGCACTTGTGCTTGATGGCCTGGAACGAGCCGATCGGCCGGCCGAACTGGACGCGGTCCTTGGCGTACTGGACCGACATCTCCAGCACCTTCTGGGCACCGCCGACCTGCTCGGCGGCCAGGGCGACCACGGCGAGGTCGAGCACCCGGCCGAGCACGTCGCCGCCCTTGCCCTGCTCGCCGAGGAGGGTGGCCGGCACGTTCGAGAACTCGAGCTTGGCCTGCTTGCGGGTCTGGTCCATGGTGGCCAGCGGCGTGCGGGTCAGGCCCTCGGCGTCGCCGGCGACCCGGAACAGCGAGATGTCGTCGCCGGTGCGGGCGGCCACCAGGATCAGGTTGGCCGTGTGGCCGTCGAGCACGAACATCTTCGTGCCGTCGATCCGCCAGGTGTCGCCGTCCTTGGTGGCGGTGGCCTCGATGCCCGAGAGGTCCCACTTGCCGTTGGGCTCGGTGAAGGCGAGCGTGGCGATCGTCTCGCCGGAGGCGATGCCCGGCAGCACCTCCTTCTTCGCCGCCTCGTCGCCCGAGTGGAGGATGGTGTTGGTGGCGAGGGCGACCGTCGAGAAGAACGGCGCCGCGAGCAGGACCCGCCCCATCTCCTCGAGGACGACCGTCAGCTCGACGTAGCCGAAGCCCTGGCCGCCGTACTCCTCGGGGATGATCAGCGACTGCAGGCCCAGCTCGTTGGCCATCTGGCTCCAGACGGCCGGGTCGTAGCCCTCGGTCGTCTCCATCAGCCGCCGCACCTCGGTCTCCGGCGACTTGGCCTCGAGGAACTGGCGGGTGATGCGGCGGAGCTCTTCCTGCTCCTCGGAGAATGCGAAGTTCACGGCGTGGTCCCTCCTGGGTGCCTGGCTGGCGCCTGCGAAGTGGGCCCGACGCTAGGGCGCCCACCGGACCGCCGCCAGGCGGGATGTGTACACGCGTGCTACGCTGCCGCCGGTGGACCGGGTCGGCATCCGCGAGCTGCGCAACAACGTGGCCGCCGTCGTCCGCCGGGCCGCGACCGGCGAGCGCATCGTCGTCACGGTCGACGGCGTCCCCACCGCCCAGCTCGGGCCGTTGGAGCCCGCGACGGGGCCCACGATCGACGACCTCGTCGCCGCCGGGCTGGCGGTGCCGCCCCGGCGCCACGACCGGCCGGCACCGCCGCCCCCGGAGGACGCCCCGGTCGACATCCGCCCGGGCAGCGTGCTCGACGAGCTGCGGGGCGGCTGACCCCCGGGGTGCGCCGGTGACGCTCTTCCTCGACACGTCCGCGCTGGTCCGCCGCTACGTCCAGGGCCCCGACCGCGAGCTGGTCCTCGACGCGATGGCGGCCGACCCGGTGTGGTGCGCGTCGGCCCTGTGCCGGGCCGAGACCCTGCTCGCCCTGCACCGCCTGGCCGTCACCCCGAGCCAGCACGCCCGCCTCTGGGGCCACCTGCGCGACGACTGGGACGCGTTCGTCGTCGTGCCGGTCGACGACCGGTGCCTCGCCCACGCGGTCGAGCTCGGCGCCACCTACGGGCTGCGCACCGTCGACGCCGTCCACCTGGCGGCCGCCGACCGCCTGCCCCGGCCGCTCACCTACGTCACCTACGACGGCCGGCAGATCCCGGCGGCCGCGGCGCTCGGCTTCGAGGTGCTCTCGCCGCTCGCCGGCTGACGGGTGGAGACGCCCGGGGTCCGGGCCGTGCGGCCCGGACCCCGGGGTTGCTCACGCCGCAGACCCCGGGGCGGCCGGTCCCGGGCTTCTCCCCAAGACCGGAACCGGCTCGCCGCTTTGTGAGGCGACGTGAGCCGTGGCGGTCGGCCCGTCGCACTCGCGGGGCTCTGCGGTGGGCATGAGCGGTTGCAGTTTCCCCATGAACGGCGTGTGCCACAAGACCCCAGATCACGTGAAATGTGTCACGTCGCGGTCGGTTGTGCTGCCACCACACAGCGTGTGCGGATGCGCGCTGTGTTCGCGTGGGCGACCGCGTCGCTCACCGGCGGCCGGGCGCGCCGGGGCCGGGCTCGGGGACGGGCGCCCAGCGGGGGTACGGCAGCCCAGCCAGGCGGTTCAGCCCGTACCCCTGGAGCACCATGAGCACGACGGCGACCATCAGCACGGCGAGCTGCCACGGCTCCCGCAGGATGCCCAGCGAGATGATGAGCGTCGTGGCCCCGGCGGGCGGGTGGGGGCGCTGGAGCCAGACCATGAACCCGCTGGTCAGCGCCAGCGACAGGGCCGCGGCGCCCACCCGCCGCCCGCTCACCCCCTCGACGATCGTCGCCGGGTTGTCGGTCAGGCCGAACACGACCAGCGACCCGTAACCGGCCAGCACGCCGATCAGGTGGCCCTCGACGGTGTTCCGGGGCGACGCGGCCGGCAGCAGCGGCGTGCTGAACAGCAGGAAGGCGGTCGGCCCGAGCGACGGGAACAGCGACGGCGTGTCGGTCGCCATGGCCAGCGCGGCGAGCAGCCCGATGCTCACCAGCCCGTTCACGAAGGCGAACGTGCCCATCACGGCGGTCCGCGGGTAGCGGTCGAGCAGCGCCGTGAGCCGCAGGCGCGCCGCCAGCCCGGCGACGAGGTCCGCCTGGCGGATCGGGCCCGCCCGGTCGGCACCCCCGGCGGCGTCCCGCCCGGC